>NZ_CALUMA010000029.1 GCF_944321625.1 uncultured Slackia sp.
CATTCGACCAACCCTGTCTGTAGGACGTGGAAACGAGACAAAGTGACTGACCCCTTTTCTCATGCGGTGCGACGTTGAACGATTCTGGCGACAGGAGCCGACAGGACCGCTACTCGACCGTGACGCTTTTCGCGAGGTTGCGCGGCTGGTCGACGTCGCATCCGCGCAAAAGTGCGATAGCGCGGGCGAACAGCTGCAAGGGAACGCTTGCGGTAATGGGCGTGAAACAGTCGCGCACTTTGGGAACGTAGATGACATGCCGGGCGATCTTTTTGATCTCTTCGTCCCCTTCCGTCGCAATGGCGACGATGAGCGCACCGCGGGCTTCGCACTCCTTCAAGTTCGAGACCAGCTTGTCGTACACAGGGCTTTCGGTCGCCACGGCAATGACCGGGAAACCGTCGTCGATCAGCGCAATGGGCCCATGCTTCATTTCGCCGGCAGCATAAGCCTCGGCATGCAGGTAGCTGATCTCTTTGAGCTTGAGCGCTCCCTCGTAGCAGATGGTTGAGCCGATGCCACGTCCGATGAACAGGGCGTTCTGCGCATCCTTGCAGGCGAGCGCCGCCTCTTCGATGGCGCTTGTGTCAGCCAGAATCTGCTCGATTTGCTGGGCGGTGTCAGCCATCTCGCGGAACAGCATGCGAATCTGCGCCGTGGTGAGACCGCCGCGCAGCTGGCCCAGAAGCATCGCCAGAAGCGTGAGCGCCGCCACCTGGCCCAAGAAACTCTTGGTAGCCGCCACGGCGATTTCCTTATTGGCCTTGATGTAAATCACGCCGTCGCTCTCGCGCGCCACGGGGCTGCCCACTACGTTGGTGATGCCGAACACCTTGGCGCCCTTGATGCGCGCGTCGCGGATGGCGGCAAGCGTGTCGGCCGTCTCGCCCGACTGTGACACGGCCACCACCAGGGTGGACGGCGTGACGATGGGGTTGCGATAGCGGAACTCGCTGGCAACCTCCACCTCGCAGGGGATACGGCTCCACGCCTCGATGAGGTTCTTTGCGATGAGCCCGGCGTGGTAGCTGGTGCCGCAAGCGATGATGTACACGCGGTCGATGGCGGCAAGCTCGTCGTAGTTGAGCGCCAGCTCGTCGAACTGCAGATGCCCGTTCACCATGCGGCCGGCCAGCGTGTCGCGGATGGTGCGGGGCTCCTCGTAGATTTCCTTCAGCATGAAGTCGGGGAAGCCGCCCTTCTCGGCGGCGTCGATATCCCAGTCCACATGCGTGACCTCGGGCTGGATGGCGTTTCCCTCCATGTCCACGTACTCAATGGACGTCTCGCCCGTGGCAGCGTCGCAGGTCAGCTTGGCGAAAGTGTCGTCCTCGAGCACCACTACATCGCGCGTCTCGTCGATGAGCGCCACGATGTCGCTGGCCACGAGCGCCCCGGTTTTGCCCTGGCCCACCACGATGGGCGAATCCTTGCGGGCGCACACGATCACGCCGGGCTCGGACTCGCAGATGGCAGCGATGGCATACGCACCGGCAAGGCGATTGCACGCCGCGCGCACGGCGGTCAGCAGGTCGCCGTCATAGGCCTCCTCGATCAGGTGCGCCGCCACCTCGGTGTCGGTTTCGCTGGAGAACACGTGGCCACGGCCCTCCAGCTCCTCGCGCAGACTGGCGAAGTTCTCGATGATGCCGTTGTGCACCACGACGATATGGTTTGCGCAGGCGGTGTGCGGGTGCGCGTTGCGCTCGCTCGGTTTGCCGTGGGTGGCCCAGCGCGTGTGCCCGATGCCGCACGTGCCCTCGATGCTCATGGAGTCCACCATGTTCGCGAGCGCGGCAACCTTGCCCACCTTATGCTTGACGTTGATGCCCTCGGCGGTTTGCACGGCGATACCCGCCGAGTCGTAGCCGCGGTATTCCATGCGCTTGAGTCCACGCAGCAAGATATCTTTCACCTGGAGCGTTCCGGTGTATCCGACGATTCCGCACATGTTCGCACCCTCCCTATCGTTCAAAGCGTGCATGCCTTATTCGGCTCCCTGGGTTCGCCCAAGACGAACACCGAGCGCGTGCGCGACCAGCATCAGAAAGCAGCGAACCAAAAACCCGTGAATTGTATCGCTGCTATATAAAGGGAGAGTTAACGGCGCGCCGGACGGTACGCACACGCGCCTAACAGGTAGGTCGGAGGCGCGATTGACGCGTTTTGACGCCCCGATATGGCCTCTAATACTAGGCGATTCCGAAAATCGGTCTAAAAATCGAGAATCTTTGTGGCTCTCGGCGTCAAAACAAGGGATTAGGCGGCCTTGCGCCAACATAATCCCAGGTGAGTTTTTTCTTCGAAGCCCGCGAACGGCAAAATCGCCCCAATGGGCACAAAGATTCTCGATTTTTTGACCGAAATTGAGATGTGCCCTGTAGAAAGACATCCATGGGGCACATTCCGCTAATTATTTGTTCCGATTATCCAGAAAATCGGCCACAGCTACACCGCACGGAGCGCTGGATGCAGGTCGGTCATGCGCACCATGCGTTTGCGCCATATAGCAAGCGCCGTGAGGGCGAAACATGCGACCAGAAACACCGCAAGCACGACCGCGCTGCTCAGCGCCACGTTGAATCCGATGCCCGTCATGATTTGACGCATACCTTCGACCGCATACGTCATGGGAAGAATCGAGCAAAACGCCTGGAAGAGTCCACCCATGGTTTCAACAGGGAACACACCCGACACACATGCCGCCTGCAGCATGAGCAAGACGATGGACGTAAGGCGACCGCCCAAGCCAAACGCCGCAGAGAGCAGCTGCGCGATGGCGGCAAACACCAACGCAACAAGCAGCCCAAACGCATAGAACTGCGGCACGTTTTCCACCTGCATGCCCAGCACGAACTGGAGCACCAGCATCATGATGACGGCCTGCGCCGCAGCGATCAGGGCAAAGGGGACGAAACCCGCGAACGCCGTCGCAACAGGATTGGCGCCCGACGCGGAGAGTCGCTTGTCGAACGGGCGCAGCGCGAAACTTGCAGCAAGGCAGCCAATCCACAGGCCGATTGCCAGGAAGTATGGCGCGAGGCCCGCGGCGAAGCTGTTCACATGCGTGTAATACGACTCGGAAAGCTCCACGGGCTCCGACATCATGTCGGCCTTGTCCTCGATTTCAGCCTTGGGCATGCGCAGACCCTCGGAGTCTTCGGAAAGCTGGTCGGCAAGCGACTGATTGCTTTCGGCCACCATGGTCATGCCCTCGCCCATCTGGCCTGATGCCTGGGCGAGCGCGTCGGCTCCGCTCACGAGTGCACCCGTGCTGGATGCAACCGTGGAAATGCCCTGCGTGAACGCCGGCAGGCTTTGCGCCAAAACGCTCGCACCGCTCACGTAGGCCGAAACGCCCGTGGCAAGGCTCTGCGCGCCCTGGTCGAGTTGATCGATGCCCTCGGCGAGCGCAGGCGTGGCGGCCGCCAGGGCAGACGTGCCCAAAGACAGCGCCGAGGTGCCCTGCTGAGTGAGAGACAGCCCCTGGCCCAACGCATCGATGCCCTGGGTCACGCCGCTGGATGCGGTAGAAACCAGGTCATTGGACTGCGAAATGCCCGACCCGATTGCTCGAGCGCCCTGCAGGCCGGCATCGATGCCGTTAGCAGCGGCATAAAGCGTTTTGGTGCCGGACGAACTCGCATCGAGAAGCGGGGCGTCGGACGAGGTTCCAATCGTGTTCGACGAGACGCTTTCTACCGCCTGCGCCGCCGCATCTATCTGCGTTGCAATGCCGGAGGAGGTCATGCCGGAAATGGCACTTGCCGCCGTTGATGCAGCACTGGCATTTGCGGATGCGGAAGTAAGATTATCGGCTGCCGTAGCGAGCGATGCGCTTGCGTTGCCGAGATCGCCAGATGCATCGTTAAGCGAGTCGATTGCGGCGGAAACCGTAGTAGCATCCGCTTCGCTCAGCGTTCCACTTTGCAAAAGCGCATTGAGCGTAGCCTGCGCATCGGCGATATTTGCCTGGGCATCGACCTCATACTGCTGAGCCGTGCTAACCGCACCTTGCGCATCGGTCACATTGCCTGCAGCGGCGTTCGCGGCGTCAGACACTTCCGCCACCTGGCCCGCCACAGCCTGGTCGTCCTCGGCGGCGGCTGCCTGATCGGCCACTGCTCGCAAGTCGGCGGCAACACCGTCAAGCGCCTGCTTGGCGGAAGAAAGGCCCTCGTCGAGGGCGGCCGCGGCGTTGCCTTCGATAGACGCAAGACTCCCGTCAAGGCTCTCAAGCCCCGCGCCTGTCGCCTGGGAAAGCGACGTGACCGTTTGCGACGATGCCGCAAGCGTGGGATTTTCCATATCGAGCGCCTGGTCGGAAGACCCAATGGAGTCGACCGTCGCCTTTAGTCCCTCATCAACCGCCTGAGCGCCCGAGGCAAGCTGCCCGGTCTGCTCGCCCAATGCGGACGTTTGGCTGGCCAGAGCGGACAAACCCGTCGCCATGCCCTGCGCACCCGCGTCGAGCACCGAACCGGTGGACCCAAGAGCGGCGGCGCCCTGGGCAATCGCATCGCCGCCCGACGCCAGCGTGCTCAAGCCGCTTTGCAGCGCGGCGGCACCCTGACCCATGCTTGAAATCCCCTCAGTAATGGCAGAATTGCCCTCCATCACGGTTTCCATGCCTTGGGCAAGCTGCTCGGCGCCGGCGGACGACTCCTCCATGCTCTCGCCCGCGTCGCTCGAACGCGTGAGCATGGTGTTCCAATATTGGCGCGTCACGGAATTGGTCACCTGGGTCTGAATGGACTGCCACACGCTGCGGCCCATTTGGCTGGCAGCGGCGTTCTTGGATTCGTTGTATTCGATGCCCAGGTCAGCCGCCTTGGGCTCGCCGGTGTCGGCCGATGCGATCTTCTCGGAGAAATCGGACGGAATGGTGCACACCATGTAGTACGCGCCCGACTCCATGCCCGCCTGCGCTTCGTCGGCGCTCACGAAACTCCACTTCAGACCGTCGGTGCGCGCCGCCACATCGTCGCACACCTCCTCGCCCACGTTGCGCTCTTCGCCGTTGATGGTGGCGCCCTCGTCCTCATTGACGATGGCGACCGGCACGGCCTCAAGCGACTTGTACGGGTCGGCGAGCGAGCCAAGATAGAACGCAGCGCACAAGCACGGTATCACGAGAAGCGCGACAAGCAGGGCTTTCATGCCCCCGCTCCCTGCGATGTTCTTCAATTCTAAGCCGGCGAAGCGAAATCCTCCGAATGCCATGCTCTTCCTCCGTAATGCGAAATGCCCTGGGAACATTTATTTCACTAGGTGAGGCCGCCCAACGCGACCCGCTCGCCCCACTCGTCCGCGCAAAGCGAATCGGCTCGGACGAATTTGTTCTTACTAGCTCAACTCGTATATGCAATCGGCGGCCTGCGCCAGATCGCGATCGGCGCATGCGGCCATGACGGCGATGCCGCGTTCATGGGCGATGCGCGACAAGCGCTCCATCAGGCGCGCGGACTGCCGCGCGGTCAGGCCGGTTTCCACATCGTCCACCGCCAAGGCCTCGGGGTCGCCCGCCATGCCCAAAGCGATGCCCAGCAACACCAGCCGTTCACGCGGAAGGTCGCCCACGCTCATGCGAGACAAATCTTCGATGCCCCACTCGCGCAGATACGCTTCCACGTCGTCTTGCTTGGAAGGCTTGCCGAACAGCGAAAGCTCCGCCGCAACGGTTGCCGCGACGGTCAGATTTTCGCGCAAATCGTTCACGCCCGCCACAAGCCCCAGGCCGATGCGGCGTTGCACGCGGCGCGCGCCTTTAGGCATGCGTTCGCCCAGAATGGTGAGTTCGCCCTGATTGTGCGCCATGCGAGCCGCCAGCGTGAGAAGCAACGCCGTCTTGCCGCTGCCATCGCGGCCGCGCAACGCCGTAAGCTCGCCCTTGCGCACCGTGCACGTCATGCCGGCGTAAGGGCATCCTTGCGACGTGCGCAAACCGATCTCGCGCGCCTGCGCGTATACCATATCGGCCGAAAGGGCCTCATTCAAAGCAGTTTCTTCGGCTTCCACCATGCGTATCCTTCTCAAACATGCGCGTTTGTTTCCCTCGAATCACGCAATGGTACCACCTGACCCAATTGTGCGAGGTTGCCGATAGGCAATCCCTCCATTTTGTTTCCAAGCTGGAAAACGCGAGGGAACGCAAAAGAGCCGTCGCGCATGGCACCGTCGCACCTCACCCTCAGGCATTTGGGCATATAGAATCTCCTGTTTCCAGCCTTGGGCATTGGGCGCATGGAGCCTCCTGATAAAACCTCCTGGCAAGAAACAGGAGGCGATTCGCAGCCGGCGGCCTTTTCTCGCGCAAAACAAAACCGCCCGCACAACGAAGGCGCGGGCGGAAGCGATGCTCTTTACTGGGCGGCAGCCAAAAGACGTAATGCCGTTTGGCGATTGCCGGCGAATGTGATGTTATTCGGCGGTGGCCAGCGGGCTGGGCGTGGTGTACACGCGGGCGGCATACTCCTGGTCCAAGTCGTAGAGCGCCTTGGCGTCGGAGCCGAACAGCTTCATCTTGGTGATCATGGTGTCAGCGGTGTCTTCCTCCTCCATCTGCTCCTCGATGAACCAATCCAGGAACTTCATGGTGCGGTAATCCTTGGCCTCGGCGGCGGCGGAGTAGATGTCGTTGATCAGCGAGGTCACGTACTTCTCATGCTCCAGGCCGGCCTCAAGCGGCTCCAGGAAGTTGGAGAAGGTCTTGTCGGGCTGCGCGATGGCGGAAAGCTTCACCTTCACACCGTTGTCATGCAGGTAATTGCGGAAGATCAGCGCATGGTCGCGCTCCTCGGCGGCCTGAATCTCGTAGAAGTTGGCGTAGCCCTCCAGGCCCTCCTCCTCGTAGTAATCGGCGAAGGACAGGTACAGGTAGGCGCTGTACAGCTCGGCGTTGATCTGGGCGTTGATAAGCTCGTAGACTTTCTGATCCATGGTGATTCTCCTCCTGTGTTAAAGCGGAATCGTTTGCGTGGCCCCATTGTACGACGCATCGTGCTCTTTCTTATTGAGAATGAGTATCAATAAGCAAAACGACATGGTTTCGTCATGATGAGAACTTATTGGGCTCCAAATTGCTCAATGGCGTCAATGAGTCCTTGGCGGCCTTCCGACACTTCCATCTTGTCATATATATGGCGCACATGAGTTTGCGCCGTACTTTTGGAAATGCACAGAGCTTCACATATATAAGGAATACTGCGCCCCTTTGCCAGCATTACTAGCACCTCAGTCTCACGCGGAGAAAGCGAGAAATGACGGGCAATCTCTTGGAATTTCAAAGCCTCAGCGGGACGTTCGTCCAAAAAATAATGTCCGCCCATTTCGCGTGTCTCATGCGCCAAATCGTAGCGTTTGGCCATACCCCACTGCATAACCACCACAACAAACAGGCCGCAGATGCTCAGCGCGCTGACATAATCTATCGGCATTATCGGCCGGATGGCTAGAAGCGCTGCCGACAGGGCCTCCCCAATGAGCGCCCCCGTGACAACAAGCAGCATGCCCCATGCACACACCTGAGAGGCATTGGCTCCGCGCTCCTGCGAAATATTACCCATGACTATCACGAAATACACCATGAAGCTTCCAAAGCCAGCGAACGCAAGCGCCAGACAGCCCATACGCCATATCTCGCTTGCAAAAGGCAAGAGCAACAGTGACACTGCTACCACGATAGCCGAGGGGCGAACCGCAATGAGAGGATTCGTCCTTCCCGACCCAAACATCATCACCAGCGTGATGATGGCCTCCAGAACAAAAAGTGCCGCCACATGAATCATGCCGGGCGCAGCAGCGGAAACCCACTGGGCTTCTTGCTCGGGAAGAGCGTGCCCGCACAGCACAAAAAGCACGCCGAACAAGATCGCCGAAGAAGCAAGCTCCGCCTCGAACGGAAAAGTCGACACCTTCTCTTGAACCGGAGACTCACGCACCGCATCTTCGCCATCAGCAGCAAAAGCGAACGCTGCGGATAGTGCAGGAAGGCATCCGCCCACGAAAAGCGCAAAAGGTTGAGGGATGATAGCGATGGCCCCATATATCACACAACCAGCCATCACGCCTCCGGCCAAAATGAATACGCGCTCACGAAGCAACACGGCCGAGACGCGGCATGCCCATATACAGCACAATAAAACAAGCGCCACTGCCGTCATGATTGCCGAAACAACATCAAACATCAAAGCATGGGCATATTCGGAAATAAGCACGCCGAATAAACCGCATACCCCGCAGCAAACCGCCATGGCAAAGGAATGCGAGCGGGCGCTCAAAACCCACTGCCCAACCCGAGGCACAAACGCAATCGCCGCAAACATGCACGCGACGCCGACACACACAAGGAGTCGCCATGAGAGATATTCCCCCGCAAGCGTTGGCGTACGGGAAAATACAGGCGATATGGCAAGCAACAATAACCACGCAGAAAGTAAAGCGACCCCGAGCGGCGCATAAATGTGCACGCCCCGAAGCATCTTCTTAAGTCGCACCGGAGGCATAAGATTTATTGCCATAAAGAATGTTTCCCCTCGTCAGAAGGCATCGTGCGTTTTTACCGATACCCCATATCCCCACAATACATGCATTATACCGATTGTGCATAGACAGAGCAGACGGCAATCTGAGGTCACCCGATGCGAAGCGCTCACGAAGTTTTGGTTGATGCGGCATGCGCTTGCGACATGGCACGCAACGTATCCAAAACGAACGCCAGAACGGAAATTACTAAGCGCAGGACATCGATGCAACGCAAGGAAGAAAGGGAGAATCATGGAACTCACGCGACGCAACTTCCTCGGAGCCGCCGGTGCAGCAGGAGCCGCCATCTTTGCCAGCAGCGCCCTTGCCGGATGCGCACCCACCCAGGTAAGCTCAAACTCTTCATCTGAGGAGAATAACGCACATACCTGGGAGACCAAACCCGAACCTGTAGCAGATATCTCTTCCACCGAAAGTACCGACGTTGTGGTCATTGGCGGTGGCATGTCGGGCTTTTCCGCCGCATGCTCGGCCGCTGAAAAGGGTGCCAAGGTTGTGCTTATCGAAAAGACGGGTGCCGCCCAGTTCCGCGGAATCGACTATGGTGCCGTAGGCGGCAAAATTCAGCTTGAGGCCGGCATCGATCTTCGCGACCGCAAGAATGACGTACTGCAAGAGGTGCTTCGCTGGGGAAGCCATCGCGGCGACTACCGCGTGGTTAAAGCGTGGCTCGATAATTCCGCCGAAGCGCTCGATTGGGCTGCCGACATGCTTTCTTCTCATGGCATTCAGGTTGCCCCCATGCCTATTGAGATGCAAGTTATTCCCGACGCTTGGTACGAGCATTTCGCAACCGATGCGTTCCAGATTGTTCCCACTGACGAGCTCATCGCCG
Source organism: uncultured Slackia sp. (assembly GCF_944321625.1). Lineage (GTDB taxonomy): Bacteria > Actinomycetota > Coriobacteriia > Coriobacteriales > Eggerthellaceae > Slackia. The sequence goes on from NZ_CALUMA010000029.1 coordinate 9,380, forward strand.
AGGGCGGCGAAGCCGGCTATGAGCCTCCCTACGCCATTGGATGGGCGAAGGCATTCACCGCATACGCTGAAGAGCTCGGCGTTGACGTGCGCTTCAACTCCGAAGCGCTCCAACTCGTGCAAGCCGAAGACGGCACCGTGACGGGCGTAGTGTATGAAGGTGAAGAGGGAACCATCCAGGTTGATGCGAAATCGGTCGTTCTCGCCACAGGCGGCTACGGCGCTGACGAAGAGATGATGGACGCCTTCATTCCCAACCACGCCGAAGACATTCACAACATCACCACCCCCGCACATAACACCGGCGACGGCATTCGCATGGGTGCGTGGGCAGGCGCCGCCATCGACCCCGCACCCCATTGCCCGATGTATTTTGACGAAGGTGTTGAGGGTCTCGAGCACATGCCGTCCATCCCGCTGACGCGCCAGCCCTGGCTCTACCTCAATGACCTGGGCGAACGCTTCTGCAACGAAGACATGCCTTATGCTTACGTGTGCCGCGCCCACAATGCGCAGCCGCGCCACATGAAATGGGTCATTTGGGATGCCAAGTGGGAAACCGACGGTCCCGCCATGGGCATGATCGTGTGCAAGGACTTCCGTTCGCCGTTGCACGACCCCGAGCAAATTAAGCAGTTCATCGAAGACGGCAGCATCATGTCGGCAGACACTATTGACGAGTTACTGGGCAAGATGGAAGGCATCGATGTCGAAACCGCTAAGAAGACCATCGAGCACTACAACGAGCTGTGTGCCGCCGGGGAAGACACTGACTTTGGCAAGCGCAAACAGTGTCTGAGCTCAATCACCGAGCCCCCGTTCTATGCGGTGCACGCAGGTACTACGCTGCTCGTTACCCTGGGTGGTCTGCAGATCAACGAGAACCAGCAGGTTATTGACGCTAACGCCCACCCGATTCCTGGTTTGTGGGCTGCGGGCAACTGCTCGGGCAGCTTCTTCTTCGATGACTACCCTATTACGATTTCCGGCGTAAGCCACGGGCGTGCCTGCACGGGCGGCCGCCGCGCCGGACAATTCGCCGCCGACGCAGCGCTTGGCGCGTAAAGTAGCCGCCGTTCACCAAGACAAGTAATCGACTTAGCGCCGCCTCATTCAAACCGAAGCACAACCACTCGCCCCGCCTGCACCCCCTCCCTTGGCAGGCGGGGCTCTTTATGCACTCAAATGGGATGCGATAGATGCATAAAAGGGCCAAGCCCCCTGAATATCAGGGTTTTGCCTCCTTCTGCCAGGCAGTCTCAGTTTTGCTATTACAAAACACCAGGTCACAGGTTTGCTGTTATTCACGTACTTTGCTCGCTCGCGTATAACCCTGATTTTCAGGGGGTTTTGCGCGAGCAGGGCGACACAGAAGGAAGAAAAAGGCCTCTGCCGCCCTAATCCATGCGCTGCACGCCGATGCCGATGAGGCCCGGGCCGGTGTGTACCACCAGCGCGGGGCTGATTTGCTCGAAATACACCTCGCGCGCATGGGGGAACAGCTCCGCCGCACGATCGTAGATGGCGCGCGCCTCCGCCTCAGCGTCGCCGTGCACGATGGCTACGCGATACGCCTGCGAATTGCCCAATGCTTTTTGGGCCATGGCAATCGTCTTCTTGAGCGACGCTTTGCGTCCATGCGCCTTTGCGCAGGTCACATACGTGCCTTCTTCGTCACATGTGATAACGGGGCGAATGTCGAACGCCGTGCCCAGCGAATGCGTCACCTTGCCGATGCGCCCGCCCGCATACAGGTAATCCAGCGTGCCCACGCAGAAAAACACCCGCGTCTTGGCCGCCGCCTCGTGTGCGATTTTCATCACCTTATCGAAAGGTTCGCCCGCGCACACCGCCTGCGCCGTTGCGATGGCGACGAACCCCGCGCCCAACGCGATGCTGCGCGTGTCCACAACCTCGATATGCATGGAGCCGCAGCCCGCGGCAACGCTGCGCATCATGTCGAACGTGCCCGAAAGCCCCGAGGAAATGCTGATGACCGCCACATGCGTGTAGCCCTCGCTTGCAAGCTGGTCGAACAGCGCAGACACCTCGGCGGGCGAAGGAAGCGACGTCTTGGGGATTTCCTCCGAGAAGCGCGCGTAGACCTCGTTGGGCTGGATGTCCACGCGGTCGCGGAACGACTCGTTGAGATAGTTGATGTGCAGCGGCACCACGCGAATGCCCAGCTTAAGCGCTGTATCGGCGGGAACGTCGGCACACGAATCGGTGACCACGGCGATCTTCTGGCCTGCAGCCTCCTGCGACGAATCGCGCTCGAGCACGCCTCGCACTACCTCTCGGATATCGGGAACCATAATCGGCGCCTCCTTCGTGCCGCATACGCCTGCAGCCGTCTTCGCCTGCGCCTCGTATGCCCACGAGAGCCACCCGTGCCTAGCGAACCTGCGCAGGAATCAATCTGGTATTGAAAACCAGATTAAGTAATCGTTGTAACCGTGTCAACCAATGTGGAGTTTAGTTGAACGCCCCGCCGCAAGCCGATTCGCCCATAGCACGAAGCGCCCCGCACCTGGTAGGCTACGAGCCATGCCTAAGAAACATGAACAGATTCCTCCCATGGGAGAGCACGAATTCGTGGAGCTCATCCGCACGCTGCACCTGCCGCGCTACGCCGAGCTTCCGCCGATCGATCTCTACATGGACCAGCTCCTCACCTACGTTGAAGAGCACCTGCGTCCGTTGGTCTCGGCCGACGAGAAGCTGCTCACGTCCTCCATGGTGAACAACTACGTTAAGCAGCACGTGATTCCCACGCCGCAGCGCAAGCGCTACACGCGCGACCACATCGCCTACTTGATTGCGATTTGCCTGCTCAAGCGCACGTTTTCCATCAGCGACATCAAGCGGCTTCTGGAAGCGCAGGCCGCCACGCACGACGCCAACCGCGCCTACGACTTCTTTTGCACCACCATCGAGGAAAGCCTGCGCGTGCTGTTCTGCGGCACCGTGAAATCCGACAGCCTGGGAAGCTGGGCGCTCGAGCGCAGCGAAGGGTTCGCGTTCGCGCTCAAGGTGGCCGACGCCGCCAACCTCACGCCCGAACGACGCATGGCCATCTCGGCCGCCACCTGCGCCGCCAATAAGATTTACGTAGAAAAGTGTTTCGAGCTGAGCATCCTTGGGGGCGCCTTTGCCCAGCCGAGCGACGAAGGAAACGGCGGAGACGATGACTAGCATGCTTCAGGACGAAAAAGACGCGCTGCCAAACGACGGCATTCCTTCGAACGATGCAACGGATGGCGCAGTGGCATTGAACGATGAGGCATCGCAGAAGAATGAAATGTCGCAGGGCAACGACACGTCCCGCCCTGCCTCCGACGCCGAAATTGCCCGCAAGACCGATGAACTGACCGCGCGCGCATACGAGCGCAGCCGCGAACGTATTATGGCACGCTTCGAGGACAAAGAAGTCGCCCGCGATATTGTCACGCTGGCAGGCATGACCGAAATCTATTGCGCCGACCACCATGATGACTCTCTGCGCACCCCTTATGAAAGCGAGGCTGTTCGCGCCGGCGTGTACCCCGCGCACAAGATTCCCCGCCTATGCCCCGAATGCGCCGCTCATACCCGCTACGGCGAGGTGCGACGCGCGCTCTGCCGTCGCGAGCCGCGCCCTAGCTGCAAAACCTGCTCCAACCACTGCTATGCACCAGCTGAGCAGGCGTTCCAGCGCAAGGCGATGGCCTACGCCGGACCACGCGCAATGTTCCGCGGACACGCAATCGAGGCAATTCGCCACCTGATTCAGACGCGTTTGAGCTAAACCGGGCAAAGGCTCGACCTAGAGCGACTATCCCAGCGCCACATCCAGGATCATCATTAGGAGGAAGCCCGCCATCACGCCGGCGGTGCCCCAGTTGCTGTGGTCACCCAGGTGCGCCTCGGGGATGAGCTCCTCGACCACCACGAACATCATGGCTCCGGCGGAAAACGCCAGCATCCACGGCATATACGGCGTGATGAACCCGATGCCCAGCACCACCAGGCACCCAAACACCGGCTCAGCCAGACCCGACAGGCTGCCCATGGCGAACGCCTTCGCGCGGCTCATGCCCTCCTGCGCAAGCGGCAGCGAGACCGCCGCGCCTTCGGGGATGTTCTGAATGCCAATACCCAGCGCGAGCGCCGTGGCCATGCCCAGAAGCACCGGGTCGCCGCCCTGCTGAGCGGCCATGCCAAACAGCAGACCCACGCTCATGCCTTCGGGGATGTTGTGCAGCGTGACCGCCGTGAACAGGAGAGTCGAGCGGCCCCACCGCGACGGCAGGCCCTCGGCGTGGCTCTTGCCGATGTTCAGGTGCGGCAGAAGCGCGTGCAGCACGAACAGGAACGCTGCGCCCAGCACGAAGCCGCCCGCCGCAGGAATCCATCCTATCTGGCCCATCTCCTCCGCGCGCTCGATGGCGGGAATGAGCAGGCTCCATACGCTCGCGGCTATCATGACGCCTGCGGCGAATCCCAAAAACAGCGTCTGCGCGATACCGCCCTTTTTGCCGCGAATCAAAAACACCGCGGCGGCACCCACCGTGGTGCACAAGAACGTAAACCCGGTGCCAGCGGCGGCACCCAGAAATGCATCAAGCATACAATCTCCTATTCTCGGGCCACTTCCCGAGCCGCTATCGCCCAAATGCCTCCGAGGCACTTGCCCGAAAGCACTCGCGCACGGTTCGTTTTGGCCCTCTCAGCGCGCACCTTCCGGCTCTGCCTCCTCGGAGCGAGCGGCAAACCGCAAGGCGAACGCACAACATTCCGCGCCCATCATCCCCTATTTTTTCTTTTTTTAACACACGCCGTCGAAATCATTGCAAAATTCGCCATAGAACAACGTCGCACGCGTTAGACTTGCAGTATGAACTGTTTTCGCCCGCGCATGCCAAAGCGCCCGAGCAGTTTCCGCCAACTCGGCAGCGTTCATGAGCGCCCCTTCGCCAAAACGCCGCCGCGCTGCCCCAAGTGAAACGAGGATGCCATGATCAACCAGCGCATGTATGAACTAGGAAGCGAGCCTTCCGCCATCCGCGAGCTGTTCGCCTACGGCATGGCGCGCAAGGCTGAGATCGGCGACGAGAACGTGTTCGACTTCAGCCTGGGCAATCCCAGCATCCCCGCACCCGCCGCGGTGCACGACGCCATCATCGACCTGATGAAGCTGCCGCCCGAGCAGGTGCACGCCTACACGCCCGCCCAGGGGTCCGCGGGCGTGCGCACCGCTATCGCCGAGTCGCTCAACCGCCGCTTTGACACCACCTACTCAGCGGACGACCTGTATATGACCGTGGGAGCGGCGGCATCGCTTTCCATCACCATCAACGCGGTGGCCAACCCCGGCGACGAGTTCATCGTGGTGGCGCCGTACTTCCCCGAATACAAGGTGTGGATCGAGTCCGCCGGCTGCACCTGCGTGGAGGTGCTTGCCCGCCTGGACGATTTCCAGCTGAACATCGAGGCCATCGAGGGCGCCATCACGCCGCGCACCAAGGGCGTGATCGTGAACTCGCCCAACAACCCCACCGGCGCGGTGTACCCCGCGTGCGACCTGACCGAGCTCGCCAGCGCGCTGCGCCGCAAGCAAGACGAGCTGGGAACCACCATCTATCTGATCGCCGACGAGCCGTATCGTGAGATTGTGTACGGCGGCCCCGGCGTGCCGTGGGTGCCGTCGCTCTACGAGAACACGTTCGTGTGCTACTCGTACTCCAAGTCGCTTAGCCTGCCGGGTGAGCGCATCGGGTACATCCTGGTGCCGCCCGCGATGAAGGACGCACGCAAGGTGTACGCCGCCGTGTGCGGTGCCGGCCGCGCGCTGGGGTTCGTATGCGCGCCGGCGCTGTTCCAGAGCGTAATCGAGCGCTGCGTAGACGCGCCATGTGACGTGGAAGCATACCGTGCCAACCGCGAGGCACTGTACGAGGGCCTTACCGAGCTGGGCTATGAATGCGTGACGCCGCAGGGCGCGTTCTACTTGTGGGTGCGCGCGCTGGAGCCCGATGCGCAGGCGTTTTCCGAGGCCGCGAAGGCGCATGAGCTGTTGCTGGTGCCTTCCGACAGCTTCGGCGTGGGCGGATGGGTGCGCATCGGCTACTGCGTGAGCCACGAGACCATCGTGAATTCGCTGTCCGCGTTCGCCGAGCTTATGCGCGAGTATCAGCAGAAACTCAAGGGATAATTCGCGCCGGCCCCGCATGGAGTCCCGCATTAGACCCTACGCGAGATTCCGCGTTACAAGGTAGATTGGCCGAACCCCAAAGAACGTATGAACTGCCTCCCATTTCTTGGATAAGAAAAAGTCCGAGAGATGGGAGGCTTTCTCTTGCCAATCGACATGCGGCGCACACACGACCGCCCGATCAGGAAGCGCGCCGCCCCATGATATTGCCGTCCCATGGTTGCACGGCGCAGCATTCGCCGCCGCCATCTTGCCTCGTGTGCAACGCAGGAACGTAGTACAATTCTCCCAATATTCAGGGAAAGGGAGCCATGCAATTTACCACTGCGAATCAGGCTGATTTACGCGATTTTTCGGCAGGACCCACGCTGCTCGATGCGGCGAAGGCGCCCTATCGCCTAGGCTGGGCGTTCTTGCTCGCCTGGGTGTTTTGCGTGTTCTACCTGCAGCTTTTCGGCGTGCCGTCGGGCGATGCGCTCATTGCGGCAGACGCAGTGCCCGGGACCTTGGCCCTGTTCTTTGATGCGTTTCCCGTTTTCGTGTCCATCGCCACGCTGGCTGCCGTGATTGCCGCGGAGCGCAGGCTTGGCCCTCCATCGGCGCACCCGCGCATCGAACTCGCAATGGCAGTCATCGCCTCCGTCGGCACACCTCTGCTGCTTGTTTCGGCGGGCGACGTCGCGTTGACGACCGTTTTGTTTGCCGCGGCGTCCCTTTTGACCGGCATCGGCAGCGGCGTCATGTGGGTGTCGTGGGGCGAGCATTACGCACGCATTCCGCAGGAAGACGTGGAGCTCTTCGGTCCCGTTTCCGCCGTGCTGGGCGCGCTCATTACGCTGGGCGTTTCTGCCATGAGCGGCTGGGTTGTCGTGGCGGTTGTCGCATCGTTCCCCCTGCTGTCGGGGCTTTGCCTTTTCATCGCACGCAAAGAGGACGAGGCCAATGGCGCGCCGGCACCTGCCGCGGGTGGCAAGGCGGCACACGTCGCCGTGCTGCCGACCGATAACTTCGCAAGCAGCGCCGAAGCAATCCAGAGCACTACCGCCCATACCGACGCTTCCCCGGACAACGCGTCGCATGAAGACGCTTCCCCGTTTTCTGCCCTTGCCATTCCCGCCACGATGGGGCGCACCATTGTGGGAATCATGGTGGCGTGTCTTTTTGTTTGCGTTGCCGGAGCGCTCGTGGAGGGACGAAACTCTTTCGACAGCTTGGGCATTCAAATTGCGCTGCTTGTGTCCACCCTATTTACGCTTGCCATCGCGTTCATTTCGGTCGTGGGGCCAAGGCGCATTTCTATTTCGTTCTTTTATCGCTGGATGTGCCCGGCACTCGTGCTGGGATTTGCCGCCATCATTCTTTTTGGAGACACGCTGGGCAGTTATCTCGCATTTACTATGTCGGTAGCGGCGCGCTTTGCGTTCTGCCTGATCACGCAGATGTATTTTGCGCGCGTCACTTCGGAGAACAAGATGACCGCCGTTCAGGCGTATGGCTGGGGCTGGATTTCGGTCCACCTGGGCGACTTTCTGGGAGTGCTCGCCACCGCAGCGTTTGCCGAAGCAATTGCCGACAGTATGATTACACTCGACCAGGTTGCCGCCGCGTCCATGGCGGCGTTGGTGGTGGCAACGATGTTCGTTATCGACGACAAACGAAGCTTTGCCTCGCCCGCCGACAATTTGGTCGCCAAGGATGCTTCGACCGCCAACGATTCCGCGGATATTCAGGCAAGTGGCACGACCGCAGCACCTAAGCCCACTAACTCCGCCAAAACCGCCGAAGACGAAAGTGCAATGGACGCCGATCCGTCTACGCTCTCAACGGATGACCGTATAGCTTCGATTGCCCAAGAATATGGGCTCACGCGTCGCGAGTCAGAAGTGTTTGCGCTGCTCGCACGCGGGCGCTCCGTACCGTACGTGCGCGATGCGCTGGTCATCTCGCGCGAGACCGCAGCCACCCATGCCAAACACATCTACGCCAAACTGGGCGTTCACAGCCGCCAAGAACTCATCGACCTCGTAGCCGACTATCGCCCCAGCCCAGCAGAGAAGCATGATGCCTAAGGAAAAGCACCAGCAATAGCATCAAAGGACCCGACGCCCCACATCAGGTGCATCCTAATCCATCAGGATATTGATATTCATATACAAGCATGTTATATATTTAATATGCGAATTAATGCATTAATAGCAAACGTGCTACTAGACACCCAAAAATACGGGACAAAAAATCGAGAATGTTTGTGCCAAGGGTATCGAAACAAGGCACTATCTTGGTTGCAAAAAATTGCGACCTGAGAAAACGCAATCCATGAGACTCGGGCGACGCCGAAATAAAAGCTGCATACGCAAAGATTCTCGATTTTCTGTCCAAATTTCGGACGCATCATGTATTGCACCATATATCAAACCTATTTTGCCCTGAAAATGCCCCTGCCGCCCGCCAAGGAGGCCGGGCACGACCCGCTCGCGGGGCGCACAGGACGCCTCCGGGGATGACGACGGACTGGCAGCCGGAGTTCTCGCGCAACCTGCATCCCAGCCTAGTGTCATACAAAAGGAAAGAGCCCCGCAGGGCCCTTTCCTTGGGAGGGTGACATTGAGTTGCCTGGTAAGGAAGATGCGTTACTCCACGCCCAGCGCGTGCTTGGCAGCGATGCGAGCGAAGGTCGCGGTACGGCCGGCGTTCATGCCCGTGAAATTAGACGGGTAGTTGTGCGGATAGAAGCCGCCCTGGTCGTTGCCGCACACATACAGGCCCTCGATTACGGAGCCGTCGGCGCGCAGCGGCTGGCTGTTGGTGTCGGTGATCACGCCGTGGATGGTCACCAGCAGAGCACCGGCGATACGGGCAGCGTAGAACGGAGCGGCCTCAACGTCGGACAGACGGTAAGCCGGCTTGCCGAAATCGGTGTCCTCGCCCTTGGCGCACAGCTCGTTGTAATGCTCGACGGTGGCCAGGAAGGTCTCGGTGGTCTCGGCGTCAAAGCCCATAGCCTCGGCCAGACCCTCAAGAGTGTCGGCCTTCTTGAGCATGCCGTTCTCCAGGCGGGGCTGCAGCCAGAAGGAATCCAGGTGCTCCTTGGTGAGCGCCTCGCAGTCGTACACGTCGGCGTTGAAGGCAGTGCCGCTGGGTGCAGGATACAGACGAGAGCATCCGCAGGTGTCGAACTGCTTGATGTCGTCCCAGTAATTACCGTCCCACACGATCCAGCTGTAGTGGCCGGGCTGGTTGGCGCCGGCGGCGAAGCTCATGGGATAGCACTGGTCCTCGTTCATGAAGCGCTCGCCGCGAATGTTCACATGCAGGAACGGCTGGCTGCCGGGCAGGAAGATGTCGCCGCCGGTGCGGGAGCCGTCGAACTCGAAGCCGTCGGGCAGGATGGCGCGGTTCCACACCATGCAGCCGCCGCCCGCCTCAAGCTCGGCGCCGGCCCACAAAGCCATGCGGATGCCGTCGCCCGTCTCGCCGGTGGCGCTGGTCAGGCCGCACCAGGTGGAGTTGCCGGGGGCCAGCTCGTCAAGCATCTCGAGGTTGGCGCCATAGCCGCCGGTGCACACGATAACGCCCTTGGAGGCATTGATCTGGATGAAGCCGTCCTCGCCCTCGGCGACAACGCCGGTCACGCGACCGGACTCGTCCTGGATAAGCTGCTAAGCCGGGGTGTTGAAGCGAATCTCGCCGCCCAAATCGTTGGTGAACACGTCGGACATGACCTCGAGGTGCATGTAGGCGCCGTAGTTGGGGCCATCGGGATTGTACTCATCGAGGCAGGGGTTATAGCACATGGCCGGGTAGTAGGCGTGCGGATCGTCGGGCGCATGCCACTCGAACGGGAAGAGCATGCCCTTGGGCTCCAAAGTCTCCTTCATCCACTCGATCATCTCGCCGGATTTCTCGGCCCAGGTCTTGTAGAGCGGGGCGTTGATGTCGCCGGCGTTCACCGTAGCGGCGTGGTTGATGAGCGTGGGCACATCCTCTTTGTGGTCGGACGCAAGGTTGGAGTTCAGCGCGCCGATGGCCTCGCGAGCCATGGCGATGGCGCCGGCCTTCTCCAGCACGACGACCTTCGCGCCGTTTTGAGCGGCGGTGGTGGCAGCAACCAGGCCGCCGTTGCCCGCGCCCACAACCACCAGGTCGCAGTCAACGGTCTCGGCGAACTCGGTGGGCATCTCGGGCTGGTCGCGCCAAGAGCCGGTGGTTGCCGCAGCCTCATCGGAAGAGCTGCTTGCGGTGCTGGGCGAGCAGCCAGCCAGCACGCCGGCAGTCGCAGCGCCCGCAGCGGCGACGCCGCCGAACTTAAACAAATCGCGACGAGTGAGTTCCATAATTCCCTCCTATTGTCGATGCCAGACGGTGGCTGCATTGCGTGGCACGCGTCGGATGCATGTGCGTTGCGTGTTGCGCATCACACCCGCCAACCCGCCCTCTACGGCTTGGCCCGCCCGGCTTTGATGATGTGCACTCTACCTGCGCGACGGAGGGGAATCATCGCGTGGTACAGGGGATTTATCAGGGGATTTGCATGTAATCAGTGAGAAATACCCGAAAGTAGGGTATGCCAGATACGGGATACGCACGGCCAATTCGGAAGGGAGGCCGGTTATCGACACTGCCGCCGATTCCGTTACGCCTCTTGTTTTTGATGCATCTTGGCGACCTTGCGGGCGGCACGCTGCAGAGCGTTCGTCTTGTCCAGCGTGCGATTGCGAAAATAAATCGCCCAATTGAAACCAAGGAAAATCATATTGAGGAAGTACACGGCAAGCACCCAATTGATGGCTCCCGCGCAAAACTTAGCGGCGATGCCCGCGACGTACCCCATCGTGATAAGCAAAATGAACTGCCAGCTGGTGCCCGCTGCCGTACGCGCGCGATACGCCTTCCAGGCATTCATCGGCCACGAAAGGCCAAAACAAATCAACATGACGGCTTCCAGTATCTCAGCCATGGGGCATACATCCCTTTCCCAACGCCCGCCGCGCATGGCGCATGACGATCATGACTCAGAGCGCGTATGACGCTTATGGCGGGCTTCGTCCAAAACAGCTCGGCAGATGGTACGCCCACCAGTCCAAAGCGTCCAGATGGCAAAAGAAAGTTTTAACGCACATTCCATTCACGCGCTCAAGACCGCCGAGAATGCCACGCTTTTAGCACGAACAGCTTGGCTCTCGTCCAACAGCCCCTTGTCATAATTTCGCGGTCAATCCCGCATGGCACGATCATTCGACACCATGATCTTCCGGTATCTAACGCAAGAAGTCCGACCCGCAGTATCGCGCAGGTCGGGCTTCGCGCAACGGAACATTAAGGGAGGGATGGAGGGGCGTCCCATTGTCAGCTACGACACCGTTAAATTACGGCACAAACGGGCGAGAAGCAATGCGGATGCCGTCGTGCTGCAGTTTTTTGGCAATGCGGCAAGTAGCCCTGTCGTAGCAGAACAATAACGCCAGGTCAGACGAGTACTGATTACGTGCATACTCGCGGCGCCCGCTGAAAACTGCAGCATGACGGCATTCTTTTTCGGCAGAGCCCTCGCAAAAGGCTGAAAACACCCAGCGCTCAAGCAAGTCGACCTTTATCCCTGCCCCTATCCTTTGCGAAAGCCCGTCACGGAGATGCGCGAAACAGGATTGCCGGCACCGTCGATCACGCGCACGGCAGCGAAACACAGCGAAAGGCCGCTCTTTTCGACCTCGCACTCGGCAATCAGACGAGCATCCTTGGGCGCGCTCATGAAATCAATCGTGCTCGAAGCGGTAACCGTGGGCGCTTGGCCTACATTGGACGCAATCGCAAACGCGAAATCGGCCAGCGTAAACGACACGCCGCCCATAAGCGCGCCCATGCCGTTGCGATGATCCGGCCCTATTTCCATGCTTACGCGAGCGTAGCCAGGACGCGCATCTTCGATCGTGGGCGTAAGCGTTGTGGTGGCATAGCGGTCTTTCTCGAACGTCGCGCGTATCTCGTCAAAGGACGCATCCGCCGCGACCAGGGGTTCTGCCATATTTCTCTCCTCATCTCATATAAAAGAAGGGGCCGCATATTCTGCGGCCCCTTCCAAACATCCGGTCTTGCGGCTTGGCGCGATACACGCACGCCACTCAGACTTGCGGCGCAGCGAAACGCGCAGCCGCCGCTTGGCCTTGCGGCGCACCATGCGCCCACAAAGCCTTCGCCCTTACGCGTCCAGGTTCTTGAATGCCTCGGGAACCTCCTTGAAGCCCTTGGACTTCACGGCCGCCACGATCATGCCGATAACGAACCAAGTGATGCCCATCGCCCAAGTGAGCGCCTGGAAGCCGGTGAATACATACACCAGAATGGCGATGCCGATCCAGGGGCAGATCAGGTACTTCACTACGCCGCCAAAAGAACGCTCCTTCTGCTTCACGAAGAAATACCAGAACACCGAGAAATTCAGCATGATGAAGCCGAACAGGGCGCCGAAGTTCACCAGGGTAGCGAGGTCAGCCATTCCCAAAATCGCCACCAGGATGAATGCCACAATGCCAATAAAGATCGAACCTACCCAGGGGGTCTTGTACTTGGGATGTACCTTGCCGAAGATGCGCGGGATAACGCCATCGCGGCCCATGGAGTACAGCAGACGAGAAGCGGCGAGCTGAGCGTTCATGATGTTGGCAATGCCCACAGCCACGATGTTGATGACCAGCATGATGTTCATGAACAGGTTGCCGCCGATCAGCTGGCAGCCATAGAAGAACGCGTTGTTGGCGTGCTCTTCATCCCAGCTCATCCAGTCGGGCTGAATCAGCGAAGCGATGTAGGTCTGAACGCTGAAGCACACGATGATGATGAGCAGGGCGATCATGATGCCGCGGCCGATGTTCTTCTCGGGCTCGTGGGTTTCCTCAGCCAACGTGGAAATGCCGTCGAAGCCAAGGAAGTTAAGCGCCGCGATGGAAATGCCCGCAGCAATGAAGGTGGGGGTGACAACGTCAGGCTGCCAAATGGGGTCCATGTTGAACTCGCCAGCGCCGCCGCCGCCCATGATGAAGTTGCAGCCCAGAGCCACAAACGCAATAACGGCGATGATCTCGATGGCGAAAATCACGAAGTCGATGCCGCGGGTGAGGGAAACGCCGCGAATGTTGACGAAGGTATTGAATGCAACGAACACGATGATCCACAACCACCAGGGGCTATTGGGAACCAGCATAACGCCCCAGTTGGCAACCATGGTGTACAGCAGAGCAGGAGCGATGCAGTAGTCCAACAGAATCATCCAGCCCGAAATAAAGCCCGCATGCGGGTTCAGACCGCGCTGCACATAGGAGTACACCGATCCCGCGATGGGGAACTTCTTACTCATGCGCACATAGCTCAGAGCCGTAAAGCCGATGGCCACGAAACCTACCAGGTAGACCAGCGTGGACATACCCAGGCCCTGCTGCTGCACAAGGCCCCAGATAGAGTGCGGGGCGATGATGACCATGAACAGAACGCCGTACAAAACGACGTCCCAAAGGCCCATGCCGCGGCGCAGCTCTTGCTTATAGCCGAACTGCTGCTCGAGCTTCTCGGCGCTCGAAAGTTTTTCTGCCATTGCCTTTTCCTTCTACTCGCTTTCCTTACCTGCCAAAAGCCAGCGGCATACGCATGTTGCCCTTGCGTCGGTTTGCTCATTTTCCCAGATGGCGTGCCGCTCTTGCTGTTCCGAGAAACCCATGATCAAACCTTGCAGCTTCGCGGTATTCCCCCTTTGGCATCGCATGCCCACGTCGCTTGGTTTTGACATATCGCTTTAACGCGATAGAGCAGTTTAGCATCGCCTTTAGCATATGTGGAGAACTTGTGCACATGTTTTAGCGCATCGGAAACAGATGCGCGGTGAACGGTCACCCGAGCTAAGCCGGCGGCGCAATTGAGACGAAAAGAGGAGAGGTGGAAAAGATGCGAGGCACAGATCCCCTCTGCAGATGGAGATGCAAAATGAGCCCCATCGCGAGCATGGTGCGCAACAAAAGTCCCTTCCGCAGTGCGCAAAAAGAACCCCTTCCGCGAATATCCACGAATACGAGGTAAAGACCCTCGTCCATGGGCTCAGCGCGCTGGCGGGACCCCTTCCGCAAATAGGGGGGTACAAAGCAGCCTTGTTTTGCAGTGCGCTTACGAATTAGATCCGCTTTGCACCTCCGATTTGCATTCCGAGTCTACTTTGTACCCCTTTTTACAATTCAGGCCCGCTTTGCACCTCCGGAGAAGTACAAAGCGGGCCTCTTTCGTAAATCGACTCTGCAGTCTGTAGCCGAACCGCCCTTGCTGCCGCGGAGTCAGCCTCCGCGCCTTTGAGCGTTGCGGCACCTTGCGGGAAACGCCTTACGGCTGCGGGATCAGGGGCTCCAGGTCGTAGAGCTTGGGCGTGCCGATGCGCAGCGACAGCTGCACCTCGCACGGCTCGCAGCCCTGGCTGATTTCCACGTCAGACTGGACGGACATATACATGTACGTCTCCTCGGCATCCCAGCCGGTGATGCGCATGATCAGACGCTGCATCTCCTTTGCCGCGTTCATCAGCGCCTCGTCATACTTGGGCGCGCAGGCGTTCACGTACCACTTGTCGTGCGTCTCCAGCACGGGCCAGTTGAGCTCGAAGCCCTTGACCAGCTGAATCTTGACGAGGATCTCGGCCGGAATCTCAATGCCGGTTCCGCACAGCTCGCCATCGCCCATCGTGGCGTGCACGTCGCCCATCTGCAGTAACGCGCCCGGCACGCGCACCGGGAAGTACAGGCGCGCGCCCTTGGTGATGTGCTTGTTGTCCATGTTCCCACCGTGGTTGCCCACGAAGCCGTCAATCACGGGCTCGCCGTCGGGCGCGGTGCCAATGACGCCGATCATCGGGTTGATAGGGAACTTCACGCCATTGAAATCGGCTACGCCGTCCTTGATCTGGATCTTCTTGGTGCGATAACCCGTGGTTTCGAACAGCGGGCCGCAGTGGTCATCAGTGGCGATGGTGCCTTCGTCGGCCACCTGGATGTCGTAGACGTCAACCACCAGCACGTCGCCCGGCTCGGCCCCCTCAACGTATACGGGGCCGGCGGCAGGGTTCGCGAAGCCGTAGGTGTAATCCAGGTCGGCCATGGTAGTGTCCTCGTCGGGGATGCGGTTGGAGAAGCAGTCCAGCGTCTTGAACAGCAGCATGTCGCCCGGTTTAGCCGTGTCGCACGGGGCGTTCTCCTTATTGAAGTCGTACACCTGCGCTTCGATGATTTTCATGGTTCCCTTCTTCCCCTAATAGATCCCGAACATGTAATCCAGTTCTTCCTCCCAGCTGTCCTGGTCGACGACCCACTGGTCGCCCTCTTTCACCAGGTCAACGGTGGCGTAGTACGTGGTCATGTCGGTGGTTTCGTCCATCGCTTCATAGTAGAGTTCGCCGATGCGCGCCTTGGCCTCATCCTCGGTCATCGTCTTGACTTCCTCGGAGCCATTGAGCGCGTTCACCTTGTCGTAGAAGTTCATCATGAACGCATACGAGTCGCGCATCTCGATGTCGGCATACATGGTGCCCTCGCCGTCTTCCTCATACACATACACGCCATCAGGGGTGTAGGTGAGGTCGGTCAGCATCCAACGCGCCAGATCTGCGGGGTCGATGCCCAAATCGGTATGGCTCACGTCCATGGCCTCGGTGAATCCCTCGTCCAGCTCGGATGCCAGATACTGCACCGTAGCCTCGTCCTGGTTGACGAGTTTGTCTAGCTCGGCGGTGGCGGCGGCTTCTGCTTGTTGCTCGGCCTCGGTCAAATCAGTGGAGACGGAGCCGGAATCGCCGGAGTCGATGACCGCATCGAGCTCGCTATAGCCCGTGTCGGCGTAATCGTCCATCGAGGAGATCACCGCGCAGCTGACCATGCCCCAGAAAATGAAGCCGAAAACGGCGAACACGATGCCGATGATGCCGCACACCTTGCCGCCCGTGGCCTTGCCGTCGCGGCCGAACTGCTTGGCCGATTTGGAGGCAAGCACGATGGCGACGATACCCAAGATGATGCCCAGCAGGGGCAGCCACGAGAACAGGATGGCGAGAATACCGCAGATGAGCGCGCCGATTGCCTTTCCGTTGCTCTTCTGGGCGTATGCGGGCGCCACCGGAGGCGGAGGATAAGCGCCTTGGCCGTTATAGCCCATGGGCTGAGCCGGCTGCGCGGGCTGCTGAGGTTGCTGACCGTACGGCTGCTGCGGCTGGGGCTGAGGTTGCGGCTGATTGCCACCGAACGGCTGCGTGGGGTCGAAGCCCGTAGGTTGAACCGGAGCGGCAGCCTGCTGGGGCTGCGCCGGTGCAGCGGGCTGGGCGGGTTGCGCGGGCGCGCCCACCGGCTGAGCGGGCTGCTGAGGTTGAGTCGGTTGCTGCGGCGCAGCAGGAGCCACAGGTGCGGCAGGAGCTTGCGGGGCCGCAGACGCCTCAGGAGTGGAGGGCGCCACAGGGACCTCAGGAGCGGCAGGCGCCTCAGAAGCCGGAGCCGTCGGCTGCGGAGGTGCGACCGGTTGCGGCGGCGTCGCGGGCTGAGCGGGGCATGCCGGAGCGACAGGTTCTGCGGGCGCGGCGGGCGTTGCAGGCTCAACCGGCGCAGCAGGTTCAACCGGAGCGGCAGGCGCTTCGGGAGCAGGCGGCGTTACGGGGGACTCGGGCTGTTCGGGAGCGGGAACGCCAGGGGTCTTCTCTTCCATCTTCACCCTCTTTTCTAAAGACACATTTTCCTAAAGTTAAGGAACGTTTTCAGAATACCACCACACTGCCATCGCGCCCCCAGCAATACGCGCGCATCGTGCCATAATGGTGCAAATTACGAGACAGGGAGGCCCCATGTACACGATGACGGACGAAGAATTCGAGGCGGCGGTGGAAGATGCGCTCGATTCCATACCCGACGCCTTCCTCGAGGCGCTGGACAACGTGATGGTGACGGTTCAGAACGAGCCCAACGCCCGCCAACGCATGTCGTCGGGAAGCGAGGGTCCCGGCGGCGAAATCCTGGGGCTTTACGAAGGCGTGGCGCTCACGCAACGCGGCGAGTGGTACGGCGAGGGTGAAATGCCAGACGTCGTGACCATTTTCAAAGGCCCGCATGAGCGCTGCTTCAACTCGCGCGAACGCATCGTGGAAGAGATTCGCAGGACCGTGGTGCACGAGATAGGCCACCACTTCGGCATGGACGACGCCGCCCTGCGAAAGATTGGGTACTAGAAAGGCCGCCCGATCAGGCGGCCTTATACAAATGATCGGTTGTTGCGCAGCTGCTAGAACTGCACCTTGGGAGCGACTTCGGCGCCGGCGACGGCATCGAAGCTCTGGCGCTCCTTGAAGCCCATCATGCCGGCGACGAGCACCGCGGGGAACGTCTGGATGGCGGTGTTGTACTTCATCACCGTGTCGTTGTAGCTCTGACGCATGTAGCTGATCTTGTCCTCGGTGGCGGAAAGCTCGGTCTGGAGCTGCTGGAAATTGGTGTTGGCCTTGAGATCGGGATAGGCCTCGGCAACGGCGAACAGGCTTTTCAGCGCACCGGTCAGCATGTTGTCGGCCGCCATCTTGTCGCCCGGCGTGCCAGCGTTGGCCACGGCGGAACGCGCGGCGGTCACAGCCTCGAGCGTGCCGCTTTCGTGCGCGGCGTAGCCCTTCACGGTTTCCACCACATTGGGGATGAGATCCAAACGGCGCTGCAACTGCACGTCCACCTGCGCCCAGGCGTTGTCCACCATGTTGCGCAGCTTGACCAGGTTGTTGTAAAGCCCGATGATCGCGACAATCAACACGACCACGATGACGATCAGAACGATGGCCCAGATAGGCATGAGAGAACCTTTCTCTTATCTCAATTAGAACCGCTCCATTATATAGGTAGATAAGCGGCAAAACGCCGGGACTACCAGCTCTTATGCACGGCGCCCAAGTTGGTGCGCGCGCTTGCGGGGGCGTCCAGCACGCGAGCGCCGATAGGGGCAAACGAGCAGCTGCGCGCCCACCAACCCTGCAGCTTTGCGGCCGCCACCAGGGCATACGCTGCATCCATGCTCTCGCACACGGCGAAGCTTGCCGATCCGCTACCGGAAAGCAGCACCTCGGGCTTGCCCGCCGCGTCGTGTTCAACGCCCGGCTGCACCTCCAGCCACGCACGCACATTTGCAAGCTGCGGCAACACCTGTTCGGAGGCGACCGCTAAGTTGTTGAACAGCGGCAAGTCTTCTGCCGACTGCACCGCGCAGGCCGCCTGGGTCTCTTCGGTCGACTCCGGCGTGCCACATTCGTCGAACGCCTTGTACGCCGCCGCGGTGGAGACGCCCGCGTCGGGGCGCACCAGCACCAGTGGCTTGCGCATGGGCGCGAGCTCGTGGTCGAACACGTCTCCCCTACCGGTCATGCACACGCAGCCGCCGTAGAGGAAGAACGGCACATCGGCCCCAAGGCCCGCCGCCACCTTTACCACCTGGTCAGACAGGGCATCGACGCCCCATGCCTGCGCGGCGCCCGCAAGCGCCGCGGCAGCGTCGGACGATCCGCCGCCCAAACCCGCCGCATGGGGAATCGCCTTCAGGATATCCACAGTCACCGACTCATCCGCCGTACGCCCCAGCGCCTGCGCGAGCGCAACAATCGCCTTGTGCGCGATGTTGTCCTCGGAAGCAATCTCGGGCGCCTCGATACCCGGCGCCCCCTGGCAGCGCACCTGCACCGCAAGGCCGGCGCCCGGCGCCGCTTCCTCGAAGCGCATGGTCAGCGTGTCGTGCAGCGAAACCGCATGCAGCACCGAGGTCGCCGCGTGATAGCCGTCCGGCTGCGCAGCGCCGATGCCCAAATGCAGGTTCACCTTGGCGGGGGCGATTACTTTAATGGTCTGGCTCATGGGAGATTCCTTTTCTGGCGTTTTCCGGAGGGTTCTTTTCCGGGGTCCGGGAGGTTCCTTTTTCGTAAGGCCTCGTTCCTGTTGTCTATCTTTTCGACAATCCTGCGTCTGCTTCCGGCGGCGGGTGCCGTGCCGTCAGCGTCGTCGCTCGAAGAACTCGCGCAACACAGTCGCACATTCATCGGCCAAGACGCCGCTTTTCACCTCGAAGCGGTGGTTGAGGCGCCTATCGTCATGAATCGCGTAGAGCGACCCCAGCGCGCCGGCCTTGGGGTCGGCCGCGCCGTACACGCAGCGCCCGACGCGCGCCTGGTGCATAAGGCCCGCGCACATGATGCACGGCTCGAGCGTCACGTACACCGTGCAGTCGGGAAGGCGCCATCGCTCCAGTTCGCGCGCCGCCTGACAGATGGCCAAAAACTCAGCGTGACCTGCAGGGTCGTTATCGCGCTCGCGACGATTGCCCGCCTCGGCGATCGCCTCGCCCTGACACACCACCACGGCGCCGATGGGCACTTCGCCCGCCTCGCCGGCCTCGCGGGCCAACTCAAGCGCACGGTGCATGAAGCGCTCGTCGGCCTCAATCACCTCATCAGCCGACGGCGGGATTCCCGGCAGCATCACAGCCCCCTTCCGACAATGCGCTCAAGCAGGGCACGCACCTCAGAAACGTCGGGCACGCGGTCGTCGCGAATGGATGCCACGAGGCGAATGCGCATAACAGAGGCGACGGCAGATGTGGCGGCCAATATCTCAACCGACAAAGGCTCGTCAGGGAGGAGACGGCATTCGGGGTGGCGCGTGAGGTGCGTCCGAAGCGCGCGGGCAATAGCGGCCTGCATCTCGGCTATGTCTTTATGCCCGCGGAACAACAGCTGAGGGCTTTGCACAAACACATTTTGGCGCAGCTCTTTGACCTGCGGGTCCTCCTGGAGCTCGGCAGTAAGATCAGGCTGCGCGGCCTCCACCACCACATCGATGTAATTCTTCTTGAGATCGGATTCCAGCGCCTCCACCAACTCACCGTCGGAAGGAGTGGGTTCGAACCGCCCGCGCACAGCTGCGTCTTTGGAGGGAAAGTAGTTGAAGAACGTCTTTTTTGACACGCAAGCACGCTCGCACACATCGCCCACGGTAACGTCTTCATACCCTCGATCGAGTACGAGCTCCAGCATGGCACGCTCGATATCGCGCCTGGACTGTGCCTTTTTTCGGCTGCGAAGCCCCTCGTTCGCACCGGCCTCTTCCATGGGAATCCTCCTTGTTGCTTATGGAGGCTTTATTATAGTTCTTCCTCACACCTGGTGGATTTTTACACCGGGTGTACACTTTATATGCAACAAAACGAGGCGTTCTGCCGCTCTTCCATACCGTTGCCTTCCAAACGCTTCCGCGGGTCTGCCCGTCGGGAGCGTTTTTTACCGAGCGAAGCGCATCTGCCGAACGCTTTTCTGCCAAAAGCGGGCCCGGCGGCCGCACCGCCGCGCGGGCAATGCCCACGCCGTTACGCCAAGGTCGTCTTCGTCGAACGATTGACCCATACGAAGGAGGAATAAGTACGTGAAACTTACTCGCAAGCAGTTTCTGATGCTGGCAGTCATGGTGTTCGGCACCTTCGTCGCCATCCTGAACCAAACCGTCGTGACCCCCGCCCTGCCGTCCATCATGGCGGAAACCGGGGTCGACGCGTCTATGGCGCAATGGCTAACCACCGGATTTACCCTGGTCAACGCCATCATGGTGCCTGTGACCGCCTATCTGACCGACCGCTATAAGACGCGCACGCTGTTCGCCATCTCCATGGCGGTGTTCGCCGCGGGCAGCGCGCTTGCCGGCTGGGCGGCCAACTTCCCCATCCTGCTTGTGGGCCGCCTTTTGCAAGCCGCCGGCGCAGGCGTCAGCATGCCGCTGGTCATGACCACCCTGATGCTCACCTTCCCGCCCGAGCGCCGCGGATCGGCCATGGGCATCTTCGGCATCGTAATCGCGTTCGCCCCGGCCGCCGGCCCCAGCGTCGCCGGCGTGGTAATCGACTCCTACGGCTATCACGTGCTGTTCTACGCCATCGCCATCCTTTCGGTGCTGGTGGTTATCGCCAGCGTGGTGTTCATCGACAAGGCTATGGGCGGCTTCAAGCCTGACTCCACGCTGGACAAGCCCTCGGTCATCCTTTCCACGCTGGGCTTCGGCGGACTGCTATATGGCCTTTCGACTATCGGATCCACCGGCGTGAATGTGGCCGACATCGCCATTACGCTTGTGGGCGTGGTCATTCTGGTGCTGTTCTTCCGCCGCCAGCTGAGCATGGACGAACCCATGCTACAGGTGCGCGTGCTGGCCAACCGCAAGTTCCTGATCGGCACCATCATCGGTATGCTGGTGCAGGGCTCGCTGCTGGCGGCGGGCATCCTGATGCCTATCTACCTGCAGTCCTACATGGGCTACTCGGCAACCGTATCGGGCCTGGTCATCCTGCCGGGCGCCGTCATCATGGGCGCCATGGGCCCCATCGCCGGCCGCCTGTTCGACAAGCACGGGCCGCGCGTGCTGAGTCTCATCGGCATGACGCTGCTCACCGCCTCCACGCTGGCGTTCGCGTTCTTGGGCGACGCCACGGGCGTAATCTACCTGACCGTGCTGTACGCGGTGCGTATGTTCTCCATGTCGCTGGTGAACATGCCCATCAACACGTGGGCCATGAATGCGCTGGATAACTCGCTCATCAACCACGGCACCTCGGTGGGCAACACGTTCCGCCAGGTGGCGGGCTCGCTGGGCACGGCCATTCTGGTTTCGGTGTCCACAATGGCCACCAACATGGCGGCGCAAAGCGGCATGGACGGCACGCACGCCGGCATCCTGGGCGTAAACGCGGCGTTCTTCGTGGGCACGCTGCTGTGCCTGATTGGCCTGATCATCACCATCGTGTGCGTGAAGGACAAGCCGGGCGAGGCGGCAGCGGTGGATCCCGACAGCCGCAACCGCAGCACGCTCGAGCGCATCATGCAGCGCGACGTGTACACGCTGCCCGACACCGCGACCGTATGCGACGCCGTGGAGCTGTTCGTGAGCAAGCACATCAGCGCCGCGCCCATCGTGAATTCCGAGGGGCACGCCGTGGGCTTCATCTCCGACGGCGACGTGGCGCGCGTGCTGGCCAAGCGCAAGACCACCTTCACCGACCCGGTGCTGTTCACCCAGCTCACCACCGATGCCGACAACGATGAGTTCGATGACAAGGCGCAGAGCGTCATGGAATCCAACGTGTGCTCCATCGGCGCGCGCGGCGTGATCACCGTGGACGTGCACACCGACCTGCGCGAGGTGTGCCGCATCCTGGGCGAGAACCACCTGAAGAAGATTCCCGTCACCGACGAGGGGCACCTGGTTGGCGTGGTCAACCGCTCCGACATCGCGCATTACACCATGTCGAAGTACCTGGAGGCGCGCAACCAGAGCGAAGAGACAGCACCCGCAAATTAGTAGTTCGTTTGCGCCCGCAGACACCTTGCATGACCCGCAGAGACGCATGCTATAATGCAGCTGACCAGCGAAGCCCGGTATGGGTTTAGTGGCGGGCGGAGCCGGTCTGACGATTAGAGAGCCTGGTTGCCGCCAGGCTCTTTTGTTTCTTCCGACTTCATCTGCTTTTGTGCTTTATATTTCCCCCATAGGCCGAGCAAGAACTCGCCTATGCTGGCTACCGCAGCCAGGGCACTGAGAATTTCGAGAACGATGTTCATGGGACTTCACTCTTTCCAAGAGGATAAGGCTCCGCCCCGCACGCAGACTTCGCTGGTCGCACAATTGTAACGTGGCACTTTAGGCGAAAAAACTATCCGGTGATTAGGGTTATGCGGTTCAAATCCTTTTGGCCCACAATGCAAAACAGGCCCGGGCATCGCCGGACCTGCAAGATTTCCTGTGGCGGAGGAAGTAGGATTTGAACCCACGAGAGCTTTCGCCCTGCTTGTTTTCAAGACAAGTGCCTTCAACCACTCGGCCATTCCTCCGTAAGCCGTATGAGTTTACCACAACAGCATTCGCCCACGCCACGCGATCCTTAAGCAGGAGGCCTCGTTTATCGAAACTGTTGTATCATGCATCCATAATAGCCTCAGCAAAATCCACGGAGGAAAACCCATGGAATTCCGCCACGCCACGCTTGCCGACCTCGACGATGTGATTCGCGTTACCAGCGAAGGGCGGGCGGCGCTTGCCGCGTTCGGCCTCGATCAATGGCAGAACGGGAGCCCCACGCCGGAGCGCCTGCGCGCCGACATAGAGGCGGGGTACACGCGCGTAGTTGCAGCGACCGAAGCAGATGAAGCCATCGACCGTCAAAACGGCCTGCCGCGCATCGCCCCTGGAACCATCGTCGGAACCGTCGCCTTCTGCCCCGATGGAGAGGCAGATTACTCGTGCGTCACTCAGGGCGCATGGCTCTGCGATTCCCCCAACTCCCCTGATGAGGCACGCGCGACGGGAAGGCGCATCGAGTACGTCACCCTTCATCGCCTGGCCACATCCGCACAGGCGGTTCGCCGCGGCGTGGCGAGTCTCATGGTGAAGCGATGCATTGACGACGCGCTCATTCGCGGATTCCGCAGCGTGCGCGCTGATACTCACGAAGGCAACATCCCCATGCAGCGAACCTTCGAGAAACTGGGGATGAAGCGCTGCTGCGAAATCGAAATCAGCAATCCGCTCGAAGCGACCAAAAAGCGCGTCGGTTACGAGATCGTACTGTGGTGATCTGCCCGAATCGCCCATAGATATCTACGCATCACAAATCGCATCGGCTCCCACGATGCGCACTGCGCCCAACGCACATCATAGGTGTTGCGTCTACTCGTCCTCATGGTGTGCGCTGGATGCAGCGCATCGTGCCGCACACGTTGACCCATCTGCGACTCCACTCATCCGATAGCTGCTACAAACTGCACAAATAGTATCTTTTGACGGGGTTCGTGCTAAAAAACTTCGAGAATAGTATGCTTTTGGTAAGCCCCGTGAGACTCATTTCGCCTCTCTTGCACCCTATGCAGCAATCAGATTAATCTGACTCAGTTCCGATAACCTTCTGACCTGGGGATTCGTCGATAGGTGCTTTCGAACCTTTTATCCTCCTGTCTCCCAGCCGGCTTTCAGGGAGTACTATTCTCGCGATTCGTAGCACGAGACGCCCGAAACAATACCATTCGCGGCTTTTTTAGCGGCAGCCTGCCCCCATTGGGCGCATGACGCCCTAGATCGCCCGCCATCGAACCGCGGCGTCCCAGATCCTTCACTATTGAGCGCGTGATGCCCTGAATTCCCCGCCAACCCGCGTATGCTCTTCGGCATCAACCATCCTTGGGCGCGTACGCATCGCATCAACCATCCTTGGGCGCATGCGCTCGCACCAACCGCCATCAATCACATGCCACCCTGCGTCATCCG
This sequence comes from uncultured Slackia sp., assembly GCF_944321625.1. GTDB lineage: Bacteria > Actinomycetota > Coriobacteriia > Coriobacteriales > Eggerthellaceae > Slackia. The sequence continues at coordinate 33,904 of NZ_CALUMA010000029.1, forward strand.
TCATTAATCGCACGCCGCCTCATGCCGTCTATGAGAGTGGGTACCGTTCGGTATAAAAAACGCCTTATTGGCTAAGATTTTGGGCATCAGGTATAAAAATCACCTTATTGGCTGACTTCCAAGGGGTCGAGTATAAAAACGGCCTTATTTGCGGGGGCGGCAAGCTCATCCGCGAGGGCATCGATGACGCACATGGCGAGATGGCGCAAGAAGAAACCTTCTGACCTGGGGCTTTGCGGTTATCGGCGAAAGAATCCCAGCAAAAGGGTGCGCAAAAGGGCTCTCGAAAGGCGCCTTGAGCCCGAATTCACCACGCAAATAGAGCTGTTTTTCTACCGAACATCGAAAATCTTAGCCAATAAGGCGTTTTTTATACCGGCCGGCACCGAGCCATGCCAGCGTAAAGCGCGAGAAAGCGTCCACGCGCATAGGGTCTAGGGGGGCGGCGCGCATGAGGGTCCATGGGGAGACAGTGCGCATGAGGGGTCAATGGGGGACACGCGCATGAGGGTCAATGGGGCACGCAGTGAAGGAGCCCACACAAAAAGACCCGCTCCGGCGCTTTGAGAGGCATGCCGGAGCGGGGATCAGCAGAAGATGGACGCATCGGTAAAGGGAGGGGATGGGGACCGATGCGCCCGCGAGTTGGTTGTGGTTGCTAGCAGGCCGCGCCAACAGGCAGGCCACGCCAGCTAGTGAACTACTTGCCAGCTGCAGCGTTCTCGCCGGCGATCTTGCCGTACACCATGCACATGCCGGCGGACAGGCCCTTCAGCGAGATGGGGTACTGCACGGCGAAGCGGCCACCCTGCATGCCGCCAGCCACATACAGACCGGGGATGCGCTCGCGATTGGTGTTGTACACGTGGCAGTCGGCGTCAGACTCAAGGCCGCCCAGGTTGCCCAGCGTCAGAGCGCATCCGCACTCAGCCGCATAGAACGGGCCGTTCTCCAGGGCAAACAGGCGCTGCGAGCTCTTGAAGAAATCGGTGTCCTCGCCAGCCTTGCACAGCTCGTTGTAGCGCTCGATGGAAGCCTTGGCGGTCTCCACGTCCATGCCCTCGATCTGGGAGAGCAGCTCCTCGATGGTGTCGGCCTTCAGGCAGCGGCCTTCCTCAACGGCAAGGTCGATGTCCTCGGGAGTGCGCACGTTAATGCGCAGGCCGGAAGCGGTGTACTCGGGCAGAGCCTCTTCCTGATAGAAGCAAGCCACGCCGTGCGCCGCGGGGAAATACTGCAGCTGCTCGGGCCACGAGGAGTCGAAGAACTGGTAGGCCTTGCGCTGGGGCTGCAGCTCCACCTGGTTCTCAAGCTGCTGACCAGGAATGTCCTCATTCATGAAGCGTTCGCCGCGCAGGTTCAGCCACAAATAGCCGTTGTTACCAATAACGCCACGGCCGTCGGCGCCGGCACCGCCGCCCATGTGGTGGATCATCGGGGCATGCCACTGATCGATTGCGGCACCTGCCCACACGCCCATCTTGTAGCCTTCACCGATGTTGGTGTAGTTGCCTTCGTCGTCAAAGTCGATGGAGAGAATCTGGATGCCGTTCTCAACGCACTCGGGGGCGTAAAACTTCATCATGTCCTCGTTGGCCAGATAGTCGCCGCACGCAAGGATAACAGCGGGCGCATTGATCTGAATGTAGCCCTCGGAACCGGTGGCCTGGGCATAGATGCCGGTCACAGCGCCAGAGTCATCGGTGATCAGCTTGACGCCCTTGGTGTGGAAGCGCACGTCGGCACCGGCGTCGATAGCCACCTGCAGGTTGTCCTGCATGACGGTTGCCAGGCTGGAGAAACCGACCGAAGTGGGATAGCAAGGCAGGTCTTCCTTGGTGTAGTCATAGGTCTCAGGCACGGGATACATGTAGGGGAACATGTAGTTGGCCTGGTTCTCCTCAGGAACCTCCTCGTAGCTGCTGTCCTTGACCATGTAGAGGCTGGGGCTGCCCGCCACGAACCAGTCGAGCGCGGCACCGGATTCGTCGTAGTACTTGGAGATGATGCTGTAGCTGGTGTGGTGGCTGCACTCTTCCATATGCATGTTCACGACGGTCTTCTTATCCATGAAGCCGTCGCCGCGGCCCCACTTGGCCTGCGTCTCGCCGCCGAAAATGGCCATGTCGGATGCGGCGCTATTCAGCTGAGCAGAAGGCTCCAGGCACACGACCTTGGCGCCCGCCTCTGCAGCGGCGCGAGCGGCAGGAACGCCGGCGCAGCCCAGACCCACGACTACGACGTCGGCATCAACGGTCTCTTCGATGGCGGATTCGTCGATGGTGGGCGCCTCGCCCAGCCACGGCATGGTGCCGGTGCCGTCGTAGCCAACCGTGGCGCCAGAGGTGGTGACAGCAGCGTCATCGGCGGCGTCGTCGGAGCTGCTCGCAGTGGTGGGCGAGCATGCGCTCAGGCCGGCCATGCCAGCAAGCGCCGCGCCGGCGACGGCAGCGCCAGACAGGAAATTGCGGCGAGTAAGACCCTTGGTTTCTTCGGACATGATTAATCCTCCCTGTTCCCTTTTTGGTTTCAGGATCGCGCGAACCATATGGCTCGCGGTGTCTCGCGCAGCGGTCCGCGGCAAACATCAAACGGCGGCAAGGAGGGGAGTGCCGCCGATGTTCGTGCCGTAATCCGCAACGCATCCCGCGGCTTCCCTCCGCCGCGGCGATGCCCGTATTGTGCGCCGCCCGCCCCACGCGCGCACCAACCGTAAGGGTCGAATTGGGGATGAATAAGATTTGAGGGCTTCTTATGGGGTGACTAACTGCCCGCCAAATTGGGCGTTTTGGGCGCATATGCGCATTTTGCCTGGTAAAAGCATCAACCCTTATGGTCGAATTTGCCCTTTTCCTAGAAGAAAGCCTTTCAACCTTCTCGCCCGCGGATAACGACACCTGAGGTTTGTGCCATAATTCACCGAGGAGGGATTCATGATAGGTTTTCGCACGGTTGATATGGCACCAGCCCAGGCTCGCTACGCGCTTGGGTATGCATGCGTATGCGCGTGGGCGGTCATCTTGCTCATCGCGCCCGTTTTTGGAATCGGCTCACCGGCCGTGCATGCCGCACCCGCCTCAATGCTCCCGGGGCTTATCACCTGTCTGGCGAGCCTCGTCTTCACCAAGCAATTCCCCTCCATCGCAGGACGCACCGGCACGGTGGCGCTCTCCGCATTGCTCATGGCGGGCGGTACGCTGCTGTGCACGTTTCCCGCAACCTCGTCCGTAGCCATTACGCGTTTCGCGGGGCTTGCGCTTTCGGGGCTTTTTGCCATCGTTCTCATCATGGCGTGGTTCGACGTGTTCGCCCGCCTCAAACCGCGCGCCGTCATCGTGCTAGCAGGTTGCACGATTACGCTCTCCGCTCTGATGTGCTGGGGCATCCTGTCGTGCGACTCCACCACCTCGAGCGTGCTTGTGTCGCTATTGCCCATGCTTTCGTTCGTGGTGCTGCCCGCATCGGGCGCAGGCGAGACCATCATCCATGCCGAGCGTGTGCCTTACGACGAAAACCCCAACCCCACCGCCGATCGCAGCGTGGTGGAAATCGTGGCAGCGGCGCTCCCCATTCGCACACTTATTGGGCTGGCCATCACGTTTTTTATCATGAACTTGCTGGGCATGCTTGCTCCGGCGTTCGGCAGCTTTTCGAGCGCTGTGTCGCCCATTTCGCTCCTGGTGCCGTTGGGTGTGACGGCGTTCTTCATCGCCAGCGCATTCGTGGTGCGCAAACGGATTGACCCATCGATTCTCTTTAAAATTCTGATGTTCACATTCGCGGCGCTGGTGCTGTTGCTCACGTTCTCCATCGGCATCAACGCATCGCTCGTGTTCTACGCCTATATCATTGCCGAAGTAGTGATGTGGGCGGTGCTGGCACTGCTGGCCAAAAAGACACCCGTACGACCGCACCATGTGTTTGCCGTGGGGTGGATTGCGGAATGCGCCGGCAGCTCGCTGGGGCAGGTGCTCGCGCCGCTGTTTATCGGACAGCCGCAGGCGTTTTTCGCCGTAGCGCTCATGCTGATTCTTGCGGCGGTCGGCTTCGCGTTTTCTGAAGGCTCGCTCATGCTCGACGTGGGGTTTGAGGACGAGGGAGATGACCAGCCGAAACGTGATAAGGTTGGCGCAAGCACAAGCGAGGCGACCGGAGATGGCGCAGCAGCGCGCATGGCAGGAAGTGCCGGGGATGCTGCCGGAGGCACCCTTGATGCATCCGGTGTCGGCTCCCTACCCGGCATCGGCCCCGCATCCGGCACCAGCTCCGCGTCCAGCACCAACTCCTTGTCCAACGCGGAAGCCGCGGCTGCCGAACCCAGCGCGGCAGCCAACACGGGCTTCTCCCAGAGCGGAATGGGTGCCACGTCCGGTGCAGCGCCCGCATCTGGCACGGCATCCACCGACACCAACGCGGCCGCCACCGCGCCCGATCCCAATGCGCCCAATCCACTGGATGCCTTCGTGGCCGACTACGACATCTCACCGCGAGAGCGTGACGTGCTCGAGCTGTGGCTAGCCGGACGTGGACTCAAATACATCGAGAACACCCTGTTCATCAGTGAGTCCACCGTGAAATCGCACCTGCGCAGCATCTACCGCAAGTGCGATACGCACAATCGCGACGAAATCATCTCGCTCTACGAGAGCAGGCTCTAACAAAACCACTCGGGATGCGCCGCGCGCAGGGCCTTAACCTCGGGTGCGTCGTTCGCGATCTTCTCGAAGCGCATCTCCTGCGCCACATCGGGATGCTTCGCCCTATCGACTGGCTCCAGGAACATCGCCAGCGGGCGCGCCCACAAGCCGCCTTCGCCATACAGCGCGCGATACACCACCAATGGCTCCTCGGTCTCGGAATGGCGCGCCACGCCAAGCACCCAGTACAGATTCCCTTTGAAATGCCTATATGCGCCTAGCTCAATCGCCATGCATACCACCCTTCGAAACAACTCAAGCAATCGTCATCGAAAAGTACAGAATTCTGAAATACTGTACAGAATTTCGTACAAAAGTAAGGTTTTTGGAGTCCTGAATGCAGAATTTCGGAATACTGTACAAAATTCTGTACTTGAGAGTGAGGAATTTCGTGTTTGAATACAGAATTTAAGATGGAAATGCACGCCGCATTCAATTCAAACCACTAGCGTCCACGGAGTATTCGCGGGCCAAGCACCCGTGTGGCTTGAATTACGGTATCAACATTCCTTTCAAGACCCTCTCTGATGAAGTCAATTCTCCCCGGCTTTGTAGCGTATGTGCTTTGCTCAAGAATGCTCACAGCCTCTTCGACAAAACCCTCAAGGTGGGACGCGTCAAACCACTCGAGAGAATCTACGCACGCCAGCGCCTCGGCAACACTATGCGCAAATGGCCTCGGCATAAAAGTCCAATCGCACGCTGCAATCTCGACATCGGTCTTATTAAACCACAGGCTATTGCCCGTATCGAACAACGGTGCCGGGCGCAATTCGAGCGTCACCACGTCGCGAATGAATCCGAAATTCCGCCAGTGCCTGTCAAAATTTGCCAGAATCACATCACATATGATCATTTTGGACATCGCATCTCGAACCGCGTCATCGCGTACACCGAGAGAAGAAGCCGTCCTGCAAAACCGATCATACACGCTTGCCGCGCGAAGACGACCTCCAAGCTGGCGAATCGAAGAAGCCGGAACATACTCCTCGTGGCCATTGAGAAAGTTCTTGCAGCGCGCAGCAGGACCATTCTTCGTTGCGACAACGTCATACGCAGCATAATCTCCGGGCAAAAGAAGCCGTTTGAACAGAGCCGTTGCAACAGCCTCGTTGTACGGACGCTGGTCATCCGCCTTGCAACCTTTAAGCAGGCAGCGATTGCCGACTTCGTCAATGACCCACCTTTTGGGAAGCTCCCCTTCCGATGTGTTGTCGGGCGAGCTCAAGCCCACGCCTGAAAGCCAATCATCCCACGTGTCAGGCGAGGAATCCACGAAGTCGTTTTCGAAATAGTTCACGTCATCCCACCGCAAGGCAGGCGACGCAGCCGGGCGGAGCCAATAGCAATCCGAAAGCGATAGGCCTAGATTCTTCACCGGAAGGTTACTCGAGACGCTAACCCCCAACGATAGCAACTTGGCGTCGAGGCCAGGACGAGAGCTTGGAATAGAACGATGCCGCCACCAGTCATTTAGCTCGCGCTTTTTGGGCGCGCCTCCCGACGTGAGGACGCCGAAAGGCGCACGTGAGGCGTCGAACACACGCCCCATAGAAATCGGATCATCGAGCGCAGTGTCAAAGACTATCTCGCCGACTTCGTACGTCGCGTTCATCAACGTGTACTCGGCTGCTGTCGCGTAAGAAACGGCAGTGGGACGACCCAGACGGCGTGCTTGCGCATAGGCTTGAATAGACTCACCAGAAATACGAATCTTGCCATTGATGGCTGTGGAATCGAGTTGCTTTGAGGCGATGAGCTGCGACACTCTGCCGAGTGACACTCCTAATGCTTGTGCCGCTTTTTTCTCGCTGAACTCGTATTTCTTCATGTTTAGTATTTCTTTCATTTAAAATATCATTCAAATGAAAATAATTCTAAACATGTAGGCCGGCCATTTCAAGCGAAACCAGAAATACAGCTCTGAAGTCTCATTGGGGTCGTCCTCCTTCATGACGACCCGTTTTGGCATTTGAAGCACACCATGGTCCAATAGGATTTATCCCAAAGTACAAAGCGAGGCAAAGCAAAAACACGCTGAGCCGAGAGAGGATTCCCGGCCCAGCGTATCGCAATAGACTCATATATGTGATGCGCCCGACGGCATCAGGGCGCCATTTACGTCAGACGCAACGCGACGGGCAAAGGTGCGCTCTACAGCGTACGCAAGGCGTCAACCAGGGCGGTCTTGCTCTCGGTCTTGGCGTCCTTCATCTTGATGACCTTCGCGGGAACGCCTGCCACCACAGCACCGGCGGGGACGTCGTTCACCACCACGGCGCCGGCGGCCACCACGGCGCCCTCGCCCACGCGGATACCCTCGAGCACCACGGCGTTGGCGCCCATCATCACGTTGTCCTCGATCACGACGGGCGTAGCGCTTGCGGGCTCAACCACGCCGGCCAGCACGCTGCCAGCACCGATGTGGCAATGCTTGCCCACGATGGCGCGGCCGCCCAGCACCACGTTCATGTCGATCATGGTGCCTTCGCCCACCACAGCGCCGATATTGATGACGGCACCCATCATGATGACCGCGTTGTCGCCAATCTCCACCTGGTCGCGGATGATGGCGCCGGGTTCGATGCGCGCGTTGATGTTCTTCTTGTCCAGCAGCGGCACAGCGGAATTGCGGCAATCGTTTTCGACCTCGTAGCACTTGATCGAGCTGGCGTTTTCCTCAAGCACGGGCGCAAGATCGGCCCAGTCGCCGAACACCACTCGACCCTTGGGGCCGCCGAACACCTTGACCTCGCCCTTCTTGGCATGGGCGGCGTAATCGATCTTCGCACCCTTCTTTTCGCGCACGTACAGCTTGACCGGCGTCTTCTTGGGCGACGTGGCGATAAAATTGATGATTTCCTCTGCGTTCATGAACGTTTTCCTCCTTAATCGGCCTGCTTTCGGCAGGTGATACTCGAGATTTCAAAAAACTGCGCAAAAATTTGCGGTTTTCTACCGTTGGCAGAGAAAATGGCGACGGGTCGAGATGACCTTGGGGCCGTTTGCCCGTTTTAAGAGCGGTTGGACGCGCTTCTTGACTGCGCGCTCACAGTCTAACGGTAGAAAACCGCAAATTATTTACCCAAATCCAAATTGTGCCATATATACCCACGCAGTTCGAGCGTATTCGCTCTAGCAAGCCGCTGGATTGCACGCAGTTTGCCGGAGGATCGCCTGCACGAGCCCGTGAACGCAACCCTCCGGCAATGACTTATTCAAACATCAGCTGGTCAAACGTATAGAATCCCGGCTTCTTGCCCACGAGTTTCTTGGCGGCGGCGTGCGCGCCGGTCGCGAAAATGCGACGGCTGGTGGTGCGATGCGACAGCGTGACCTCTTCGTCCTGGCCGAAGAAATGCACGTCATGCACGCCAGCCACCGTGCCGCCGCGCAAGGCATGCATGCCAATCTGCTTCGCGGGACGCACTCCCGTAAAGCCCTCGCGGCCATATGCGACTTCGCACTCGCCCTCAGGATCGACGGCTTTGAGCAGCAAGTTTGCCGTTCCGCTGGGGGCGTCCACCTTCTGATTGTGGTGCGTCTCTACGATTTCGATGTCCCAACCGTCGAGCGCCTGCGCGGCCTCGGCGGCGAGGCGCTTGAGCACCGCCACACCCAACGAATAGTTGGCGGCATGAATGACCGGCGCGAACTCGCCCAGCGCGCGCAAACGCGCCATCTCGTCGTCATCGTAGCCGGTGGTACCGCTGACCAGCGCCGCGTGCGTACGCTTCACATACGCCTCCACCTGCTCAAACATAGATTTATGAGAAAAATCGATGGCAACAGCCGCAGCGGGCGCTGCCTCCAGCAAATCCTCGCGATTGTCGGAGTTGATGACCCCCGCAAGCTCCATATCAAGATCGGCCTCAACCAGCTCGCGGATGATGGTGCCCATGCGGCCGTCGCCAATTACCAGTACATTTATCAAAACTCATCCCTCACATTCTTGGAAACACGCGGAGCAGACACGGGGTTCGCGGCGCCTCGTGACGGGAGCACGCGGGTCGTGACGGGCGCCTTGCGCATGGCACGCGAAGCAAGCGCACCGCTGCCGCGTCGCCCGACACCATGCCGCACCGCATCGCACACGTGCGTGGCAGCCAGAGCGGCTGCATGCCCTTACGCGGGTGACAGCTGACGCGATGCGCCGTGCGCGGCGGGCGCCTTGCACATGCCGCGCCTCTTACTTCAAAATCAGCCCGAGTTCGCGCATGGCCTCGGCTACCTGCGCACGGCCGGCATCGGAAATGGGACCCAGCGGCTGGCGGTACACAGCCTCGCCAAAGCCCATCATCTCGAGCGCCGCCTTCACGGGAATCGGGTTGACCTCGCAGAACAGCGAATTGATGAACTTCAGGCACTTGAGCTGCGTATACAGCGCTCGATCGGTGTCGCCGTCGATGAACGCCTGGCACATCTCGTGCACCTCGGCCGGCATCACGTTGGCCCACACGCTGATCACGCCGCGCGCGCCCAGCGCCATCATGGGCACCACGATGTCATCGTTGCCCGAGAACATCACGAAGTCATCGGACAGGTGCCGTGCGATCTTGGCGGCGTACGAAATGTTGCCCGACGCCTCCTTGATGCCGAACGCGTTGGGGTGCGACGCCAGACGAATCACGTTGTTCTCGCTGATGGAGCAGCCGGTGCGGCCAGGCACGTTGTACAGGATGCATGGGATGTCCACCGCGTCGAGCACCGTCTTGAAATGCTGATAGATGCCCTCTTCGTTGCTCTTGTTGTAGTAGGGCGTAATCAGCAGCAGGCCGTCGGCGCCAAGCTTCTGGAAGCTCAGCGACTTCTCCAGCATGGTCTCGGTGGAGTTGGAGCCGCTGCCCGCGATCACCGGCACGCGCCCCACCACGCGTTGCACGGCGAACTCGCACACCGCGTCGTCTTCCTCGTGCGACATGGTGGACGACTCGCCCGTGGTGCCCAGCACCAGAATGGCATCGGTGCCGTTTTCCAGGTGGAAATCAATCAGACGGCCCAGCGCGTCAAAATCGACGCTGCCGTCCTTCGCGAACGGCGTCACCAGCGCGACGACGGAACCCTGCAGATCCTTCATGTTTGCCATAGCAACCTCCTTCAGGTTGGATTAGTGACGCTTGGCCAAATCGGCGTATTCGGGGAAACAATCAAGCGTTGTGAAGTAATCCGCCGGCGTTTCGGCGCGACGGATGAGCTGGGCCGTTCCGTTCTCGCGCAGCAGCACCTCGGCGCTGCGGAGCTTGCCGTTGTAGTTGTAGCCCATGGAGTGCCCGTGCGCGCCCGTGTCGTGGATGACCAGCAGATCGCCCATATCGATGCGGGGCAGCGCGCGGTCAATGGCGAACTTGTCGTTGTTCTCGCACAGGCCGCCCACCACGTCGTAGGTGTGGTCGCAGGGCCAATCCTCCTTGCCCGCCACCGTGATGTGGTGATACGCGCCGTAGATGGCCGGGCGCATCAGGTTGGCCGCGCATGCGTCCACGCCGATGTACTCCTTGTAGATATGCTTCTCGTGAATGGCGCGCGTGACCAGGCAGCCGTAAGGGCCCATCATGAAGCGGCCGAGCTCGGTGTAAATGGCCACGTCACCCATGCCGGCGGGCACCAGCACCTCCTCGTACACGCGGCGCACACCCTCGCCGATCACGCGGATGTCGTTGGGTTCCTGCTCGGGCGAGTAAGGAATGCCCACGCCGCCCGAGAGGTTGATGAAGCTAATGTGCGCGCCCGTTTCCTCCTGCAGGCGAACGGCCAGGTTGAACAGCACCTTTGCCAGCTCGGGGTAGTAGTCGTTGGTCACGGTGTTGCTGCAGAGGAAGGCGTGAATGCCAAAATTCTTGGCGCCCTTGGATTTGAGGATGCGGAACGCCTCGAACAGCTGCTCGGTGGTCATGCCGTATTTGGCATCGCCGGGGTTATCCATGATGCCGTTGCTGATCTTGAACAGACCGCCCGGATTGTAGCGGCAGCTGATGGTTTCAGGGATGTGCCCGATGGTCTGCTCGAGGAAATCGATGTGCGTGATGTCATCCAGGTTGATGATGGCGCCCAGCTCATCGGCCAGCGCGTAGTCGGTCGCTGGGGTCTCGTTGGACGAAAACATCAGGTCATGGCCGTGTGCGCCGCACGCGTCGGCCAGCATGAGCTCCACGCCGGTGGCGCAGTCGCAGCCGCAACCATACTCGCGAAGGATGTTGATGAGGAACGGGTTGGGTGTTGCCTTGACGGCAAAATACTCGCGGAACCCAGGATTCCATGCGAACGCATCACGCATGGCCTCCATGTTGCGGCGAATACCGGCCTCATCATAGAGGTGGAACGGCGTAGGAAACTGGGCCGCGATGGCCTCCATCTGCTCTTTTGTGGCGAAGGGCTTCTTCTCCATAGGTGTGCGCATCTCTCTTTCTCTTGCTGTGCGGCGGCTGGCGATGTTTATAGGCGGCTGTAGCATCTACTATCCCGTCATTTTGACGTTAAAATCTGCCCTTATCGCGATTTTTAGCGCCAAAATGACGGGATTTGCCTCGCGCCGCGCTGCCGCACAAAACAAAAAAGCCAGCAAGGCGGCTGCCCTGCTGGCGAATGTCACGCGCGACCCGCCGCAGACGAGCCTTCAGCAAGATAGCGCACCTGCGTAATGCCGCAGACAGTCCTGCAGGTGTTTCCCACAGGCCCACCCGGAACGCCGCGCCCGGCGCCCGAATTCGGCGAGCTCGCCCCGCCCTGGCATCGTAGCCTGCCGGCTCCGCCAAGGGTCATCTCGCTCGCGCCTCTATCGTCGTTCGAAAGTACCGCTTGAGCGCGATGGAGTCAACAATGAAACGGCAGGCTGCATGAAAAGTAACCTGTTTGCAATATGACGCATAAGAATGCAGGGTGAGCTCTCATAAATATGGGATGTGTTGGTTGTGGCCCAACGGGCTGCCCAAAACCACTGTTAGAATCAAATTGCCAGCGAAGTCCGAGTTGCGGGCGGCGCTTCTTGAGAGAGGAGTGTTCGCCTATGAACTTGTTTCTTGAAATCCTGAACTGCCTCGCCTCAGTGGCGACCGTAGCTACACTTGCTCTTGAGCTTGCCGAGCTATGGCGGGACCATAAGCAACAACAAACGGATGACGAAGGGAGATAGCGGAAAGCCCGGCGGCAACCGGGCTTCCTAAATCGTTGACCTGCGCCGCCCGTAACATTGTAAGACCCACACGGGCTTCGCTGGCAACATCAGTATACCATGCGCTTGCAAACCGAATAGCGCAGTCGATAAAGAAATGTATAATGCGCAGGACTCATTTTTTACAGGATGACCTGCCGAAAAAGTACGAAATCACACCCGAAGGACGCCCATGGACGTAATGCAGACGAAGCAGCCGAAATACCCCGCCATCCCCGTCGACCCGGCCGATGCCACCGCAAGCATTGAGATTCCGGTGCTGCAGATGTTCCGCCGCAACCTGCATCGCATCCCCGAGCTGGACTTTGACCTGCCCGAAACCATCGAGTACGTAACCTCGCGCCTGGATAGCGTGCGCATGTCCATCGACGAGCGCTTCGGGCCGGGGTTCTGCCGCGTGTTCTCGCCCTGCGAAGGCTCCGTGTGCGCGTTCTTCGACCGCGGGTCCGAGCACACCACCGCCATCCGCGCCGATATGGACGCGCTCCCGGTGACCGAGCGCACCGGCGCCCGCTACGCCTCGCAGCACGAAGGCCGCATGCACGCGTGCGGGCACGACGGCCACATGGCCATGGTGCTCATGCTCGCGCAATGGATTTCGGCATATTATGACCAGCTGCCGCGCAATGTACTGCTGGTGTTCCAACCTGCGGAGGAAACCACGGGCGGCGCCAACAACATCTGCAAGTCGGGCGTGTTCGAGGACTACCGCGTGGACCGCATCTTCGGGTTCCACCTGTGGCCCGACCTGCCCGCCGGCCAGATCGCCAGCCGCCCCGGCGCGCTGCTCGCCGCCGGCAACGAGACCCTGGTCACGTTCCACGGCAAGAGCTCGCACATCGCCAAGGCGGCCGAAGGGGCCGACGCAATGGAGGCGTGCGCGCGCTTTTACCTGGACGCATACGATTACATGGCGCAGCGCCAGAAGGAAGAGCCGTGCCTGCTGAAGTTCGGCCGCATGGAGGCGGGTACCGTGTGCAACGCCATCGCCGCCACGGCGTACATCCATGGCAGCCTGCGCACGTTCAGCGTCGAGATGGGTGAGCGGTGCCGCCGTGAACTGGCCGAACTCGCGCAACGCCGCGCCGCCGAGGCGGGATGCACCGTCGATGTGCATTTTGCCGACGGGTATCCGCCCGTGGTGAACGATGCGGAACTGTACGCGATGGCCGCCGACGCGCTCGCGAAAGCCGACGTCCAACGCGCGAAGGAACTGCAAACCGAAGAAGCTGCCATGCGTAGGAATGCCGAAATCGCCCAAAAGGGGCTCGACCAGAAGGCCAACTCTGGCGACTCGCTTGGCGAAATGGACGCCCTGGATGCCGCGCACCTCGCCTACATGGCCCAGGCCGCCAAGTCGCCCGACGGCATGGTGCCCGCCCCCGCGCTTGCCCCCGTCGAGCTGCCCGAGCCGCTGCTGATCGCCGAGGATTTCGCGTTCTACCAGCGCCATCTGCCCGGCGTGTTCATGCTGCTGGGCACCGGCACGGGCATCCCCCTGCACGCCGACACGTTCGATTTCAACGAGAGCGTGCTGCTGCAGGGCCTGACCGCTTACAAGGCCCTCGTGATGATGGAATAGGGCTCCAGCCAAATACTCATAGAAGCAAACCTTGGTAACTCAATCAGCTAACTGGTTGAGTTACTGTCTATTTCGGCCTGATTTCTGGTTGTGTTACTGTCATTTTGAGGCAGTTTTACGGTTGTGTTAGTGTCACACGGCGTTGGCCGGCCACCAAATTCATTCATATACAAAACGAGCCCCGAGGGATTCCTCAGGGCTCGTTGCATTTAGCGTGGGGCGCTAGCCGATGATGGCGGCAAGCTCCTCGCGCGAGGCGAAGGGCTTGGTGGTGCCGGTAGCAACCTCGACCACTTCGCCCTCCCAGGTTTCCTGGGACTCAGGCTGGCCCTCAGCGGCGGGCTGGGCATCGCCCTGCGCCCCCGTCTGCGAGCCGGCCTCTGCGGGCTTGAACGTGTCGGTGCGCACGACCCACTTGTACTCGATGGGGTTGTTCGCATCCTTCAGATCGGGCTCGTTGGCCTTGGAGAAGCCGTACTCCAGGTTGGCGAGCGCGCCTGCGATGGAGGCGGTGGCGGTGGCGCCGGGAGCCACGGAACGCAGCCCCGTCTCGCTGTTGTAGAACTGGCCATCGGACACGAACATGGTGCGGATCTGGTGCTGGCGCTTCTGCTCGGTTTTCACCACAGCAATCACGCCAATCACGATGACCGCCCACCAGACGATGCTCACGATGAGGTCCAGCGGCTGGTCCACCTGGTTAAAGCCCAGCCAGTACCACAGCCAGAGCAGGAAGGCGGAAACGGCTGCCAGGACAACGGTAAGAACAACGTTGATCTTCTTCATCCTAATCCTCCTCCCTTACGCGGCGGCGTTCTGGTTGGGGTTCTGCTCGTCGTCGACGCCCAGAACCTGGTTCTCGTAGCTGTGCAGGTCGCTGGTGTAGCGGCTGCGGCGGACGCCCACGCCCGCGAAGTAGATGCCCGAGAGCACGATGCCCACGATCATCAGCCAGTGGACCCAGCAGTTCTCGTGCTGGTCGGCGCCGGTGTCGGTGCCGGATGCCAACGGCGTGGAGTCGTCAGCGATGGTGGACTCGGTGCGGCCGGAGGTCAGCGGAGTGTCATCGTCGTCGATGGTCTCCTCGGTGGCCTCTTCGTCGCCCTCGTCGGTGGCGTCGTCATCGCCCGCGGCGGGAGTGGGAACTCCCGTGCCGGGGCCAGGCGTCGGCGTGCCAGGAACGTCCGGGCCGGGCGTCGGGTTGTCCGGAGTGTCCGGGCCGGGCGTCGGCGGAGTAGGTTCGTCACCACCCTGGTCGGGTGCGGCCGTAATGGTAAGCGTGCCAGGCACAACCGTCAGCGTGTAGTTGCTGGCCAGGAAGTTGCCGTTCGGGTTGTCAGCCAGAGCAAGGCTACCCTGGTTGATTGCGTACGTGCCCACTGCCTCGCCACGATCGCGGGTGAAGCCGCCGGACCAGCCGGGAATCTCACCGGCCACGACGCCGCTGTAGCGGGACGTGAACGTCGGATCAGCGGAGCCGGCAACCTTGGTCTGATCGTTGATGCGAACCACAACCTCGGCAGGATTGATCTGGTACGTGCGCTCCACGGAGCCAGCATAGTCGCCCATGCCCGTGATGGTCACCGTGATGGTGCCGGTCACGTTGGTGCGGTCGTCCGTGCTGTAGGACACGGTGTAGTCCTCGCCCTCAGTAAGCACGTTGCCCTCGGAATCGGTGACAACGGGTGCCCACGTCTGGTCGTTGCCGTTATAGGTAACGTCAGTCGGGCTGCCCACGGTCGCGCCGGTGTAGAACGGCTGGTCCGGGTTGTCCGGGTCGGGATCGCTCGGATCGGGGTCGCCAGGCTCCGGGTTGTCCGGATCGGGATCCTCGGGGTCAATCGACTGCGGGAACACGGTCAGCATGCCAGGGTTCTCAATAACCTTGTAGTTATTGCGATCGCCGGTGCTGATTTGGAAGCTGAAGGCGTTGGAACTCTGACCGACTTCGGTCTGAGAACCGTACACGTCAACGTCGATGGCGTCCTCGCCCTGCAGGCCCTGAACGTTGTAGTCGTCAGCAGTCAGCGGCGTGCCATCGAACACCTTGCTTGCGCTCGGCGTAGTGATGGTGAGCTCGACCTGCAAGATCTCATAGGTCTTCTCAACCGTACCCGCATACTGACCGATGCCCGTGATGGTCACCGTAACAGTACCAACGTTGGTCACATCATCAGAGTAGCTGACGGTGTAGTCAGCGCCCTTAGTGAGAACCTTGCCCTGCGCGTCCGTAACGACGGGCTCCCAAGCCTGGGCAGAACCGTTGTAGTACACGTCGCTCGGGTCGCTAACCGTCGCGCCGGTGTAGAACGGCTGGTCCGGGTTGTCCGGATCGGGGTCGCTCGGGTCAGGATCCTCAGGGTCGATGGACTGCGGGAACACGGTCAGCTTGCCAGGTACAACGGTAACGTTGTAGTTACCAGCCTGCGCCGTATACTCGTTGCCTTCGCCCGCGAATACCATAGTGGCATCGTTGGCGCTCTGGCCAATGGTCAGCTGACCGCTGTCGCCAAAGTCGACGCCATAGGTCTCACCCTCGACGAACGAACCGGAAGTAACCTCGTAGGTTTCATTGGTGAGCATGGTGCCGTCATAGACCTTAGAAGCGCTGTCGGTGGTGATGGTCACCGGGCGCTGCGTCACCTGAACGGTAGCGCTCACAACTGCGGAATCCTCGAAGTTGGGGTTCGTCGCCTTCACGTAGATTGTCAAGGTGCCCACGTTGGTGATGCTGGGCTTCTCAGTGGTCCAGGTCTCACCGTCCGTAGAGAACAGCAGCGTGGAGCCGGACTCGGAAGCCGTCGCATCGATGCTCAGAGGCTGGCCGTCGTAGACCTTAGTGTTGTCCGCAGCCTGCGAGGTGAGCTTCACCTCATTGCCGCCAGCGGCGGTAATGGTGAAGTTGCCCCTGTCAACCGTGTAGGCATAGTTGGCATTCTGGTTGGCAACGGTGGCGTCCAGAGCGTCCTCGTATACATCAACATTCTCATCGGTGCCTTCGCCCTCGCGGACGATGGCGATGTCGCCGAGGGTATCAACGGTCTTGGTCTCCACGTTGGTGTAGAGCGGCAATTCGGTACCCGCGAGCACCACGGAGTAGCCGTTGTAGTCCTCGGGATCCTTCTCGCGGTACACCTTGGTGGAGTCATTCACCAGGATGGTCGCCTTAGCAGGAGCAATCTGGAAGGTCTGAGCAACCTCACCAGAGTAGTTGTTGATGCCCTTCACGGTAACAGTCGCAGGGCTGTCCTCAGACGTAGCGTTGACGTTGTTGTCGTAGGTGACAACGTAGTCGCCCGTCACGCCACCATCAGTGCTAGCAATAAGTTTGTTGCCGTCGGAGTCAGTTACGACAATCTCAGGCAGCTGGTAGTCGCCATCGTACGTCTGGTCGGCAGGCGCGGAGATCTTAACGCCCGGGTTGGAGGGATCGTCAGGATCAATCGACTGCGTCGTGATGGTGCCGGTAGCCGTCACCTCAACGAGCTCGTAATTGCCCGCGTCCTCTCCGGTCAGGCCGGTCAACGCAATCAGGCCGCCCTCGTTGCTCGTGACTAGAGGCTCGTCCTCATGCTTGTCGGCCTTAGCATACGCAGCATCTGCCTTGGCAATAGCGCCAACACTGATGTCGTCACCATTGACCACGCCGGACTGGGGTGCACTCGTGGCACCAAGCGTCAGAATCACATCCTCAAGCAGAGCATCCGTGCCGTCGTACGTCTTCATGGCAGAGCCAGAAGCGGTCACCGGGCGCGGGTTGATGGTCAGCTTGCCGTCGACGCTCTCGCCGAAGGTGTAGCTCTTGGTGACGTCGGTCTCGCCGCGCATGACCTTGTAGGAGGTCACGGCGTTCTTGCCCTCGTCGCCCACGTTGGTGGCGGAGCCCTCGACGGTCACGACCAGCTTGTCGCCCTCGAGCAGGATGTCCTCGGCGTTGGAGGTCCAGCCGTCGTCGGTGAGCGCGGCGCCGTCGTAGACCTTGTCGGCGGAGTCGGCCGTGATGACGATGGTGCCCTCGACGCCGGTGATGGTCAGCGTGCCGGCGACGGTGGTGACGGTGTAGTTGGCCGTCACGTCGTTGCCGTCGGCGTCGGTGATCTCGACGTCGTCCTTGCCGGTGATGGTGCCGGGGTAGGTGCCGGCGACGGTGCCCTTGGCGGACGCCTTGACGTTGGAGGTCTGGCCGGAGACCAGGCCGGTGCCCTCGCCGTCGTTGGTGGTGACGCCGGTCAGCTCGATCTCGGAGCCGGTGTAGTCGCGCGTGGCGGACTCGCCGGTGAAGGTCACCGGGCGCTTATTAATCTTAAACTGGCCAGGGTTAACGGTAACCGTAAAGCGATCGGTCACGTCATTGCCGTCAGCATCGATGACTTGGAGGTTATCCCTATTGACTTCGGTGTCTACAGCTTCACCCATCGCGTTAGCGCCGGAAGCAGTCGAAGTCACGCCCTTAACATAATAGGTTTGGCCATCGACATTCACAGAAACGCCGTTCTCGGTTTCATTTTCAAAACCAGAAACTGATTGCTTGGAACCGTTATAGACGAGGTCGATTGCAGACTTACCAGTGATGGAAACTTCCATCTTCTTGGCGAAATGCGCCGTATAAGTCGCATCCTCCTTGACGTTCTGAGGAGCGAACTTCGCGTCGGTACTTACCTCTTTGCCCTCAGCATCGGTCCAGTTAACGAAGTAATAGCCCTCGCTGGGAGTAGCGGTGGAGCCATTGGCGTTTTCACCGTACTTGACCGTCTCGGATTCCGGGTCAACCTGACCGCCGTTTTCGGCCTTATAGTTAACAGTAAATTCCTTCTTGGTGAGTTTTACGGTAACGGTTGCGCCGCCGGGGACGTTGTCCAGCATCCAGCTATCGCCGCTGCCCTTCAACTCGAACTTCGCAACCTTGCTGTTGTCGACTTCACCAACCGTATCATTGGTTTTATCAGACACAACATCAACGTCATAGCCTTCAGGTACGTCGATATTAAGCGCGATATCTGCGCAGTTCAGATTGTCGTAGGTATACGTAATCTTGAGATTATCGCCGTCAGGGGCCGCATTGAAGTTATCTGTGCCGCCGCCAGCTGTGTATTCCGTTGCCTCAACAATGCCATTAGCCGAAACGGGCGTACCGTCTTTCTCCACTTTCACGGTAATAGCGTCGCCATCAAAAGTGACCTGGGTGAACTTCGCCGTGAAAGAGCCGCCCGTAAACACGCCTTCGTCATTCTTGATGGGCGTCAGCGTGTCGCCTTCAAGCTTAACGCCGTTTGCGGCAGCATTTTCGGTTGTAATCTCTTCGCCATCAGAGTTGTACCAGCCGGCAAACTCATAATATTCATTAGCTGTCGGAGTAGAGCCCTTCGGCTCGCCCGTGTCGGGTTTGACGCTGTCCCTGTAATTACTCAGGGTACCGCCTTCATCCGGATCAACCGAGTATGTGTAAACTACGGCGTCCTTCTCTTGCCAGATTGCGTAGAGGGTGACGCTGCTACCGGGCATCTCAAAGCTATTGGTGCCGTCCTCGGTATAGGTCGGAGTTGTGGCGCTAGAGTCAGTATCCCACCCCAAGAATGTATAGCCGGCCTTGCTAGGAATGGCGGTGAAGTCGACGTCGACAGTCGCACCCTCCATGTACTGCTTACTGGTAGGCACGTAATTTGAGCCGCCATTCGGATTGTACGAAACCCAATGCTCGGCCTTGTCAACAATTACGCCATCGACATGGTAGTGGTCGCCGCTCTTCTTGATTACATACCAGACAATCTCCTGCGTCTCAGGGTCGTAGCTCATCCTGTTTTCGCCAGTATGAGTCCGATTCCACTCTTGAATTTTCGCCTGAATAGTAGCGTCACTCGGCGCCTCGTTGATGTTCGCCGCTACAAGTGCATTGTTGTTGTTGATTGCGACTCCCTGTTTGATGGAGCCCCGCATACCCGTACCGCAGCCTCCGGGGAAGTAGCCAGCGCCGCCACCGCCGATATTCGCATCGGGCTCGTAGGGAATGTCGCCCTTGATGCGGAGGAAGAACTCTGCGCGAACGTTGTCCTCTGCATCGTCATCCGCCCAAATGGCGTAATACGTCTCTCCGTTGCTAACAGTAATCTCCTGCGGCGTATACGTCAGATTCTGACCGGTCTTATCAGTGGACCACCCGACGAAGGTGTAGCCGTCCCTGCTGAATCCACTCTCCTCAAGCGTGGGGAGGGACATCCTATAATTGCCGTTCTCTATCTCAGAGGTGGTCTTAGTGAAGCCCTCTCCCTGCCCGCCATTCGGATCGAAGGTGACGGTGATCTCGGAGACCTCAACATGAACGCGGAGGATTTCTTCGCCATTACATGTAATAACAGCGTCGCCGGGAGCAACCGCGGTGACCGTCTGGGTGTTGTTTTGGCTGAATCTGCCAGACGTCGTTACGGTCGCCACCTTGGTGTTCGACGACCTCCAGTTGTGGCTATGAAACCATCCGTCATCGTTGCAGGTCACATCCGTTTCGTCTCCGACATTCATGTCCTTGGTAGCGGCACGCGCAGCCTGAGCGCTCGCAGCGGTAACCGCAGAAACCTGGATGTTGGATCCCTCGATAACCTGCTCGGCAGGAATGGTATAAACGCCGTCCTCGCCGGAAACCTCAGAGGTCTCGCCGGCGTCCGTCACGGTGACGCTCTCGAGCTCGTAATCCTCGGCAGGCTCGACGGTCAGGGCGAGGTCCTCGTCAGCTGCAACCTCAACGTCCTGGGACTCGGAGACCTTCTGTTCCTCGCCCTCGGCGTTGGTCAGGGTGACGGTGCTATTCTCGATCCCAACGGAAAGGGTGACAGCATTGTTGGCCTCTTCGGAGCCTTCCTCGGTTTCTTCTTCAGTTGCCTCCTCGGAGCCCTCTTCGGTTGCGGACTCTTCCTCGGTTGCTTCTTCTTCGTTCTCCACGACCTCGGTGGTCACGTCGATCTCGAGCCCGTCAGCCACGTTGGCGGCGTCCACCACGTAGGTGTCGCCGGCCTTTTCGGTCAGCTGGATTTCGGCGCCGTTGCTTTTCGCCTTGACCGTATCAAGCGTGTAGCCGTCTGCTGCGACGGCCTTGAACTCGAGCTTCTTCTGGGCGTCAACCTTGACACTGGGCGTGCCGCTGACGACGTTTTTGTTGTTGTCGCTCTTGATGACCAGCGACGCGTTGTTCAGCTTCAGCTTGACGGTTGCGTCAGCGGGCGCGGCCTGCTCGGACTGGTCCTTGTCCTGCGCGGGCTTGGCTGCCTCGGAGGATTCGGTGCTCGAAGAGCCCTTGTCGCTCGAGGTTGCTGCGTTGTTCTGGGATTCCTTCGCGGGAGCGGGATCTGCCGCGGACTCGGGTTCGGGCTCCGGTGCGGGCTCAGGCTCGGGCTCGACGACCTCCTGGGTTGCCGGCTCGGCGGCCTGCGGCTCCTGCGCTGCGGGCTGGGCGGGTTCTGTCACCTCCTGCGCCGCGTCGGTCGACGACGTGTCAGCGGACGCCTCGGTGGCGCCGCGGTCGTCGATAGACTCCTGGTATGGAGTTGTGGAATTGCCCTCCTCGCCTGTGGCGAATGCGGCTACGTTGACCAGCGACGTAGCCAGGAGGATGGATACGAACACGGCCAGGACCTTGCCGACAAACGTATCCTTAAGTTCGATTAGCCTCATCATGCCGATACACCTCTACTAGCTTGCAACGACTTTTTGCTTATCCAGCTGTGGGCTAACGTGCTTATTACGTTGTCGGACGTGCCTGTGAATTCGTGAGTCGCGGGGTTCTACATCTGGTTTGCTACAGATATACACCAGTAGCTTAACACGTTAGCGGTGGTTTGTTCCCAAAAGTTTCTCGGTGATACTGTATTTTTCTCGCGATTGGCGCCCTCGCGTCGTCCGGGTGGGTGCTTTCGGGGTGCGCGAGGGGTTGCGGAGGGCTGATTTGCGCTGCGAGAGCGGCGCGCCCGAGGGTGCTTTTGCCGGGCGGCGTCCGGCTCCACGCGAGCGCGGGGCGCTGCGGGCACCCGCCCCCAAACGCGAGCGTACGGGGACCCGCTGCCCGGCACGGGCACGGAGCACCGCAAGCATCCGCCCCAAACGCGAGAGCAATACGCCACAGGCACCTGCCCCAAACACGAGCGCGCTATATGGTATCAGATTGGTAGCATTTTCCTGTGTGGGGAATTGATGACGCCGTGTGATGTCGGGGAGCGGCGGCGCCAGTGGTTTGGTGTCTCCTTGCCCATCGCCCGCCGGCAAGATTCCGGCAAGGTTCCCGCAAGGTTTTGGGGAGATGTCGAGGGGCTGGCGGCGATGTTTCAATCCGCCCGCAACGGCCACATCCGCAAGATTCCACATGCTCGCACACCCCTCTTCCGCATAATCCGCGCCGCAAAACACGCATCCACCGGCAAGGGTTCTGCAAGGTTTCCAAGCTAGGATGGATTCATAGAAACGCCTGGTAGACCTTGCGAAAGGATCCGATAACAATGCAGGAATGTAGCCGCCATCTTGTCCCCGATGACAAAGACGGGCTCCGATTCCCGGAAAATCGTCCCGGTCAGCCTTTCTCCCAGCAAACCGACCAATATCCAAAAGAACACTTTGCCGCCGAGGAGCGACTCGTCGCATTGAGCCCACAGAGCAACGCATTTTCGGTGTCCCCTGTGGTAAACACCAAGGAGTATCACGACGCGTTCGAGCGTATGCCCCTCGCCAAGCCTGTTCGCGAAGGTGCATATCAACAGGCGGGCCGCATCCTCCAGGCTGCCGACGGCACCGACTACGAATACATGGCTGCAATAGACGCAAGAGATGGGCGCCTCGTGGTAGACAACTTGGCACGAGAACCTTCTCGCAAACAGACCACATTTTCGGCAGAAGAGGCGTCCATTGCCTCCAATCACCGAGGTGCGCTGGTCATCATTCACAACCACCCATCAAGCAGTCCGCCATCCTTCACGGACTTCGTCATGGCATCATGGAATAACCAGGTGTTCGGCTCAATTGTTATTGGCCATGACGGCAGCGTATGGTTCATTTCCATCAATGACAACAAGGTGTTTGACCTGATCATGGAGTTGAGATTTAAATATAGAGACGCCTACGGCGACTTCTCGGAAATCAAGGCCGTCGACGATCTCATCAGCTATAATGAGCGTCGTGATCTATTCATTTTTCGAAAGGAAAGATGATGAATTCGCATGAGAAACAATTTGTGGAGCCAGTGGATTGCTGGGCAATCGACGACACATCCTGCTTTCTTGACCCCAAAGACATGCCCCAAGTTCCCCCTGAGGTGGAAGAGCGGCTCCATGCGGAAGCGATTGCCATCCTTGACTCCATGCTAGAGGAAAGCAAGGAGCGCTCCATAGCGTAGCCGCAGAATGCGCGGCACACCACCAGCGCAGCCCCGCAACATCCAGCGCCGTCCTTATTCGGGCGGCGTTTTTGCTTACCAAGCATTTGCCACTTGTCAAAAAGGCTCGAATCGTTTCGGGGACAATAGGGCCAAGGCTCCGGGTTGAGGTCAACGGTGGTATACTGATATAACTGACATTGTGTCAGAAGATTTGCCTGCGCCTGCTCACGCAGCGCGATCCTGGCACATGCCACGTTGTCCAAAAATGACGTTTTCACCTATCGGCAGCAACAGAGAGCGAGGAAAACGCATGGCATCCAAAGTCTATTTCACCCGCGAAATCACTCCTGAAAAAGTGGTCGAAATCTATCACAAGCTGGGCATTCAGCTGCCGGGCAAGGTGGCCGTGAAGGTTCATTCCGGCGAGAAGGGCAATCAGAACTATCTGCATCCCGAGTTTTGGAAGCCCATGGTGGAGGAAGTCGGCGGCACCATCGTCGAGTGCAACACCGCATACGGCGACGCGGCGGGCGGCGTGCGCGACAACACCGAGTCGCACCTGAAGCTCATCGAGGAGCACGGCTGGAACAAATACTTCGACGTGGATCTCATGGATGCCGAAGGCCCCGACCTGGTGTGGCCCATCGAGGGCGGCAAGCAGCTCAAGGAAAATCTCGTGGGCAAAAACATCGTGAACTACGATTCCATGCTGGTGCTGGCCCACTTCAAGGGACATCCGGCGGGTGGCTACGGCGGCGCGCTCAAGCAGCTGTCCATCGGCTGCGCTAGCCGTGCGGGCAAGGCGCTTATCCATTCCGCCGGCGCAACCGACGACCGCTATAAGTGCTGGGAGCAGCACGCCAGCAACGTCGCGTTTCCCGAGGCCATGGCCGATGCCGCGATGACGGTGCACCAGCATTTCGCCGGCAAGATCGCCTACGTCAACGTGATGGCGAACCTCTCGGTCGACTGCGACTGTGTGGGCTTCGGCAATGCCGAGGATCCGTGCATGGCCGACATCGGCATTCTGGCGTCGCTTGACCCGGTGGCCATCGACCAGGCGTGCATTGACCTGGTGATGCAGTCCGACGATCCCGGCCGCGACCACTTCATGGAGCGCGTGAACAGCCGCAACGGCATCCACACCATCGAGACCGCCGCCGAACTTGGCTACGGCTCGCGCAAGTACGAGCTGATTGAGTTTTAGGAGCTGCAGGATTCCCTGCACGCCCGATAAGATGCTCGCGGCGCAACCCGCAGGCGCAGCTCACGCCGGACGGCCCACACGATGCACCAGCGCTGAGAGGGGATCGCTGATCTTCGCCCTTACAGAACGGACCTCGATAATTCGGGGTCCGTTTTTTGGTGCGAACAAGCACTGCACGATTGAAAGCACCTTTTGACGCAATCCATCTTGGCAAGATTTCGGCAAGGTTTTGAAGAAAGACCGAGGAGAACCAACAATCTTTCCTGCAAAATCACGGGAGAATTGAGCAAGATTTCACACCCAAGCGATGAGCACTTCCGCAAGATTCTACGCACCCGCACACCCCCGCCGCGCATAATCCGCGCCGCAAAAACCGAATGCACGGGAAAGGGTCCGGCAAGGTTTGCAAGCTAAGCTTATCCCATAGAGCAGACGCATATAGCGAGCCACCGCCCATTCCAGTCACGGAGCCATCGGCACGCAAATACAAGCTGCTCCTAAATAAATGAACCGACTCAGGGAGCAGCCATGTCACCGATCTTCCTCACCCACGACACAGCCCGCCGATTTTGGCAGCTCACCACCGACCCGAATCGCTGGAAGCGTTCGCGTCGAATCACCTGGCCACGCGATACTCCGACTTCCCCTACCCGCACCTCACTCGATGAAGCTATTCTCGCACTCGACAAGATGGGCGTTATGGAGCTGGGTAAACCCATCGATGTGCTAGTTGATTCGGACGCATCCCGACGCCACATACCTGGAATCACCTGCCACATCTGCAAAGCATCACTCCCGGAAAACTCGTTTGTCAGAATTGCGCCCGGTATCTTTGTCGCATCGCCTGAGCTGCTGTTCGTGCAAGAAGTGGCAAGGTTAGACTTTCCAAATACCGTTCTTTTGGGGTTCGAATTCTGCGGCAGATACAGCGTTCCCCCGATACGCAACCTCTCGCTCCTCGAACATCAAGACCAAACCGCAGCTGAGGATTTTCGCAACCGAGGCTTCTTCAATCGTCCGCCGATTTCCAGCGTCGAGCGTTTGTCGGCATTTCTGGCCAAAACCAAACGCTTGCACGGCAAGAAAAACGCGCTGGATGCGATCCCCCACATTCTCAACGAATCCGCTTCGCCAATGGAGTCAGTGTGCGCGATGCTCCTGTGCCTCCCTGTTTTCCGCGGCGGTTTTGGCATCGAGCAACCCCTTTTGAATGCTCGCGTCGATATGAAGGGCAAGCTTGCACCTCTTGCAGCATTCGGCAGCTACGAATGCGATATGCTTTGGCCCCAAGCCAACCTTGCAATCGAATACGACAGCGAGCTCGAACATTCCGGCGAACGTCGAATTGCGAAGGACTCCCGTAAAAGAGCCGACCTTGCAGCGGCCAACATTTCGGTGATTACCGTAACAAAGCAACAGGTCATGGGCGTCGCGTCCATGGAGCAGATTGCGCGTAAGGTTGCTAAGCTCACGGGCAAGCGCATACGCAAGGGGACGTTTGGCCTTACGGATGCGAGAATCGCCCTGCGTAAAGCAATTCTTTGGGACAGACTGAACCGATTAAAACATGAGCGCTGGGAAGAGCAGCGGCGATTGACTGGCTCCGCCCAGCACCCCGCCCCCTAGCCATGCTCCAAGCGGTACCCATCGTTTTCACGCGCCCAGACTGCTGCTGGCATTCGCGGTCATGTACAACGATTTTCGCGAAAAACGCCACTTTTCTCGAGTTACGAACTCCGCGTACAAGACAATTACGCCTCGATGCTCGTATTCGAGAACCATCTTGATCGCTCCATATGAGACAGACAATTCCAAAAGACCTGTGACCTGGGAAAACTCGCGTGTTTCGAAAATGGGGCTCTTTCCGCAAGAGGCGCCCAACAAGCAGGAACGAAACAGCGCGTCATTTTTCAGCGCCGTAAGGCTCATTTAGGGTTCGTAACTCGAGAAAAGTGGCGTTTTTGGAGCCAACCGTTGTACGCGAGGTTCGCAACTCGATATTTTTGGCGCCTCGTCGGGCGAGGTGGTCACGGTTCCGGGAGAGCCGCGGTTTTCGGCGGACACGAGCCCGCAAGCGCTGCAGTGGCCTGGGACCGCAAGAACTGCGGCGAGGGAGCCGCGGTTTTCGGCGGCGGTGAGCCCGCGACCGCGACAAGCCTGTGGCGGCCGCAACCACCGGGGGCACGGTTCTTCGGCGGCGGCGATCCCGCGGCGGCCGTAACCACCGGAGGAGCCGCGGTTTTTCGGCGGCCGCAGCCTTCAGAGGCCGCGGCCCCGCACTGGTTGCTGCGGCCTTCCTTACTTACAGCCCTTCGGCTTCGAAGCGTTTGGTGAGCGCTTCTTGGTGCACGGCGAACTGCAGGGCCGTCTCTTTCTCCACGCGACCCTGTTTTACCAGGTCGAACAGGCTCTGATCCATCGTGCGCATCCCGGAGGCACCGCCCGCGGCGATCACGCTGTCGATCTGGTGCGTCTTTTCCTCGCGAATCAGATTGCGAATCGCATGGTTGGCGCACATGATTTCGAACGCGGGCGCCACCGAGCCGTCCACCGTGGGCACCAGTTGCTGACTCACCACGGCCTGCAGCGACATGGAAAGCTGGATGCGAATCTGGCGCTGCTGGCTGGGCGGGAACGCGTCCACGATGCGGTCGACCGTGCTTGCCGCGCCCGTGGTGTGCAGCGTCGAGAAGATGAGCTGCGCCGTTTCGGCCGCGGTGACCGCCGTGCCGATGGTGTCGGCGTCGCGCATCTCGCCCAGCAGGATTACGTCGGGGCTTTCGCGCATGGCGCTGCGCAGCGCCTCGGAATACGTGGCGACGTCGGTAGGCACCTCGCGCTGCGTCACGATGCAGCTCTCGTGCCTGTGCACGTATTCGATCGGATCTTCCATGGTGATGATGTGTCCCTGGCGCGTGTGGTTCAGGCGGTCGATGATGCACGCGAGCGTGGTGGACTTACCGGAGCCTGCGGGGCCCGTGACCAGCACCAATCCTTTTTGGAAGTCCGCGCACGACAGCACTTCCTCGGGAATGCCGAACGCCGCCGGGTCGGGCAGACCAAAGGGAATCACGCGAATGACGGAGGCAAGCGACCCGCGCTGGCGGAACACGTTGGCGCGGAAGCGGCCGATGCCGGGCAGCGCGAACGAGAAATCGTCGTCGTGGTTCACGTTGGCGGCGAAAACGCCCATGTCGCGGCGAGCCGCTTCGTAGACGCTGCGCACGAACTGCTCGGTGTCGGCGGGCATGAGCGGCGCGGCATCGGCGCGAACCTGGCGGCCATCGACGCGGTAGGTGAACGGCAGGCCGGGCACCACGAATACGTCGGAGGCCTTGGCGTCTACCATTTGCTTCAGGATGTCCTTGAGTTCCATGGGTGCTTTCTCCTTTATCGTTTGGGCAGGTCGGGGGCGGGTTGAGGATTAAGAGTGGTGGTCGGGGTCGGGATTTGCAGGTTGATTGGGTTCGGCAGGTCAGTTGGGTCGGTCGAAATCGGGGGCGAACGGAATAGGAGGTGGACGAGGACGGGTAAGTCAGTGGGCGGTCGGGGACGGGAAGTCGGGGTCAGGGCGGTCGGGGGCGAAACCTGGCGAAGCGATTAGCTGCTTTGCCAGAGCTTGGTTTCTTCGGGTTCTTGGTTCCATGCGGTGGTCACGGCCCAACGCTCAAGCGAGTACGTAAGGTCGTCGCGCACGGTAAGCTCCACGTCGAGCGTGCGGCCATCCTCCGTCGAGAACGTCATGCGCACGGAGGCGCCATTTACGGACGATTCCGCGGTGCAGCCATCTGCCACCTGTCCCTGGGGGAGCACGGCGGAAACAGCCTCCATGGCCGCATCAAGGTCAGGGGCGGATACAGCCGAGGCTTCAGACGCAGATGGCGCGGCAGATTCAGCGTCTTGCTCAGCGTTTGCAGCGCCCTGCTCGCCACGTGTGGATCCCGAATCGTTTTCCGCTTCCGCATTCTCGGCGGACATGGCCGCGGTGGCGTCCGCATCGCCCCACTCGGCATCCACGGTGGTTACCTCCCGGGCGGACGCAGCCTTGGCAAGCGCGGCGTCGATGTCGGCGAGGGCCTGAGCCGCGGCCGCATCGTTCACGTAGGCGCTCCGCGTGAAATCCGCCTGGGCCTGCGCCTCCGTGTACGAAGCGTGCGCAGTTGCGGCAGAAAGCACCGCCAGCACGGCAAGCCCCAGAATAACCACCAGCGCAAACACACTCACGGGGCCGATGCGCACCGAGCCTTTCTCACGCGCCATGACTATCGTCCCCCTTCATCCAAGGAAAGGGTGGATGCCGTGGCATCGGCGGGCGCTGCTGTATCAGAGGCGGCTGCCTCATCGGACGCCGGCGCGGCATCGGAAATCACCACGTTACCGGATGCTACGTCATCGGAAGACGTCGCAGCATCGGGAGCGGTTGCGCTATCGGGTATCGCTGCGGCATCGGGAGCCGTCGCGTCATCAGATGACGCCGCAGCATCGGACACGACATCATTTGCGCGGGCGCTCACGTAGGCGGAGGTTTCAAGTTCGTATAGCACTTCGTCGTCACGCGTCACGGTGATGGTCGCGTCGTACAGCGCGCCGAATTCGGTCGCGTGCCGCTCGACCACGCGCGTCACCTCGCACGCGTTGTTCGCCGTGGGATCGCACGCGGAGACCGAGCCTGCGGCCACGGCATAATACGTGGTCGAAGCGCCTTCTTCAAAAGCTGCTTCGGGGTCGGCGGCGAAGTCTTCCGCACCGTTGGACGCGCCGGACGCGGCAAGCGTCACGGCATCCGTCAGGCGGATGGCGTCGATGCCGCGCATCTGTGCGCCCGAGAAGACCGCCGCCAGCACGGCAAGCGACGCGGCGACAAACGCCACGAGCACCATGACTTCCAGCACGAAAGCGGCGCCATGCCACGAGGCGCGGTCGCGCGAGGCGGCGGCGCGCGCGAACAAGGGCTTACTCATCGTCGGCCTCCTCTCCCGCGGCGGGACCGGTGGCGGTAGCCGAGAATTCCGCGGCCCCTTCTTCCTCATTGGCGGCTGACGCGGGCCGCGATTCTCCGGTCGATGAATCCGCAGAAGCGGAAGAGGAAGCGGCACCGGCAACATCGGCCGCACCATTCGCGCAACGCAACGCAATACGCGCCTCGCCCGCATCCGTCACGACCGTGAGCAGGCCCGACGTCTCATCGTACGAAAACTCGAACGTCTGCGAATCCGCCACTTGCGTGGCGCTCGCCGGGTCGTAGTCCGCGCCCGCCACGACGTATTCCTGCATGATGGCACCCCGATACGCGTACAGCCGCGTCTCATACGTGCCCGAATCCAGGCGCTCCACCAGCACGAGCGACGGACCTTCGGGGCCTTCGCCCACCACGACCGCATCGCCCGTATCGTTGGCACGCACCGTATTCAGCAGCAGACCCGACTCCTGGCGCAGCGCCGAGGCATCGGTCCGGTCCTCGGCAAGCGTGCGATATGCGTTGACGCCCAGGGCAAGCAGGCCCAGCAGCGCGAAAATCACCACCGCAAACAGCAGCAGCATGACCGCTCGATCCGCCGTGCGCGAAAAACCGCCCGACCTGCCGGAACCGCCCGCGCCCACGCGCGCGAGTGCGCGCAGGTCAGCCGCCTGCACAGCACGCGCCGCCGCATCTTTGCGAAGGTCGCCCGATGCACCGTATATGTCGCGGCGGTCGCTCATCGCGGCACCACCGTCACCGTGGGCATCACGTTGGACGCGAACGCCTCGTACGTGATGACGTAATCATCGTGATTCACCGTCACGCCGTAGTGATTTTCCAGATACGACAGCGTGGCGGGATACGACCCTTCGATGGCGGCGCACTGCACGGCTGCGTCAAGAATGACCTGACGCATGGACTCGGCGCCCTGTTCGCGCAGGTCAGCCGATATCGCCGCCCAGGCGAACCAGGCGATGACCGCCGCAAGCACGCACGCCACGATCGACGCGACAAAGCGCCGGCGCCGCACGCGAGGATCGGTCTGTTCGTAAAGGCCGCGCATGATTTACCCTATCGCTCCCATGATGCCGATGAGCGGCAGCATGACCGCCACCAGCGTAGCGCCCACGCTCACCGTGAGAAACGCCGCGAGCACCGGTTCCACGCCGTCGATCAGGTCGTCCATGCGCGCCACGGCGTCCTCGAAGAACGCGTCGGACAGGCGCTGCAGCACGTCCTCGACCGAACCGCTGCGCGACCCCACCATGAGCATGCGCGCATACATGGGGTCGAACACTTCGTTGTCGTAGATGGCCTGCGACAGGCTTTTCGGATTGTTCGCGCTGGTCATATCGGCTAGTGCCTGGTCGAGGCGCGCGCGCAAGCGAGGATGGTCAACTGCCGCGGCGGAGCGCTCCATGGCCGTATTGGTGTCAAATCCTGCCGAAATATATGTAGCAAGCGAGGAAGCGAAGCGGCTCAGCCCCAAACGATACATGGCATCGCGCGTGAGCGGCAGGCGCGAAAACGCAGAAACCACGCGCCCGCGACCCGACCCGCGGCTAACCACCGCCACCACAATGGCAAGCAGCGTGACCAGGGCCATCACCACAAGCGCGACCCAGCCGATGCCCACCGACACATTCACATAGGCGAATGCGCCCGCCGCGACATTGCCCGACAGGTTTTCGTACACGTCGATGAACACGGGAAGGATGACCGCCACGGTGAACGCCAGAATCACCGTCATCACCGCGAGCAGCGCGGCGGGGTACACGATGCCGCTGCGCATTTTGACGAACAGGCGCTCCTCCTCGCCGTATTGCACGGCAAGGCTGCGCAAAACGTTTTCCAAGCGTCCGGACTCTTCGCCCGACGCCACCATGGACACCGCGCGCGCCGGGAAGCGGCCCGATGCACGCAGGGCCTCGGCGAAGGACGCGCCGCCGATGAGCGAGCGATACACCTCGTCGCACGTTTGTTTGAAGGGGCCGGGCTTCATGTTCTCGCCCAGCAGCCCCACGGCCTCGTCGGTCTGGATGCCGGCGGCGAGCATCATGGCCACGCCTTCGCAGAACGCGCTGACGGCGCCGCTTTCCAGCGGTTTTGCCGCGGATGATTGCTTCTGCGCCATCGCCGCATCGGCCGACGGCGACTCCATTGCCGTTGTCGTTGCTGCCATGGGCACCTCTCTTTCCTCTTCGCCGCCGCGTCGGGTGGGCGCGGCCGCGTAGCTAGTATACATAACGGTCCGTATAGCCGGACCCATCTCCCACCGTGTCGAGGGCGCCGGACGCCGCGAACGTCAGGTCGACCCGCGTCCACGTGTCAGGATCGACCGAGATCTCAACGGTGTGCCAGCTGCCGTCTATATACACCATGTTCCACGCATGGTAGATGCCATCAGGAGAAACGTAGCCCGTGATAATCTTGGTGGGAATTCCCAGGCTGCGCAGCATCGCGCCGGCAAGCGACGCGTAGTCGAAACAGATGCCCTTGCCGGATGCGAGGGTTTCATCAGGATTTGGTACATACCCGGTTTGCGTGGCAAGCTCGGCGGCCTTATCGTTGTCGTACGCCACGTTGCTCACAATGTAGGAATACACCGCGCGAAGAACGTCGCCCTCGTTGGCGGCGTCGGCGGCCAGCTCGGACGCCTTTTTGACCGCGGCGCTTGACGCGTCGTAGCTGCAATAGAAACTGGGACGAATGAAGGGCTCGAACTCAGAGTCAAGCGCGACCTGGGCGGATGTCGAGAACAGCTCCACGTATTTGTCGCCCGACGTGTTCTGCATCACGCGGAACGTATAGGAGCCGTCGCCCATGTTGATGGGGCACACGATGGGCGTGCCGTCTTGCGGCAGATCGTAGTTGTAGGCCGCATCGCCGCAGGCCACCTGGAACTTCAGGCGGCTGTCTGACACGCCTACCGCGCATACATAGCCCTGCGAGAGAGAAGAGGTATCCACGCCCGCCTCCGGCGTGCCCTCCAGGCCGTCAGGGTTGTAGGGGGAAAGCACGATGGTCGAAGGTGCGCTCCATGCGGGACCGCTGGTTTCGCCCTCGTCGGCGAGCGCCACGTTGCCGCCGGCGCCCGACCCGGCGTCGCCGGCACCCGATGCCGAAGCGCCGCTCGATTCGCCCGCGTTAGTACCCGCCCTCGCGCCGGAACCGCCAGAGCAGCCGGCCAGAGCAGCCGCACACACGAGGACCAGCGCCGCCACAAGAACGAAAGCCAACCGCGCGCATGTCGCGCGTCGCTCGCACTCTTTATGGCCTATCTTGCCCACGCCGCTCCTTCATCGAACCAGAGCTGCGCCGTATCGCCGCAGCCGCTTGCAGCTTAACGCATTTCGTCGACATATGTGCGCGCGGCACCAGCAAACAACCAAGGCTGCAAATGTCGCTCTCCCCATCGCGCTTGCCCGCCATGGACGACTTTTGGTCAACAACACTCGGCAGCAAGCGACAAAAGAAAAGGTCAGAAACTCGCATGAGCTTCTGACCTGGTATTTCGATGGTGCCCCCGGGCCGATTCGAACGGCCGACACCCGCTTTAGGAGAGCGGTGCTCTATCCCCTGAGCTACGGAGGCATCGCAACTGGGCTATTGTACCATTCCGCCCGCCGCAGACAGCTGACAACCGGAAAGAGCGCATACTGCCACTAAATCGTTCTCAACATGCTGAATCGTTCTCAATGGAATTTGATCAAGGACCTCTATGAACTGGGAAATGTATGTTTTCGACCACTTCATCTTAAGAATGATTCAAAATATTGAGAACGATTTGCCTTGCAAAAAAAGGCGCTACCCGCAGATAGCAGCAGGTAGCGCCCGTGAAGAACCGTCCGCCGAATGCAGACGAAGTGCGTCCTCTATTCCGTACGCAGAGCCGTAACGGGATCCTTCTTCGCGGCCATGCGGCTGGGGATCACGCCGCCAATCAGCGTGAGCACCACCGAGATGACCACCAACACCACGCCGGCGCCCGCGGGCACAGCGGCCATATCCTTCACGCCGGCCACCATCTCGATGACCATGTTGATGGGGATATCCAGCAGCACCGTGACCCCGATGCCCAGCACGCCCGCCGCCAGACCGATGATAAAGGTCTCGGCGTTGAACACGCGGCTGATGTCCTTCTTCGACGCGCCGATGGAGCGCAGGATGCCGATCTCCTTGGTGCGCTCGAGTACGCTGATGTACGTGATGATGCCGATCATGATGGAGCTCACCACCAGCGAAATGGCCACGAACGCGATCAGGATATACGTGATGGAGTTCACGATGTCGGTCACGCTGGACATCAGGGCGCCCACGATGTCGGTGTAGTTGATCACCTTGTCGTCCTGGCCGGAGTCGGTCATTTGGTTGTTGTAGTCCTTGATGATCTGGTCGACCTTTTCCTTGGCCTCGAAGTCGATCGGGTAGATGCTGATGGCATACGGATCGTCCACGTCGGCCACGCCCAGCTTTTCCAGGTTGCCCTCATACGTAGCGTTGCTGGTTTCGCGCGACATCTGGCTTTGGAAGGCAGCGGCGATCTCGTCGTCGGACATGCCCTGCTCGCGCATCTGGTCGATGTATGCCTGAATCTGCTCGCCCTGCGCGAAGGGCATCTCGTCGATCATCTCCTGGATGCCGTCCATGGTCAGGTCTTCCTCGTCCTCGGCGGGGAAGGCGTATCCGGTGAAGATGTCGGTATTGGCGTCGTCGCGCTGCGCCTGCACCACAGCGCTTTCGTCCACCTCTTGAATCAGGTGCTCCATAAGCGCGTTGGTGTACAGCACGCCGCCGTACATGGCCGTGCTGCTGCTGGCCGACGAATCCTCGGAGGGCTTCACAATGCCCACGACCTTGATCTGGTCACCCGCCGCCGCGATTTCGTTCACGTAGTCGGCGTCGTCGGACATGTCGGTCCAGGTGCCGTCGTCCTGCTCCTCGTAATACGCCGGCTCGGGCACCAGCTTGAACGTAAGGCCCAGCAGCTCGTCGTAGGTGTATTGCTCCGCTTCGGGGTCTTCGAGCGTTTTGCCCGCCAGCGCGTCGCTCATCATGTCGCGCAGCTCGTCCTGGTCTTTGAGGCCCAGCGAGTACAGCGTGTAGTCCGAGATGTTGCCGTCGGAATCCAGGCACACCACCACTTCGTTCCACGCCTGCGGATAGCTGCCGGTCACCAGGTCATAGTCGCGCTCGACGCTTTCCTGGTTGCTGAGCAACGCCGCCCACACATCGTAGCCGCTGCCCATGGCCGACATGCTTCCCAGCATTTCGGTCTGCACCGAGCCCGACGTCGAAAAGCCCAGCGCGTCCATCACGGTTGTGGGGTTCACCTGAACGTATGTGTCGTCGTCGGTCTCGCGATACACGTTGAGCGGCGTCTTGTAGCTGTATTGGATATCGGTGACGTAATCCTGCAGGTTGTCAGGGTTGGAATCCAGCCACTCTTTGATGGATTCCATGTCGTTTTCGGTGGTGTCGTTGGCCATGGACGTCACCATGCCGGTGATCACGTCCTTGGACTGCACCACGCCCTCCTCGGATGCCGACGTGTCATCGGCCATGGTGCCCATCATGGAGCCCATGAGCGACGTGAGGTCCATCGTGGAGGTTTGGATGGTCAGCGGATAGCTTCCCATCGTGGATTCCTCCATGTCCTTGATGTAATTCTGCGCGCCGCTGGACAGCGACAGAATGAGCGCGATGCCGATGATGCCGATGGAGCCCGCGAACGCCGTGAGTAGCGTGCGGCCCTTCTTGGTGAACAGGTTGTTCAGCGAGAGCGAGAACGCCGTAGCAAGGCTCATGGACGTGCGCGGCGAGCCGCCCAGCGAGCGGTCCTCCAGCGCGATGCGGTCGGCCTGCGAGATCTCGTAGGGGTTGGAATCGTCCACCAGCTCGCCGTCCTTGAGCTGCACGATGCGATTGGCGTACCGGTAGGCGAGCTCAGGGTTGTGCGTGACCATGACCACCAGGCGATCCTTGGACACCTCCTTGAGGATTTCCATGACCTGCACGCTGGTTTCGGAGTCGAGTGCGCCCGTGGGCTCGTCGGCCAGCACGATGGCCGGGTCGTTCACCAGGGCACGCGCGATTGCCACGCGCTGCATCT
Organism: uncultured Slackia sp.; assembly: GCF_944321625.1. Lineage (GTDB taxonomy): Bacteria > Actinomycetota > Coriobacteriia > Coriobacteriales > Eggerthellaceae > Slackia. Next base: position 68,979 of record NZ_CALUMA010000029.1, read on the forward strand.
GACCGCCCGACATCTGGTTGGGCTTCTTGTGAAGCTGGTCGCCCAGGCCCACCTGCTCAAGCGCCTTCGCCGCACGCTCGCGACGCTCGCGTTTGGACACGCCGGACAGCGTGAGGGCCAGCTCGACGTTGGCAAGCACGGTCTGGTGCGGGATGAGGTTGTAGCTTTGGAACACGAATCCTACGCTGTGATTGCGGTAGGAGTCCCAGTCGCGATCCATATACTTTTTGGTGGATGTGCCGTTAATCACCAGGTCGCCCGAGGTGTAGTGGTCCAGGCCGCCGATGATGTTGAGCAGCGTAGTCTTGCCGCAGCCGGACTGGCCGAGCACCGCCACGAACTCGCTGTCGCGGAATTGCAGGCTCACGCCTTTGAGCGCGTGCACCGTGGTATCGCCGGAAACGTAATCCTTCTTGATGTCTTTGAGCTCGAGCATGCGAGATTCGCTTTCTTATGCGGGCCGCGCCGATGCAAGGGCAGATGCAGGCGTGAACACGGACGGAGCCAGATGACGGACGAAGCCGGATGCCAACCGGGCGCGATACCAGTTCGCCGATTCGCCCACGTGCCTGTGCCCATTCGCCTGCATGGTTCACACACATGCACCTATCGTGGCGGCAACAGTAAATCTATCGTAGGATAACGCAGCCGCCTGAGATGAAGGGCAAAAACCCGACTTGTATTCATGTCGTTACCACAGGGGCGGGATAGTTAAGACAGAGAAAAGGCGCGGGGCAGAAGCTCCGCGCCGATTTCGCTCACCAAACCGCCCGCTTGCCAGGCGGCCCGCCTCACTTGCCAGGCAGCCCGTGTTTCTTCGTATTCCCTATATCTCTTAATCCGCGTAGCCGTTGGGGTTGCCCGACTGCCAGCGCCAGCTGTCCTCGCACATGCGATCGAGGTCGTATTCCGCCTGCCAACCCAGAAGCTCACGCGCCTTGGCGGGATCGGCATAGTTCTCGGCGATGTCGCCCGCACGACGCGGCTTAATCACGTAGGGCAGCTCGTGGCCGCACGCGCGCTCGAACGCATGAATCACGTCGAGTACGCTGGAGCCTTTGCCCGTGCCCAGGTTGATCACCTCGACGCCGGTGCGACCGGCCATCCAATTGAGCGCCGCCACGTGCCCGCGCGCCAAGTCGACCACATGGATGTAGTCACGCACGCCGGTGCCGTCGGGCGTGGGGTAATCGTCGCCGAACACGCCCACTGCCTCGAGCTTGCCCACGGCCACCTGCGCAACGTAAGGCACCAGATTGTTGGGGATGCCCTTGGGGTCCTCGCCAATCAGGCCGCTCTCGTGCGCGCCGATGGGGTTGAAGTAGCGCAGCAGCACGACGTCCCACTCCGGGTCAGCGGTGTGCAGATCGGTCAGAATCTGCTCGATCATCCACTTGGTCCAACCGTAGGGATTGGTCGCGGGCTTCTTGGGGGCACTTTCGGTCAGAGGCACGCTGTCGGGCTCGCCGTACACGGTGGCACTGCTGGAGAACACGATGCTCTTGCAGCCGTGCTCGCGCATCACATCGCACAGCACGAACGTGCCGGTCAGGTTGTTATGGTAGTACTCGAGCGGCTTTTCCACGCTTTCGCCCACGGCCTTGAAACCGGCGAAATGGATGACAGCGTCCACCGGCTGCGCGTCAAACACAGCGGACAGCGCATCGCGGTCGAGGATGTTGAGCTGGTGGAAGCTGATGCTGTCCGCGGCGCCCGCGGGGGCCTTGCCCGCCGCCTCGGCCTCGGCGACGATGGTGCGCACACGCTCGATGGCTTTCTCGCTGGAGTTGGACAGGTCGTCCACAACGACCACGTTATAGCCCGCCTGCAACAGCTCGACACACGTATGGCTACCGATGAACCCGGCGCCACCGGTCACAAGAATGGTTTTCTTATCGGACATAACGGCTCCCCAATCTTTATCTCTATCCAAAACCTGATTTGATACATAAAACTTTTCTAGTATAGCCTCGCCATCTATCCAGTCGAGACGCGGGTGCGCCGATAACGAGTAAGACATATTAATTTGCCGCGAATTTTACGCGCATGGTCAAAACAACATTCGTCTGGGCGAGCAACGCATTGGAGTCGTTCCTTGAGGTCAAAAACTAATCGAATGGGCGATTTCCCAACTTTCACGATTCCCCCAGTCATAAAATTAGCAACCCAACGTGTCTGCAACAAGAACAACATTGTGAATTTCGCACACAATAAGCCACCAGGTTGCATATTGGTGTGGCTTCAACCCCTCAAACCGCCACTCGCAAACGTCATATTCGCCCATTCGATGCATATTTGACCATGCGCGCCAAATCGAACATACACGCCGCCCATTCGGTTGGTTTTTTGACCACTCGCAATCTCGCAATTCAACTATGTCCTACTTGTCCGCGCATGCGCGCCCCTTGATCAAACAGCCAATCCAATACGCTGCCCATCAAACCAAGTTGCACTCATTAAATGGGGCATTGAAACCCCAGACATCCGCAATGAATCAATCGGCACACCGTAGGCAGTCAACCCCTCCATTCTCACGAGGAGATGCCATCCAAGACTCGGAGCTTCGTAAGGCAGGCAACACTTTCGCGCGTAAAAGGCTTTGTCGAAATTTGAAGTCCTTCACCCTAACCCTACGTCGCTGATGGGTTGCTTTACAAATACGGCTCACTAGTTGATCGAAATAAAAAGACTGAGCTATATCTTTGTAATAGACGGTCATAAGCTCCACGCCCGAAGCAAGGATGGCGTTCTTTCTGCGCTCATCGCGTTCGTGCGCCTGCTCGCCCGCATGGTATGGCCTGCCGTTATACTCCAACCCGAACTTCAGCCTCGGCCATAAGAGGTCAATCTTGCGCACGCCCGCTTCCGTGACGATTTCCTTGTTCAGCTCAGGTCGCTCAAAGCCCATCCCACCCAAACGCGTTGGAAAAGTCAGCATTACGGCCATGGCGGTTTCCATAGGCGATGCTGAGCCGTCAACTACATGCGCAAGGGCTTTTCGCGCCATATGCACACCCCGCTGTCCTGAACACCCATTTAGAAATGCACCTATACGTCTCATATTGGTCAGAGGGTCTCTTATGCGAAACCCCCTCATGTCGTGGACGTCAGGAACATACGACCCGCATAGCTCAAAGCCAAGCAATATTGCGTCGGCTTCCGAGAGGAGGCTCGCCATTTGAAGAAAAACAAACTCCGGCGCGGCGACGAACAAGCTGGGCATTGCCTGAATAACGGCGCGCCGTGGAAGAGGCGATGTGTTGACATGACGCACCACCCCAGCTGTTCCTGAGGTGTTCTTATCGCTGGCAACAAGAAGATGGACCGGTCGTTCGAGGAAAAATTGGAGCGAAGCCTCAGCAAGGGCTTCCTCCGCATTCGCTATCGTGGTGCCTTCTATTTTTCCAGTTCGGGGAGCCGATAGCAGATGAGGGTCGCGCTCGTCACTTGCCCTAAGGTATTCGAGTGCGGATTGGTGGCTGAGGCAAATTGGCATGGCGGGTGCTCCTAAATTGTGTTTCTGTGCTTCTCCTCGGATGCAGATGACGAATGCGCATCTAGCAAGAATGACCAGCTGGCCGAACTCCCATCCGGCAAGGAAGGACACCGTGATCCGGCGGCCTGGGTTCTCGCGTCACGAGTTCGATGAGTCACGGACCCGATGACGCGAGTTCTCGCAGCGCTCGATGACGTGAGTTCTCACAGCATGGGTTTGGCGGCATGGGTTTTCACGGCATCGTCAAGTGTTGCGCGGCGCGCGATGGATGCGTTGGGCCACGGCCAACAAAGGGGCATTCCTCAAGAAAACGCCAAACATGACGCAGCATGAACGAAGGGGGGCAACAGAAACACACCCAAGGTCGGGGACAAAACGAAAGAGTCGACCCCCCCCCGAAGGTCGACTCTTGGTGCCACACTCTAGATGCCGCACTCCTGATGCCACGGGCGGAGTTGCAGCAGCAGCCTGCATGCGAGCGGCTCTTCGCCTCGCACCCTTCGCGCGTCATCACGTCGAAGCTACGCCTCCAGCTTGCGCACGAACGACTCAAGGCGGTTGAGGCCTTCGGCGATATCCTCCATCGAGCAGCAGTACGACAGACGCACGTGGCCCTCAGCCCCGAACAATGAGCCCGGCACCAGCGCCACACCGGCCTCCCTGATCAGGCGCTCGCAGAATTCCTCGGACGACAGGCCAAATTGCTCGATGGACGGGAACACATAAAAGGCGCCATCGGGACGATTCACGGGCAGCCCAATCTCATCGAGTCGGCGAAGCACCAGGTCACGGCGCTCGCGATACATCTCAAGAGCCGGCTCAATATCGGATTCAAGCGCCGCCACTGCCGCATGCTGCACAAACGACGGCACCGACGACACCATGTACTGATGAACCTTCGCGGCCTGTGCGACGAACCACGCATCGGCGGCGATCCAGCCCAGGCGCCAGCCTGTCATCGCGTACGGCTTGGAAAAACTATCGCACACCACGATGCGGTCGCGCAGCTCGGGATGACGCGCGGCAAAGCTTTGGAACCCATCCGCATACACCAGACGGCCATATACATCGTCGCAGATGACAAACACATCATGCTCGACCGCGAAGTCTGCCACGGCATCGAGGCTATCCGCGTTCAGAACGCAACCCGTGGGATTGTTGGGCGACGTGATAATTATCGCCTTGGTGCGCTCGCTCGCGACAGCCGCCAGCGCCTCGCGCGTGATCTGGAAGCCGGTCGGGCACGTGTCCAGATACACCGGCGTGGCGCTATTCAGAATCGTGATGGATTCATACAAGATGTAGGCGGGCGTGGGGATGATGACCTCGTCACCCGGGTTGAGCATGGCGCCGAGCGTCGCGCACAAAGCCTCCGTGGCGCCGTTGGTCACGACCACCTCGTCAGGCGTGTAGCCAAGCGCGCCCAACCCGCGGACGTCGCGCATATGGGCGGCAATCGCCTCGCGCAGATACGGCTGGCCGTTGTTGGCGGGATAATGCGTCAGATTAGCAGCAAGATCAGCTGTCACCTGAGCTTTTACCGTTTCGTCGGTATTGCCGTCCGGCTCGCCCAGCGTGAGCGAAATGCATCCGGGCGTGGCCTTTGCCATCGCTGAGAAACGACGGATACCCGAAGGCTTAAGGGCGGCAAGGGTCGAATTAAGCGTAAGAGACATGCTGACTCCAATCATCCTTGGTCACGCAGCGCTGGCGCGACGCGCATACCTGCACATACGCGACGTCGCACACAGCGTTGAATACCAGAAGTCCGCCGCATGGTCGCGACGGACTTCGTTGTTGCTCAAAGGCCGATTATACCGCCGAGAGCAGAATAAGCCAGCAGATGGCCGCTCGACTATCGATCCCCCATGGGCACGTAGTCGCGCGCGTGACCGGTCTTTTTGTAGGCCGGACGCATGATGCGCTTGCTGGACACGATCTCCTCGAAGCGATGCGCGCTCCAACCCGCCATGCGAGCGCAGGCGAAAATCGGCGTCAGCAAATCACGCGGAATGCCCAGCGCCGTGTACACGCAGCCGCTGTACAGGTCCACGTTCGCGCAGATATCCTTGCTCTTGCCCGCCTCGGCCAGCAGCACCGGCGCCATCCGCTCGATGATCTCAAGCAGGCGGAAATCAGGCTCGAACTCGGTGCCGGCGACCACGCGCTCGGCGTACTTGTGGCACAGCTTCGCGCGCGGATCGCTCTTGGTGTACACCGCGTGCCCCATGCCATAAATCAGGCCGGTCTGGTCATAGGCCTCCTTGCGCACGATCTTGCGCAGATAATCGGCCACCTGGCCCTCGTCCGTGATGTCAGCCACGTGGGCCTTGATGTCGTCGGTCATGTTGAGCGTGCGGTTGTTCGCGCCGCCGTGGCGCGCGCCCTTCAGGCTTCCGATAGCGCCCGCGTACGCCGAGTACGGATCGGTATCGGAGCTGGTCAGGCAACGGCAGGTGAACGTGGAATTGTTGCCGCCGCCGTGCTCGGCATGAAGCATGAGCATCAGGTCGAGCAGATGCGCCTCTTCCGAGGTGAACGAGCGGTCGGGGCGCAGCATGGACAGGATGGTCTCCGCCGTGGTCTGGCCAGGAATGTAATGATGGATGAACATCGAGTCGCCGAAGAACTTGTCGCGCATCACGTGGTACGACAGCACCATGATGCGCGGCAGGCGCGACAGCAGCATGATGGCCGCATCGACCTCGTGCTCGAAGGTGCGGTCCTCGGCGTGCGGGTCGAACGCGTACAGCTGCAGCACCGAGCGCGCCATGGCGTTCATGATGTCGCGCGTGGGGGGCTTCATGATGTAGTTGGCGGTGAAACCGTCGGGCAGGTTGCGCGCGGCGTCCAGCAGTTTGCGGAATGCAGCCAGCTGCTCCGCCGTGGGAAGCTCGCCCGCCATCAGCAGGTATGCCGTTTCCTCAAAGCCGAAACGACCCTCCTCGACCACATGGTCAACCAGGTCATTGATGCTGTATCCGCGATACGACAAACGCCCCTCATCAGGGATTTTATCACCCTCGGATACTACATAGCCGTGAACGTTGGAGATATTGGTCACGCCCACAACCACGCCGGTGCCGTCGGCGTTGCGCAAGCCGCGCTTGATGTCGTACGCCTTGAAATAGCACGGGTCGATCGAATGGATGCGTGACAGATCGGTGTAAAGAGGAAGCGATCGCTTGATGTCCGCGGCCACCACAGCGGGGTCGGCGGCAAGGTTGTCGGGATCGGACAGGCCGGTTTGAGCGACGGCATTGGCGGCCGTCCGCTCGATGGGAGCGGATGTATTCATAGAAACCCTTTCGTTATGCATGAATCCCTTCAAGGCACGGGCACTATAGTACGCGATAGCGCTCGCCTTGGAAACAGCGAAATCGGCCTGTGACAAAGTTGTTACGGAAAACAGCGCGTGACATCGCGATACCCATAGGAGCTCCGAGCGCCTGCCGGAACCCTTATGGGTCGCGTGCTAAATCTGATGGATGAACAGGCCGCTGCGCAACTTGGGTTCGAACCAGGTGCTCTTAGGCGGCATGAGAAGACCCGCATCGGCCACGGCAAGAAGTTCCTCAATCGACGTGGGAAACATGGCGAACGCGACTGCGGGACCCTGCTCTTCCAGCGTGCCGGCTTCGCGCGCCGCCTCATCGGCAAGCATCACGCGATGCTCGAGCGCATGCAGGCCGCGGATGCCGCCCACGAATTCGATGCGTGGGTTGGTACGCGGGTCGTCGATTCCCAGCACCGGCCCTAGCACGCGCTCCTGCAGAATGGACACGTCGAGGCCCGCCACGGGATCGCCGCTTTCGAACTCTGGCAACACGCCCAGGCCGTACCACTCGCCGTTCAGACACATGCCCACGGCGCCCTTATCCACCGGCTCGAGCGGCTGCGACTGCTTATGCAGGACCTCAAACGCCTCTTGAATGCGAGCCAAAAACTCGTCAACCGTAAGGCCATTGAGGTCATGTACCACGCGGTTATAAGGAAGAATCGCCAGGTCGCTCGCGGGGAACAGCACCGACAGAAAGCCATTGAACTGCTCGGACCCATCGAAGTCAGGATTGGCGGCACGGCGGGCGAGCCCCACCTTCACGGCCGATGCAGTACGATGATGCCCATCGGCCACATACGCCGCCGGTACCTGGGCGAACGCCTGGGCAAGCGCTTCTACGTCAGCACGCGCATCAATACGCCACACGCGATGCGCCACGCCGTCATCGGCGACGAAGTCATACAGCGGCTCCCGCGTACGCGCCTGCGCCACCAGCTCTGTCACCTGGTCATTATCGCGATACGCAAGGAAAATCGGACCCGTCTGCGCGTCCAGCGCATCGATGTGGTTGATGCGGTCGCGCTCTTTGGCCTCGAGCGTATTCTCGTGCTTTTTGATGGTGCCGTTCAGATAATCGTCGATGAGGCAGCACGCCACGATGCCCGTCTGAACGCGCCCGTCCATCTCTAACTCGTACAGATAAAAGCACGGCGACTCCTCGCGCACAAACGTGCCGTCCGCCAGCCGCGCGTCGAACAGCTCACGTGCCTTGGCGTAAACCTCGGGAGCATACATGTCGGCGTCGGGCGCGAATTGCGTCTCGGGTCGGTCGATGTTCAGAAACGACAGCGGCTTGCCCTCAACCGCATGTCGCGCTTCGGCACGGTCGTACACGTCATACGGCAACGCCGCCACCTGCGCCGCCACATCCTCACGAGGACGAATCGCCGCGAACGGTCTGATAATCATGATGAGTCCTTTCCGAATCCCGCCGCGGAACCGCGGAGTAAAACGCTTTTTACAGGTCGCCGAAAAGTCAGCGAGCGGCATTCTGGCGAGTTGAGTTGCCTTGAACGAGGAGCGAAGCGTACTGTGTACGTGAGCGACAGTAAACAGGCCAGTGGCCTGTTTAGTTCCTCGCTTCCGTGCCCGAGAGGGCGCAGACCGCCAGAATGCCGCGCAGCGTCGAGCTGTTCCGTCGGCTGGCAAGCCGACGGAATCACTACTTAATCACGCGCACGCGGTAGATCGAGGGGATCCGCTTGAGCTCCTCGATGGTCGCGTCGTCCAGATGCTCGTCGGTATCGAACATGGTGTAGGCGTTTTCACCGGCGCTTTCGTTAACCATGCGCTGCACGTTGGCGTTATCCTTTGCCAGCAAAGCGGTAATCTGGCCGATCATGTTGGGCACGTTGGCGTGCAGGCAGGCGATGCGGCTTGCGGCGCGCGCCTTGCCCATGGAGCACGTGGGGTAGTTCACCGAGTTGGCGATATTGCCGTTCTCCAGGTAATCCTTGAGCTCGGAGATTGCCATGTCGGCGCAGTTAGCCTCGGCCTCCAGCGTGCCGGCGCCGTGATGCGTGGTCACAAACGTGTTGGGCATCTTCACCGTCTTGGGCGTGGCGAAGTCGGTTGCAAACCACGAAAGCTTGCCCTCGCGCAACGCCGCATCCACGGCATCTTCGTTCACGATGGTCTCGCGCGAGAAGTTGATGAGCACGGCGCCAGGCGCCAGCATATCGATCTGCTTCGCGCCAATCATACGGATGGTGTCGGCCTTGGACGGCACGTGAACGGTCAGGTAATCGCAGCCGCGGCACAAATCCTCGAGCGTGGCCACGCGCTGCACCTCCTGCGAGAGCGCCCACGCGTGCTCGACCGAGATGAACGGGTCGTAGCCATACACATCCATGCCCAGCTGAACGCACGCGTTGGCAACCTTGGACCCCACGTTGCCCAGACCGACCACGCCCACGCGCTTGCCCTTGAGCTCGTGGCCGACAAACGCCTTCTTGGCCTTCTCGGCATGCACGTAGATATCGGGATCGTCGGCGTTTTCGCGCACCCAGCGCATGGACTGCAGGGCGCCGCGGCTCGAAAGCACCATCATGGCGATGACGATTTCCTTCACGGCGTTGGAATTGGCGCCGGGCGAATTGAACACCACCACGCCACGCTTGGCGTAATCTTCCACAGGGATGTTGTTCACGCCCGCGCCGCAGCGCGCGATAGCGCGAATGCTTTCGGGCAGGTCGTAGCCGTGCAGGTCGGTGGAACGCATGAGAATGGCGTCGGCCTGCGCCGCTTCGTCCACAAACTCGTAGCCTTCGCCGAAGGTGACCTGGCCGTCTTTGGTGATGTCGTCGATGGTCTTGATGTATCGCATGGTGAATCTCCTCGTATTTCTGGATGGACAACCTGGGTAATGCACATGGTCAAACAGAAAACGCCGCGTGGCGACGGCGTTGAGAGGCGGGGGAGCCGCGACGCACGCGAGGGTACGACGCGAGGAGCGACAGCGATGGCGCGCCGCGCTCCCCCTACATAGACTGTGATGAACACGAATGCTGCGCTTCGAATTCGCGCATGAATTCGACGAGCGCTTGGACTCCTCCGATGGGCATGGCATTGTAGATGCTGGCACGAAGACCGCCTACGCTGCGGTGGCCCTTGAGGTTTTCGAAGCCGGCCGCCTTGGCCGCTGCGACGAATTCGCCGTCAAGCGCCTCGCCGGCGGTGAAGGTGACGTTCATGAGCGAACGGTCCTGAGGGCGCACGAAGCCGCGGAAAAGTTCGCTTTTGTCGATATATTCGTAGAGCACCTGGGCTTTCGCCTGGTTGACCTTTTGCATACCGGCAAGGCCGCCCTGCGCTTTCAGCCACTTGAACACCTTGCCGCAGATGTAGATGGCGTAGCACGGCGGCGTGTTGTAGAGGCTGCCCGCATCCGCGTGCGTGCGGTACTGCATCATGGTGGGCACGCCGGGAAGATCGGTATCGGAAATCAGGTCGTCGCGAACGATGACGATGGTCACGCCCGCAGGCCCCACGTTTTTTTGAGCGCCGGCAAAGATGAGGCCGTATCGTTCGACGTCAATGGGCTCGGAGAGGAAGCACGACGACATATCGGCCACAAGCGGCTTGCCCTGCGCGTCGGGCAGCTCGCGCAGCACGTTACCGTTCACCGTTTCGTTCATACATATATACAGGTAGTCGGCATCGGCGTTGACCTGGATGTTCGCCATATCGGGCACGCGGTCGAAGTTCGTGTCGGCCGAGGTGGCAATGCAGCGCGCGTCGCCAAAACGCTGCGCCTCGGCGAGGGCCTTCTTGGACCAGGTGCCGCTCACGATGTAATCAGCGTGGCCCGGATTACCGGCTGCGCCGCGCATCAAATTCATGGGCACCATGGCGAACTGGGTGGATCCGCCGCCCTGGAGGAACAGCACGCGATAGTTATCGGGAATGCCCGCGAGGTCGCGCAGGTCCTGCTCGGCCTCCTGGATGATGCTCTTGAACGCGGAGGAGCGATGGCTCATTTCCATGACGGACATGCCGCACCCCTGGTAGTCCAGCATCTCATCGGCCGCTTCGCGCAGCACGGCTTTCGGCAAAACCGCAGGTCCCGCCGAGAAGTTATACACTCTTGTCATGGCGCCTATCCTCCTTCGCACATCTCGAGAACGCTTTGCATCACATACCGGAACGTCGCAGCGCCGTGAAACGATGTCCGCGCCGCAACCAGAACACTCCGTTTCGCAGCCGCAACACCTGCATCTCGCGACGAAAGCGACCCATGTCGCTTCAGCAACGCTCAGCCGATCGTCATTACGAAAAGACCCGCCTTGCAAGCGGGTCTGTCCATTGTAACGTCAAATCGTAAGATTCACGTCCACTTTATTACAATAGAGCGAAAAAGTTGAGAAGCGGTACCTGGTGGTGTTCCAACCTCGCCCCGGCTTGCAAACCGCGAGCGAATAAAAGCAATGCCCACCCGATGGGCAATGAAGTCCCGATTGGCCGGTTTCCGATGCGCCCTGGAGCGAGAAAAAGGAGGAGGGGGTTCCAAAGGGGGAGGAGGAAAAGGAAACATCCCTTTCCTCCTCCCCCTTTGACATTACCCAATCCCCAGCGCTTGCATTACGAGCAGCGCTACGGTGAGAATCGCCACCACGCCTACGGTGGCCCAGATGATCACTTTGCCCACGGGGCCGCTCTTGTGCACGCCCATGATGCGCTTGTCGGCGGCGATCAGCGCCATGAACGCCAGCAGAATAGGCAGAATGATGCCGTTGATGAACTGCGCGGTAAGCATGACACCCATCAAGTTGAGCCCGGGAATCAGCACCACCACGGCCGCAATCACGATGACACCCGTGAAGATGCCTTTGAACATGGGCGCTTCTTTCCAGGTGAAGTCCATGCCGGCCTCCCAGCCGAACGCCTCGCAAATCACGAACGACGTGGTCAGCGGCAGCACGCACGCGGCCAAGAAGCTCGCCGCGGTCAGACCCGCCGCGAACAGCACCTGCGCGTAATCGCCAGCGATGGGCGCCAGAGCGCTCGCCGCAGCGGCCGCGGAATCAACGGCGATACCCTGCGGGTAAAGCACCGACCCCGTGCACACGATGATGAACCACGCCACCAGGCACGCGACGATGGTGCCCGTGCAGGCGTCCACCTTCTGCAGCATCATTTCCTCGGGGTCGTCGGTGACGCCCTTGTCCACCACGTTGCTCTGCGTGAAGAACATCATCCACGGCGCGATGGTGGTACCGATCATAGCAATGACCAGCGACACGAAGCTCGGGTCGGCGGGCACGTGCAGCACCACAGTGTCGTGCGCAACCTGCCCCCAGTCGGGCCCCACCAAAAACGCCGCCACCACATAGGTGACGAACACCAGCGATACCGCCAGAAAAATCTTCTCGACGCTTTTGTAGCTGCCCTTGACAACCAAAAGCCACACCACCAGCGCGGCGCACGGCACGCTCACCCAGGTGGGAACGTGGAACAGCTCCATGCCGCTGGCGATGCCGGCGAACTCCGAGAACGTGGTGGCAACGTTGCCCACCAGCAGCGCGCACATGGCAAGCGTGGTCAGGCGAATGCCAAAGCGCTCGCGGATCAGCGCGGAAAAGCCCTTGCCCGTGACGGCGCCCATGCGCGCGGCGGTGGTCTGCACCACCAGCAGCAGAATGCACATGACGGGAATGACCCACAGCGTGCCGTATCCGAAGTTGGCGCCCGCGGTGGAGTATGTTGAAATGCCGCCGGCGTCGTTACCGGCCATGGCGCTCACCACGCCGGGACCCATGGCTGCCAGGATGAGCAGGGCTTTCGGGCGCTTTTTGGGTTCGTCGGTCGCGGAAGCGGCAAGCGTGCCCTCATGCGTACCTTCGGCCTCGCGTGCCTGCGCACCCTCGCGCACGATCTTCTGCGCATCGCGGTCGCCCTCGGCGGCCGCTTGCATCACCTCGTCGTATGAAGCATTCTTCCTGATAACCATTACACGGCCCCCACAACGCGCAGGAGCACGGCGGTGTACACCGCGAGGAACGCCAGGCCACACAGCACGCCCACCAGAATCTTGAGCCACAGGTTGGTGGTCTTCTCGCTCTCGGTGCTTTCCTCGATAACATCCAGGGCGTCATCGACCGTGACCAGGCCCAGCATGCGACCGGATTCATCCACAACGGGCAAAGCCACCATATCGTACTTGGCGATGTCTTCGGCCACTTCTTCCTCGGGATCGTCGGGAGAAAGAGTGAGCATCTCGTCGTACATGATTTCGTGGAGCTGCTGGTCGCGGTGCGCCAGAAGCAGCGTGCGCATAGACAACACGCCCACCAGCTTCTCGGTGTCTTCCTCGAGCACGTACACGAAGTGCACGGTGGGGAAATCCTCATCCAAGCCGCGCAGCACTTCGATGGTTTCCATCACGGTGGAGTCTTCGCTCATGGCCACGTACTGGGTGGTCATCATGCCGCCCGCGGTGTCTTCGCGATAGCCCAGCAGGCTGCGAATCTCGGCGGCGTCTTCCACGCCCATCAGGCGCAACAACGTCTCGGCCTTCTCGTACGGAAGGTCGCGGATGATGTCGGCTGCATCGTCGGGATCCATCTGACCCAGCATGTTGGACACCTGGCGATCGTCCAGGTCGTCCAGCGTTTCGGCCTGAACGTCATCCTCCAACTCGGCGATAACCTCGGCGCTGCGGGCCTCATCCAGATGCTTGAAAACCTCGGCGCGCTGCTTGGGATCAAGCTGCTCCAAAATGTCTGCCACATCAGCGGGATGCAACTCGTCCAGACGCTTATGCGTGACGGAAAGCTTCACCTTGGACAGGTCGCGGTCGAGCAGGTCCATGTAGTTCCACGCGATGATCTTCTCGTCGATCTTCTTCTGGAACAGGCCCGATACGCCCACCACCACGCGCTCGAGCAGCGGATGAAGCTGGCGCAGGATGCCGCGGATGCCCACCTCGGCGCCCAACAGGCGCAGCTGCGTGCCCGAAGGCGAAAGCTTGAGGTCGTTCACGCGCACGATCTTCATTCCCTGCGTGTCCACGATCTGTTGGTCGAGCAGATCGCGCGCAAGCAGGACCTCGGTAGGCTGGAGATAGCTGAAGCGGATGTTGTAGGACTCGGTGTTGAGCGTGACCGAATCTTCGGTGAAGTCGGCGACGTATTTGCGCCAACTGATCATGAACGGGGTGCGGCCCGGCCCCTTGAAGGCGAGCGACGTGATGCGGGGGAATACTTCGCCGGTGGAAATGGCGAGGTCGGATACAACTCCGAGTTTTTCGCCGGCGGAATCATACACCGGCCGGCCCAGCATGCTGGAGAGGTAGAACATGGGCTTCCTTTCGCGCGCGACGACCAGCGCCGCGGCAGAAGCCCCAGGCGAAGGTCGTTAACGGATGATGTGTTTTCGAACCTTCAAGTCTGACCTTTCTTCGGACAAATAAAAAAAGCGCCCGAGGCGCTGCGACTGCATCTTCAAGAAGAAAAATGGTGCGCCGTGAGGGATTCGAACCCCCGACGTACTGATTCGTAGTCAGTCCCTCTATCCAGCTGAGGTAACGGCGCATCTCAAATGCAGCTCGATAATAATAACGCCGACCCTAAGGCGATGCAAGAACTTTTTTCAAGTTTCCGAAAAGTTTTTTGACCCGCAAGAGCCATAGGCATCGCACATGCGACCGCAATATCGCCGACATAAAACCGCAACGATTGTCTCCCAGAGTTCAATACTCGAAGCAAATGCAGTTGATTTACGAATAAATCGAGTATTGAACCCTTCGACAGTCAAAAGTGTTGATTGGCTCCGGAGCACTAGCTTTTGACCTGGCATTATTTCCTTCATTATCACCAGTAAACGCATAGAAACGCGAATCACCGTTCAATACTTGCTCTATTCGTAAACCAACTTCACCAGAAGCAAGTATTGAACCCCGAACAGCATTTAAGTTAAGTATTGAACTCTTGGCCTCTTCCCAAGCAAGCATCGATCGCCCTCTGGCGTTTTGCTAAAGCAAAATACCTTTCCTCAACACAGCCTCTTGAACGCCTGCGCTAGAATAGCGAACGTTATGCATGAAACAAATTGACCGTCTGCTCCGCAGCGGGTAACCGGGCAACGCAACGTCGCATCGGGCAGCGCAACGTTACACAAGGAAAGGACCCCATGACTGGCACCATCTCAACATGGCTCGTGAAACCGCAGCCTCGACTTGGGGCGGCTGGGCTCATCATTCTGCTGGTCATTTCGTCGGTCATCACGCCGCTTTCGCTGGATATGTACACGCCCGCGGTGCCACACATGGCCGAATATTTCGGCACCGACGCCGGCATGGTGAACATGACGCTTGTGGGATATTACTTCTTCTTTGCGCTGGGCATGCTCGTGTTTGGCCCGATGAGCGACAAATTCGGACGCCGTCCCGTGCTGCTGCTGGGCATCGTGCTGTACGTCGCGGGGTCGGCGGCGTGCGCGGCGGCTATGAGCATCGAATTCCTGATTGCCGCACGCATCGTAGAGGCGCTGGGCGCAGGCTCCATCAGCGCCGTGTGCACTGCCGCGGTCAAGGATTCGTTCGAGGTGAAGCAGCGCGAACGCATCCTCTCTATCATCCAGGTGCTGTTCGTGGTGGGTCCCGCCGCCGCGCCCGTCATTGGAGCAGGCGTGTTGGCGATTGCCGACTGGCGCATGACGTTCTGGATTCTCACTGTGGTGGGCGCGCTGTGCCTGGTGCTGGCGTTTCTCTTCCAGGAAACGCTCGACGCGAGCGACCGCTACACCGGAGGCCTCACGCAAACCATCGGGCAGCTTGCTGTGGTGGGCAAAAATCCAGGATTTATGGCATTCCTCCTGATAACGAGCCTGTTTGAAGTTGGGTTCATGGGGTATATCGCGGTCGGCTCTTATATCTATGTTGATTTCTTCGCCGTAGGCGAGGCGGGATACAGCGCGTTCTTCGCCGTGGCTGCCATCGTGACCGCCGCCGGTCCGCTCATCTGGATCGCCGTGTCGCGACGCGTGTCGGTGCGCCGTTTCACCACCATCATGATTGCGCTTGCGGTGCTCACCGGTGTGGCCGAGATGCTCGTCGGCGGCACAAGCCCTTATGCGTTCTGCATCATCTTCATCGTGTTCGCGCTGGCGGAATCGTGCACGCGCCCGTACAGCATGAACATCCTGCTGGAACAAAACGCGCACGATGCCGGCAGCGCGTCGGCACTCATGAACTGCATCCGCACGTGCATCGGCAGCTTTGGTATGGTGCTGGCGGCGCTGCCGTGGCCTACCTACGTGTTCGGCGTGGGCGCATTGATGGCGGGCTTCATGCTGGTAAGTCTGATAGGTTGGATCGCGCTTCTGCGCAGCCGCATCCCCCTGGTCTGCGTAAAAGACGAAGCCCCGGTCAAGCCACTATAGATTTGATAGACAGCTGCCGAAAGCACCATGGGCGGCGTGACCGCGCATGAGATGAGCGACAACGATTGTCGCGGTATGCTGCCGACACACATCCGCGGACGGAGCGTCCCATCCCTAATGCAGCCACGAACGATACACCCTGCTCCTAGTACAGCCCCGACCGGTATAAAAACAGCCTTATTGGCTAAGAAATTGCGTGGTCGGTATAAAAACGGCTTTATTTGCGTGGTTGATCGGGCTGCCATTGAAGCATCTCTATGACGTTCTATGTAAAACACCAGGTCGTAACAACCCGTATCGTGCGCAAAGCAGATTTCTTGCTTGATTGCGCCAAGGCGACCACGCAAATAAAGCCGTTTTTATACCAAGGGGTCAAAAAGTTAGCCAATAAGGCTGTTTTTATACGCGAGCCCCATGCCCGGAAGCGCAGCTGGACCAATACGCTTCCCTAGTAGCGATAGTAGAAGCAGCGGACACGCTCAACAAGATGCATCACGTCGCGTCACAAAGGAGTATCATCTGCCGCATGACGAAGAAGCGCCTCGCCGCGCGAGGTGCTTGGCTTGGAGGAGGCAAATCATGTGGTGCAAAAGGATTCTTTTGGCGTATGACGGGTCGGCGGCTTCGAAGAACGCGCTCAAGCTAGCGGTCGACGTGGCCAAGCAGGATCAGGATATCGAAATCCTTGCCGCACACATTCTCAAGGTATACGGCGCCGGCGCCGCACAGGACAGCATCATCCGCCAGGCCGAGGCGCTGGCCGACGACCTCGAGAAGCAGCTGGCACAGGTGCCCAACCCCACCCGCGTGGAGCTTCTGCGCGGCGATTCCCCTGCTGACCTGCTTCTTTCTTGCGCGGCGGACAACGAATGCGACCTGATTGTCATGGGTAGTCGTGGCGTAGGCGGCGCCAAGGGTTACTTGGGAAGCGTGAGCTACGCGGTAGTGCAGCGCTCCGAGAAATGCGCCGTGCTCATCGCCAAAGAAGGGATGCACGCATAGACCATGGCACAGACCGACGCACAGACGAAACCCAAACCGAAGCTTTGGACCCGCGATTTCATCATCGGAGCGGGCATCAACTTCCTCATCATGGCGAATTATTTCGCTCTCATGGTCATTACGGCGGACTACGCGATGGAGGAATACGGCGCACCGGCTTCGTTCGCGGGCCTGGTCGCCAGCATCTTCATCGTGGGCGCCCTCATCGCGCGCCTGGTGGGCGGCGGCATCCTGGATTCCATCGGACGTCGACGCATGCTCGTGATCGCAGTGGTGGCAGAATGTGTGATGTCGGCGCTGTACTTCCTTGACCTGGGGTTGGCGTTCTTGTTCGTTATCCGTATCCTGCATGGCATATCGTACGGCGCGGCCTCGATTGCCGTAAGCACCATCGTGACCTCAATCATCCCGGAGGAATGCAAGGGCGAAGGCGTGGGCTACTTCATGCTGAGCAACACGCTGGGCACCGCAATCGGGCCGTTCATGGGCATGGCGATTTCGCAGGCGGTGGGAATCCGCGGGCTGTTCGCGGTGTGCCTGGCGATCGCGTTCATCTGCCTGGCGAGCCTCCTGTGGTTCAAGCCGCCTCGCGAGGAGCGCAAGCCGTTCTCAGGCGGCGCGGCGCATCTGCGAGACTTCATCGAGCCCACGGCCATTCCCATCGGCATCGTGGCATGCCTGGTGTTCTTTGGCTACGCGAGCATTTTGACGTTCCTCTCGTCGTACGCCGAGCAGGTTGGCATCCAGACCGCGGCGAGTTTCTTCTTTGTGGCATACGCAATCACGATGTTTATATCTCGCCTGTTCACAGGCAAGATTTTCGACCGACGCGGCGCCAATGTGGTCATGATTCCCGCTTTCGTGCTGGCGATTGTAGGTATGGCGGCGGTGGGACTCGCCTTCAACGGCGCAATTCTGCTGCTGGGCGCGGCGCTTTTGGGCGCGGGTATCGGCACGCTGCAGTCGTGCGGCCTGACCATCGCGCTGCAGAAGGCGTCGGTACGTCGCATCAGCCTGGCGAACTCCACGTACTACGTGCTGATGGACGGCGGCGTCGGACTGGGTCCGGTTCTGTTGGGCGCGTTCGTGCCCCTGGTTGGCTACAGCGGCGTGTACCTTGCCATGGCAGGGCTTATCGGTATCGCGATGGTGTTCTACCTCGTGGTCATCGCGAAAGGCCAGGTCAAGACGAAGCGGGCATAGCGGCAGCATCCCACACCGTTGCGTCGAAGCGCAATCCGTTGTAATTCGCGTGCTATCAGCAATTACCTATATATACGTGGTTTAGGTGCCGCCGCGCTACATCGGCCAAACGGTGAACATCCTGCACCGGCGTGGCGGCGCGGTCGGTCATGCTCCATTGGGGAAAGAACCGCGTGACGTGGTAGGTCAGCGTCTCGGCACCGCGCCCGCCATCAAGGCCGGCGAGCCAGCGGGCGGCGGCATCTATCTCAGCTTCAGAATCATTCATACCCGGCACAACGAGGGTGGTCACTTCGAGATGACATGACGGGTCGGCGGCAAGGCGTTCAATGGTGCGTTTTACGCATTCGAGCGCTCCCCGCCCCGCCGCGCACGCATCGTAGAACGCATCGGTGAACCCCTTGAGGTCGATATTCGCCGCGTCGATTAAGCCAGTGAGCTCGTCAATCACGCAAAGCTCAACGCATCCGTTGGACACCAATACGTTAACCAAGCCTTCCTTATGGGCAATCCGCGCGCAATCACGCGCATACTCCCAGCCCACAAGCGGTTCATTATAGGTATAGGCAATACCCACCACGCGGGGATCGCGCGAACGCGCCTCGCATGTAAGCGACACGAGTTCTTCGGGGCTGACGCTGCGCCATGGAACATCACTCGCCCCCGCTTGGGAAATTTCGGCGTTCTGGCAGAAAGGGCAGCGCAGGTTGCAACCGTAGCTACCCACCGATACCACGAAGGTGCCGGGCATGAAGCGCGCGAGCGGCTTTTTCTCGATAGGGTCGAGCGCCAGAGAGGTCAGCCGTCCGTAGTTTTCGGGCACAATACTCCCGCCGTCGTTGATACAGGCGCGACACACGCCACGAGCGCCCTCCACAAGTCGGCAGTGATGCGGACAGGTCTCGCAAACGATGCGGTTTTGCTCTTCCACCATGAGAACCCCTTATATACATGCGCAGCGCGGCGGCCGGATGATTGCGCCGGCACAGGCGACACGCATCAAGCGGCGCGCTCGAGCAGCTTTCCAGAAACCGAAACGGAGCCACAGCGCCGTTGCATCACACGTGTCGCGTGACGGTGAATCGCTGATAGGTCACGCCGGGCTCGGTCGGGTCGATGCCACCCTTTTGCGCGGCGATGCGCACCTGCTCCTCCACGGTATCCACCCCGTCAAGGTCGGGGAGCAGCAGACCGCGACGCCCGCCGCAGCTCACGATGACACCGTAGCGTTTGGGGTCGAGCGCTTCCGGCCCTGCGATATCCTCCGGCTCCGACAGCACATCCACGTCATACACCAGGTCATCAAGTTCATCCGGCTCAACCGGATTGAATCGCGGATCGCGGCATCCGGCCGAAATCGCATTGGCGCATATCTCCTCCGCCAGCGAATGCCGCGTGGGCAAAATGGTTCCAATACAGCCACGCAAATGGCCGTCTTTCTTGAGGGAAACGAACGCGCCCGCTTGCATGGAGAACAGTTCTTCAGGCAACGCCGCGGCCAGATCATCAGGCAAATCCCTAGCGCCGCGCACGTGCCTGCCGTCGCGCACGTAGCTTTCGAGCGAGAACCGAGCCAAACGCACCCAAGGGCTTTCGTCTGCACGACGGTCTTCCATCTCCCGCATGCGCCATGCTTCATACTGTTCGCCAAACGCTCGCGCAGAATCGGAGCCCGCCGGCCCCGTGGGCGTGAACGCCGCCACGCCATACCCCACGCCGAACGGCCCTTCATACGAAAGCAGCTCCGCGTCCACCGGCGTACGGTCAAGCGCGCCGGCCATGATCTGGAACGAACACAATCCGCATTCCGCCGCACGCTCGCACATGCCGGCATCCGCCGTGAGCAGAGCGAGGAAATCTCCGGCCTCAAACGCCCGGCAGGCATAGTCGTCGAGCACGGGGCCGTCGGGCGCAAAGCCGTAGGGGCCATCCTCGGTCAGCTTGTGCGACAAATCGCCCGATGCGATATACACCGCACGACGGTTCAGCTTTTCGGCAACCCGCTGCACCAACATCCCTAAACGATAATGTTCAAGCGGAGAAAGACCCGAAAGCCCGATGCGCACCACGCGGTACGGCGCAGGGTTCTCGCCTGCTGCGCGCGCCTTTTCATACGCCTCTTGCACGAAATGGAGCGGCACGAGCACGCCCCAATCAAGATCAGGCGTGCGTTCACCCGCGGTTCCCGCTGCCACCCCTTCAGCATCGGCGGCATCGCACAGCACATGCACGAATCCTTCGTCATACTCGACGACGCTTCCGTCTCGCGTGTCACCGAACTGCGCAAACGTGCCCGAAGCACCTGGACCGCCCGAAATATGCAGGTAGTCGAGATAGGCCGTGGAATGCGGGCTCGAAATCACGATGGTTTCGGGTGCGAGTGCAGCAATGCGCCGACCGACCTCGCGATATGCCTCGACGGTTGCCGAGATTCCCGATTCGCGGCCATGGCCCACTCCGGGCACAATCAGCGGGGGATGGGGAACGGCAAAAGCAGCAAGAACGGACATGGCAATCATCTCCTCTGCGGCGAACACGACGACGCGCCCACGGTGGCGCATCGCGCCTCAATGCGTGTCGCGTCCAAGCGCAACACGAACTGATTCAACCTTAATCCCCTGGCGCCGTTCGCGCAAGCACATCGTGGTGCGCGTAAGACATTCACCCTCTTGATGATGCCTCACGGCATCGCTTGGACGGCGGTTGAGAGAATAGAGAGGACTCCCTTCCTGAACGCAGTCTTACATATGCTTTCGAATGAACGCTCTTGTACCGCCCGTCATTAAATGTTATATATGCTCTATAACATTTAATGTTTAACCCAAAGGAGGATGCCATGATCCTTCGCATAGACCAAATGTCGCCCGACCCGGTGTATCAGCAGATTCGCGATCAGATTGTTGCCGCTATCGGGCGCGGCGAGCTTCTTCCAGGCGATAGACTGCCCAGCGTGCGTGCCCTTGCAAGCGACTTAGGCATCAATCTGCATACCGTGAACAAGGCATATGCGGTGCTGCGCGACGAAGGTTACCTGTTCATGCGCGGCCGAGCGGGCGCCGTGGTAGCCGACTTCCAGCAGGTAGCAAGCCCCGAGAAAAAAGCCGCCCAGGCCGAACGGCTCGCGGGAACCCTCTATCAGCTTGCCCTTGAACACTGCGCGCAGGGCGGCACCGAAGAAGAGTTTTTGAAAGAAGCAAAATCGCAGGCCGATCGCGCGTTCGCAGACCCCGGCGTGGTGGGCACCCGTCGTGATATGCGTGTATCGGGGCGCAATGCCAACGGAAATCCCCTTAAAGAAAGGGGTCCGCAAGAAGCTCGCGGCATATCGAACGCCCTCGGCGTAACACCGCAGGGGGTGTGAGCGATATGATCGCTGTCGCAACCGTGGGTATGTTCGTCGCCCTTGCGCTGGCAACGGGGCTGCTCCTTGCATTCACGCCGTACCTCATGCGCCGCAATGAGTGCTTTGCCGTGACGGTGCCGCCATCGGCGCAGCACGACCCGCGTCTCATCGCACTCAAGAAGCGTTACGCGACAATCATGGTCGTGGTTACCGCGGTTTCCTCCATTGCGGCGCTGGTGGCCGGCGTATTCCTGATTCAAGGATCAGCGCAGTCGGACGGCAAGCCGGCCGCCATCGGCATCGCATTGGAGTGTGCGGCCCTGTTCATTCCTATCGTTATTTCGTTTGCGCTCATGCTGCGCAACCGCAGGCGTGTCGTAGACATCAAGCGCGCAGAGGGGTGGACTGCCCAGGCGCAACAAGCCATCGCAACCATTGTCGAGACGGATCAGTCTCAAGCATTGCCCCTGCAATGGAACCTGCTTTACATCCCCGTCATCGTGGGAACTCTCGCGTTTGGTCTGGCGTTGTACCCCGCCATGCCTGACATGCTTCCCATGCACGCCGATTTCGCCGGCAACGTGAATGATTGGGCGCCGAAAACGCTCGGCAGCGCCATCGGGTTCCCCATTGTTTTCGAGCTGTTCATGGCGGCGTGCCTCACGCTGTGCCACTGGATGATCCTGCGGTCGAAGCGCCCGACCGACCCCGGCGCGCCCGCCACCTCGGCGCTGGCATACGGTATGTTCGCCCGCGCGCAAAGCGTATATCTGCTGGTTGTAGGCGTGCTCATGAGCGGCGGCATCGGCGTTCTCTTCCTGCTTTCCTCCGCCGGGTTCATCGGATTGGGGCAGACCGGCGTCATCATCATGGTCTTATGCATCCCCGTGGTCATCGGCGCCATTGCGCTTTCGGTGGTGTACGGCCAGGCGGGGTCGCGCATGTTCAAGAGGATACAGGATGAAGATGCCCTGCTCGCCGACGAAGACGAGCACTGGAAGCTTGGCGTGTTCTACTTCAACCCTGACGACGCAAGCTTCATCGTACCCGAGCGATTCGGCATCGGCTGGACGATGAACTTCGCCCGCCCAGCTGCCTGGGCGCTCATGCTGGGAGTCCCGGTGCTCACCATCGCGTTTATCGTGGCCGTGAGCATGCTGGTGTAGGCAATCGTTAAATCAGCCAACGCGAACACAGCTGTCACCAATGCAATATGCGGCATAGAGGGGAATCTGATGAATTTCCACGCCCGCCTCCCCCAGAACACGCCCGAAATCGCGGTCGGATAGGACGACAGCATAGGGAGCATGCGACTTCTCCATAAACGTTGAAAGCGTTTTGGCACGCACGTTGCGCGCAGACTTCACTTCGATAGGAATGATGCGCATGCAGTCATCTTGCAGTAAAAAGTCCAGTTCTCCCATGCCTCCCCACGAAGCAGGCGGTGTCCAGTAGAACGTTCTCAAATCGTTTGACATCAATGCCTGCATTACCGCATTTTCAGCAAGCGCCCCGCGGAAGTCAGACGAGATCGGCAGGGTCGACGACATTTCCGCCTCCAACCACAATCTCGGATTCACCGCAAGCTTATAAAACATGAGTCCCGTATCGGCAAGATATACCTTAAAATAGCTTCCCTCTTCTTCCTCGTAAGGAACAAGCGGCGCTTCAACGCACTCGGTGAGTTGGTTGATGGATACCATGCCCGCCCCCGCCAGCCAATCAAGGGGCTCCATGAGTTTAGCCCGCCTGCCGCCACGCTCCACCTGAGCGTATTTGAATTTCTTCGTAGACGATCTGAGCAGCTGCGAGGGAATGCTCCGCCACACTTTGCGAGCCGCCAATCCACTAATGCCATTTTCAGGGTCGGTCATGTCGGCCGTGTACGTTTCGTCAATCTCGCGCTGCTGGACGCGCACTTCATCCAGATTGCGTGTCTCGATATACGCCGCAACTGCTGCAGGCATGCCTCCGACAACCTGATACAGGCGGAAAAGTTCGGAAGCATGATTGTGCGCAGGATAGGGCTCGAGCGTGCGCACGTGATTTCTAATCGCTTCAGCCATTTCCTCTTCGCCCAGCGCCCAAAGGAATTCTTCGAACGTAAGCGGATGCAGGGTCTCCTGTTGGACGCCACTCGGAAACGGTAGGTCACGCTTGCGCGTTGCGACGCCAAGTTGACTCCCCGTAGCCGCAACGCGCCAACCAGAACCCGAGAAGAATCTAAGCGAGTTTAAGGCACGTTCACATAGCTGTATCTCGTCGAAGAGCACGAACGCCGTAGCTTTGTCGAGCTTCGTTCTTTTATATTCCGAAACACGACGCATGATGGCGTCGACGTCATCGGTGGGACCATCAAAAAGAGGGGATATGAGCTCGAGGTCAGTCTGGAAATCCAGTTTGACGAACCCGTCGCCAGCGATACGTTTACCCACTTCCTCAATAACATACGTCTTTCCCACGCGGCGCGCGCCGCGCAGCAGAAGAGGGCGATTCACTGGGGCGGTTGCCCACGCCTCAATAAGCGTCTCTATGCTTCTTCTCATGTGGTCCACCTTGTATCGATATAATTTCATGTATTCATGATACATGAAATTTATGAAAACGTGTATTTTAAATACATGTTTTTTAATAAGGTGGTTACGTCGGAACCCTGCCGATACCCATCGCGTGCATTGAAATCAGGTGTTTCGTAATTAGTTATCTCGCGCGAGTCGTTTGAAGAGTAGGGAGAACACCACGGCGCCCGCTACGATCCACACTGCCGTCACCGCCAGAGGTATAAGCGCGTCTTGAAGGTTCATATTGCCTTCGATGGCCATGCCCATCAGGTCGTAGATTCCTCCGGTGGGCAGGTAATGGCCCACCTTCTCGATGCTCTCGTTGGACATGCCAAACATCGGGACAAGCGTCAACAGCAGCACCGGCACGCTGTACACGCCCGCGGTCATCTGGTCGCGGCACGCAAGCCCTAGCACGAGCGAGAACAGGATGATGGGCAGCGACCCCAAAACGCCCAGTGCCAGATACGTTCCCAGCATAGGAGGCTCTCCGCCCGCCACGAAGAAACAGATGGCGTTCACCGCGGTCGATGCTATCAGTGCAACGACGCTTTTCGCGACAACGATCTGTGAGGCGCCCACGTTGGCAAGCATGAGCGTGCGCAACGTGCGCTTCTCCTTCTCCTCGGCGATGCCGTAAAGCACCGTCATGGTGCACACCATGCCGATGGTCATGCAAAGCGACGATCCCAACATGAATTGATCGATAATCGGGTTCGCCGCCGCCTGCTGCTCGGCCGTGATGCCCGCATCGCTGGTGGCGTCGCCGATCATGAACGTGTAGAGTGCCATGAACGCCACCGGCATCAGGCACACCACGAGCATCGTGGGGTTCTTGAACAGGTCGACGATATCCTTCGCGAGGAGCGCCCCCGTCTTTCTCATTGCGGCGTTCATCGCTAGAACTCCCTTCCGGTCAGCTCGAGGAACACTTCCTCGAGGTTGGGCTCGTCAGAATGGATGGAAAGCACCTCGTCGGATGCGAAGAGCTCACGAATCTCTTCCGCCGACGCAGCATCCTTCGTCACCTCGAGCGTGCCGCGCGAACGCGTGACAACGACCACGCGATTGCGCGCGAACCTCAGTTTAAGCGATTCAGGCTCGTCACTGGCCACGATGCGTCCTTCATCCAGAATGGCAAGACGGTCGCACACCGAATCTGCTTCGGCCATATCATGCGTGGTGAGAAAGATCGTCGTGCCCGCAGCCTTGAGCTCCGCGAGCATGCGGTGCACCTCGGCGCGCGCCGCGGGATCGAGACCGCTCGTGGGCTCGTCGAGGAACAGCAGCTCAGGGCTATGGATGAGCGCCGCCAGGAGCGCTGCGCGCTGTCGCATGCCCTTCGAGCAGTTTTTGACGAGCGTCTTGCGGTCTTGGCTGAGGTTCATGCGCTCAAGCAGGCGGTCGATATCGCCCGCGCCCTTGCCGCGAATCTTCGCGTAGAGCTTGAGGTTGTCCTCGATGCTCATGCGCTCATACAGCGCGCTTGTGTCTGACAGAATGCCGATGCGCTCGTAATCGGCGTCCGATGCGTTCTCGATGGGACGTCCAAAGAGGTTGATGCGACCGGAGTCCTTCTTGAGCTGCCGAGTAAGCAGCTTGATGGTCGTGGTTTTACCTGCGCCGGACGGCCCGAGGAACCCGAAGCATTCGCCGCGCGAGACGGAGAACGTGAGCCCGTCGAGCACGCGCTTGGCGCCGAAGGAGAGGCATACACCTTCCATCGAGAGCACGATGCTAGTTGCTGCCATGGTTACCCCCTTTGCCCTTCGCGCCTTTCTTGCTCAAAAAGATATCCATCGCAGCGAACCACGCGTCCACGACGAGATCGATGATGGTGGCATGCATGGCTAGCGCACCTCCTTCGCGACGGAAGCGGCGAGCGCGTCCATACGGCGCTCGATGGCGTCCACGCGTTTGCGGGTAGCCTCGGCGCGCATGTGCAGCATCAAGCTGATGACGCACACGAGCGCCATAGCCGCGACAAGGATGGTGAGTTGGCTTGCGGTAATCATGGCCGTTCCTTTCAATCGTGTCCGGGGATGCCGGACGGCTTTTCGTTGAAGCCATGATTGCGCCACCGCCTCGATGAAACAACGGATTTCGCCTGACGAGAGCCGCGTTCGCTACGACAGGAGCATAGAAGGATACGAATGGAGCACTGTATTCGCAGCGCACACGAACGGAGCAGGGCGCGATTGTGCCCCGCGGGAATGCCAATCTTGCAATCGGTTTGCCCTAGCGCCAGCCGTAACGCTCGCGCATCTCTTCAGCACGACCTTTGGCAAGAGGGATGGACGTGCGCGCTGCGTCAGCAAGCGTGAGGTTGAAGCTGTTTCGCGTGAAACGCTCCACTTTCGCCACCTTCTGCACGTTCACGATATAGGAACGATGGCAGCGGAAGAAACCGTAGCGCTCGAGCTCCGCCTCCAACTCGTCGAGCGTCATCTGCACGGGATAGAGCTCACCGCGCACGCTGACGAAGTTCGCGCGGTTAACGCTTTCGACGAAATCGACCTCGCGCGGATCGAACAGCAGCGTGGCATCGCCGGATTTGGCCACCACTTTGAACACGTGGACCTCGTCGCCGGCATATTCGACGGAATCTTCTTCATCGTCGTCGGTCTGCGCCTGGTAGAAGCGGCCATCTTCCTCATAGAACGCGGAGCCAGGCATAAGCAGCGCCTCGCGCAAAGGTTCGCCGCAGGTAATCACGATGCCGCCCGATTCCACCACCTGTCCGAGCCATGCTTGGACCAGACTGCGCATATCGGGGGAAATATCGACCAAAGGGCGCTCGCAGAACACCACCTCGGGTTCAAACAGGCTCATACGAGCGAAATTCATAAGAGCTCGCTGCTCGGCGGAAAGGTTCTTGACCGTGGTTCGCGCGACGTCTTTGAGCCCGAAGTGCGCGATGGTCTCTTCCGCCGTGATGGTGCCACCCGCTATGCGCGCGAAGAAGCGCAGGTAGGAATGAACCGTATCGCGGTCGAACCCCTTATCGGTTTCGACGTAGAAGGCGCATCGCCTGTTCGCGTATGTGCGATGGATGAAACGGACCGCGCGATCGGTGGCATCGCGGCGGCATTCGATATGCACGCTCTTGTCTCGCTCGCCTTCGAGCAGCTCCTCTATGGTGCCGTAATCCGCCACTTCCATCTCCTGCGATTCGTCCGACTTGGGCCGCATCATTATATATGAAGGCCCCGATGTATCGCGCCGCTCTCACCAATCAAGTATCATGGGCAAACCATGAACAGCAACGCATTGAGAAACATAGGCATCTTGGCGACGCACGACATACGCGTCGCCGCGCGCACGCCGGTGATGCTTGTCATGTTGGCGGCATGCGTGCTGCTGATGCTTGTCTTCTCCTCCATAGCTGGCGGTCCGGACCTCACGTCGGACGCGTTCCTCATGACCACCGTCATCGCCGTTTCACCCGCTTTCACCGGCTCCATTTGCTCGCTGTACACCATGTCCGAGGAAATAGAACGAGGGGTGCCCGCGACGCTCGTTCAATCGGGTATGACCACGAGGCAGATTGCTGCAGGAAAATTCCTGTGCTCTTACGTATGGACGCTTATCACCGTGGTGCTTTGCGGCCTTACGCTGGGATTTTCCCTTGAACGGCTCAGTGTGACGCTTGCGCTTTCCATTCCGGCATCACTCCCTATTCTTCTTGTGAGCCTAGGATGCGGCCTCCTTGCGTCCGACCAGATGAAAAGCAGCATCTATTCGCTGCCTATCGTGGTTCTGGCGATCGTGCCGCTGCTGGGACTGATCTCGAATTCCCTGCGCTATATGGCGTGCTTTCTGCCGATGGGGTTCGCGGCGGAAGCCGCCTGTTTGGTAACAGGCGCGCCCGCCACGCTTTCGCCGGCAGTCATCGCCGTGCTCTGTTTGCTCTGGGTAGCAGCGAGCGCAGGATTCGTCGTTTGGGCACATCGCCGCTATAAGGAGCGCATCGTTCGCGAAATTGAAAGGATATAAGGCGCGGGCGATTCATCCGCGAGCCCACGGCGCAGCACGGCCAGAAAGACAAGACTACAGAAATAAACCACCCAAATGAACGATTGCCTTCATCGGGGTGGCGCCACACTGGAGCTGCCGCACATATTTTCCTTGATCTGGGCTTTGCCCAGAGGGCGTCGCCTCGATTCTTTTAGAAAGAAACCCCAGTTCACACGGCTTGTAAAAACCTTTTGACAGGCTTATTTCGCGGCGCGATGGCGCGTGTCAAAGCCATTTGGTGGTAAAGTTCTCCGCAATCCGGCACATTTCCGACCAGAAGGGATTGCACGTGGAACTGAGCCAGCACATCAAGGATCACCGCGCTCGGCTGGGTATGTCCCAGGAACAATTGGCGGAGGCGATCTTCGTCTCACGCCAAACAATTTCCAACTGGGAAACCGACCGAACCTATCCTGACGTGCAAAGCCTGCTTCTTCTGAGCAATCTCTTCGAGGTAAGCGTCGACTCGCTGATCAAAGGAGATGTTGAGGAAATGAAGTCGGTTATCACTGAAGAAGCCAAACGCATGAACAAGCTCGCCGCGGTCATGGTCGTATGCGGGGCGGCCGCGGTCATCTGGGCCGTCGCAACCGCATTGATGGACCTGAGTCTGCCGGTGATTCTGGTGCCCGCCCTCGTAGTGTTTATCCCCGCGGCGGTGGCTGCCGGCATGGTGGAGAAAATCAAGCACGACAACCAGCTGTTCACTTATAAGTCCATCGAGGCGTTCATGCGCGGGGAAGACCCCGATGCGCTGTGTGAAGAGAACCAGAAGGCCGGACGGGCGTGGTGGGGCAAACTCATAGTGAAAACCCTCGTGGCGATGATCGTCGGATTCTGCTGCGGATGGGGCCTCTTGAGCATTATCCAGAAGCTTGTGGGGTAGCCCAAGCGATTCCCCACACGACCTTTGGATACGAAAAGAGCCCCGATGTCGGGGCTCTTACTGTTCTCTGGCGGAGGAGGAGGGATTCGAACCCTCGTTACCCGGGTTACGGGTAAAACGGTTTTCGAGACCGCCGCATTCAACCACTCTGCCACCCCTCCGTAGGGTGATACATGAAAGCGCCGCTCAAAAGGACGGCGCTTGAAGTTTCTGGCGGAGAGATGGGGATTCGAACCCCAGATACGCTTTTGGCGTATACACGATTTCCAATCGTGCTCCTTCGGCCAGCTCGGACATCTCTCCACTGCTCGAATGACTGCATATCATGTGCAGCGAGAACGTAGTATAGCAAAAAAGCTGGCAATGTGACGAAATTCGCAAAAGTTCATAAAGAGAAAAAGAAGCCGCCTGGAGGCGGCTTCTTGGTTTGATTGCGTTATGACACCTGGAGGACGGGTGTCATTCGACGAGTCCTTTTCAACCTACTCGGTGGTCACTTCCTGGGGCTGCTGGGTGGCGGGGTCGGACTCTTCGTCACCCTCTTCAGCTGCAGCATCGTCGGAAGCGGCATCATCCTCGGCACCCTCATCGGAGGCAGCTTCATCGGAGCCGCCCTCGGTGGCACCTTCATCGGTTGCGGCATCGTCGGCAGAGGCGTCAGTGCCATCCTCGGTAGTGGCATCATCGGTTTCGGTCTTGGTGAAACCGCTCAGATCGATGTCGTAGGGAAGGCCCTCGGGCTTGTCGTTGATCTGGATGTCAGCGGAATCCTTGTAGTTCTGATACCACTCGATGAAGGAGTCCTCCTTGCTCTGCTCCTCAAGGCTGGT
>NZ_CALUMA010000030.1 GCF_944321625.1 uncultured Slackia sp.
GTGAATCGACCCCGTTTCCGTTGACACATGGACTTCCGTTTGGGCATGATGTCGCAAACGGGGAAACGGAGGCAGAGAATGGGACATCCGTCGCCTAAGTACACGCCCGAGTTCAAGCAGATGGCGGTCGAGCTCTACCGCGAGCGCGGCTGCACCTACGCCGACCTCGCCCGGGAGCTCGGCTGCGACGCGGGAAGCATATCCGACTGGGTGAGGAGGGCCGACGCCGCGCAGGCTCAGCCCGGCGACAACCCCTTCCAGGTCGCAGAGGAGAACCGCAGGCTGAAGCGCGAGGTCGAGAGGCTCAGGCGCGAGAACGAGATACTTTTAAAAGCGAGCGCCTTCTTCGCCAGCAGGCAGCTGTAGGCGCCCAGGCGAAGAGGGCGAGGTTCGCCTTCGTCCTGATGAACGAGGGCATCTGGACGGTCTCGGAGATGTGCGCCGCGCTGAAGGTGACGCGCCAGGGCTACTACGCATGGCGCTCGCGCGGGCCGAGCGCTCGCGACCTGCGCGACGCGGAGCTGGCGCGCGACATCGAGCGCGTGTACGGGCTTGGGCGCGGCCACTTCGGCGCGCCCAAGGTGTTCGAGAGGCTCCGGGCGGACGGCGTGCGCACGTCGCGCAAACGCGTGGCCCGAATCATGCGCGAGAGGGGCCTGGTCGGAACCACGAGGGGATGCGCCAAGAGGCCCAAGGGCGGGAGGAAGGCCGCCGCGCCGCAGGCGAACGCCGCCCCCGACCTGGTCAAGCGCGACTTCAGCGCGGACGGTCCCAACAGGGCGTGGTTCGCCGACATCACCTACGTGCGCACGCACCAGGGATGGCTCTACCTGGCGGTGGTGCTCGACATCTGGTCGCGCAGGATAGTCGGCTGGTCGATGTCGGGCCGCATGACGGCCGAGCTCGCCGACGACGCCCTCAGGATGGCGATCGCGCGTCGCAGGCCGCCCGAGGGCTGCATCCACCATTCGGATCACGGCTCGCAGTACGTGTCGCTGCTCCTGGGGAGGACGATGCGCGACGCCGGGATCGAGCCCTCGATGGGCTCGATATCCAGCCCGTGGGACAACGCCGCCATGGAGTCGCTCATGGGCATAATCAAGTGCGAGTGCGTGCACGCCCGCACCTTCGGCGGGCGCGAGCAGGCGGCACTCGAGATCTTCGACTACATAGAGTCGTTCTACAACAGGGTCAGGACCCATTCGGCGCTGGGATACCTCAGCCCCGACGAGTTCGAGAGGGCCAACTGGCCGGAGGAGGCCGCCGGAAAGGCGGCGTAGGGGTGTAAACGGAATCGGGGTAGATTCAGTGGGCGGCGGGGTCACCGCGACGCCCGTGGACGCCGCCGTGTCCGGCGGTACCGCCTCGTTCGAGCTGTGGGGCCTCGGCGACGAGCCCGACAACTCGCTGCTGAAAGCGCTGTACAACGCCGCGCTCGGCACCGACGGCGGCGAGCCCGGGCACGAGCAGACCGACGCCACCCCGATCGCCTACTACGCGGTCGTGTCCGACGCCCCTTCAGTTTTGCCGGATCCGACTGCCCCCGTAGGAATTCCCGCTTCCTCTCTCAAGCAAGAACTTGAGCCTGGTGAGTATTCCGTTTCGGCAAATCTTGTCATCAAGGGCGAAGACAACCAGGTGCTCAAGGGCGTGGATGTCGCCATGCTCAGTGATGAATTCCCCCCTACTGCTTCAAATCCTGCCATTGATAACGCTACACTTACCGTCTCCGAAGATGGAGACATGGTTCTTCATGTTGAGCTGTACAACGGACCGAGCGATATCATTACCCTCCAGAATATTGAAAGCGGTAGTAATGTGGAGGTTCTTCATGTGCTGCGCGGAACAACCGCGGGACATGAAGGCGGTTATGGTATAGAGGGAGATAATTCTTGGTCGGCCGATCGAATACTGGAGGTTGATTTTAAGCTGCTGGACGCAAGCGGGTGGTATATTCCCTCGAATTGCCGCGAGCTCAATTGCATCAATCCTCCAGGAACCGAGATTTCCTTTAAAGATATGCCGATATATCTCGCGATTGACTTTGGCAATGTAAAACGAAATGACGGCGCGGAAGGCGAGTGGTCTAAGTCTTTTACCGACGAGGCCACTGGAGTTTCCGTGACGGTTAAGACCAACTCGGAGGAATTTGCATCCGAGTTGGAAGCTGCGGCTTTGCATGTCGAAAAAAACGCAGATGAAGATGCGTACAATTCAGCAGGCGAACTCCTGGGAAGCAACGTATATACGGATAAACCTGCGTTTGAAATGTGGAACCTTTCGCTTCGGGATGCTCAAGGCTTCGATGTTTCCCTTGATCAAATGGCTACGGCTGCCATAACTCTTCCTACGTCATATGGGGTTTCCGATGTTTATAGCTACGATGGCTCAAGTGCAAACTCGCTCGACGTTTCACTCTCCGAAGGCGGAGTGATATTTAACGCCGCTGCTCTAGGGGCGTTCCTTCTTGTGGATGGCTATTCGGCAGATCGTTGGCAACACTTCGAAATCGAAGACATGAACGGCACCGGATCACGCTATGTTCTGGATGTTTCCGACGCCAATGACAGCATGTCAACCAGTATGATAAGTAGTAATCGTTTCAGTGTAAGGGCTGAAGAAGCCGATCAGGGGCAAAAGCTATTCGTAGATTTTTCCTCTTCAAACTCGTCTTTTATGTGGTTCGCAGAAGGCTGCCGTGCTGTGATGGAGTTAACGGTGCCCGAAAATGCGACAAAGGTGTTATTCGTCGTCGATGATGGCGATGAGCTTACCGCTCATAAGATTGACGCGGTTATCGAAAACGGGAAAGCCACATTTGATTTCTTTGCAGAGGAAATTCGCGAAAGCACAAGTGAGGTCAATGCCGTTTTCGCTGAGCTTTATAAGGGGTATTGGGATAAAGACCCGTCTTACGTGAGCAGTAGCTGGCCTAGCCCGCTTCCCTCTGCGTATTTCTTGGTGCAGACCTCGGAATCTTCTCAAATCGCTTTCGATCCAACTCCTGTGTTCGCCGAATACAATGGCGCCGAGCAGACTGGTATCACCATCGACGATAACTGCGAGGTTATGGCCGCTTCGGGCGAAGGGGTTGTAGTCGACGGATCCGAGGTTAAGGCGACGAATGCCGGTGAGTATACCGTTACGGTAAAACCCAGGGATGGATTTACCTGGGCAGACGGCACCACAGTTGAAAAAACGGTCGAATGGTCTATCGAGAAAGCGACCCTTGAAGCAACTTATCTCAAAGGCGTTCCCTATACATGGGGCGAGGGGATGACGGATCCGACTGCATCACTGCCGAGTCTAGAAGATGTGTCATCGGAGATTGTAGTTAAGGGTTTCGTAAATGGAGAGACCCCGGAGACAGCCGAAGACTATAGTGCCCCTACTGCAACAAAATGGCGACTCGATAGTTCCTTCCCAAAGGCCGGGTCAAAGGCTACGGTGAACATCAGCACCCCAGAGGCAAAGAACTATAAATTCGAGCGAACATCTGCAACGGGATATTTTTACGTAGGTCACGCTCCTGAGGATGCGCCCCATGCTCTTGACGGCCTTGTATATAACGGCGAAAAGCAATACTGCGTGAGCATTCCAAGCAGCAGTTTCAGCTTCGATGAGGAAGCTGCTCAGCAAACGGATGCCGGTACATACACCATAAGCGCTAGCGTACGTAACAAAGACAATGCTTACGCTTTCGCTATGCCTGACGGGACGTTTGCGAGCGCGATGACGATTACATTCACCATCGAAAAGGCGCCACTTACGGCACAGTATTCCGGCGAGACGGTGACGAAGAGCTCTGCTCCCACGTACCCCGTAGAGGTGACGGGCTTCGTCAATGGAGAAACCGCCGAAACCGCAAAAGGGTACGTAGCACCGACGATAGAGCCGCTTGACTATGTAGAGTCTGGAAAGTACTACGGCTGCGTTCCTCAGGGCGGATCTGCGGACAACTATAAGTTCACACTCTGGCTCCCTGGGCTCATGTATGTGGAATCTGCTCCTCCCGCAAAACCGAAACCAATTGACGGTTTGGTATATAACGGAGAAGAACAAATTGGAGTACTGCCTGGTGAGGGCTATACGCTTACTGGCAATTCGGCAACTGACCCGGGTGATTACGTGGCGACTGCCGTGCTCGCCGATGGCTATGTCTGGCTTGACGGAAGCACTGATTCGGCCGTGATTCCATGGAAGATTGAAAAAGCGGATGAAATGCCAGAGGGTACGTATCGAGTGTCGGCAAATGTATTCATTGCGGGCGAAGATAATCGCTACATTCCTGGGTTGACCGCATATATGACGAACCCTAATCATCCGGATAGCCTTGAAGACATTGGAGATGCCAGCGCGGAAGAAATCCTGCCTATCAATCCTGTAACAGATAATGCATTGCTGTACATTCAGGAGGATGGCACCTACATTGTTGTCGTTGAGTTGAAGAACCCAGTATTCACGTGTCAGCAGATTAATTCCGGAGATGACGTAAAAGTTCTTGCCGTGGAGCGAGACGGCATTGTGTACGGTGGTTCCGATGCCAGATATAGCGGTCGCATTACGAAGCTTTGGCTTGAGGTTGCGGATGATGATGGCTCGTACACCTTCTCGAATTGTCGAGAATTCCCCACGCTGCTTCAGCAAACGTGGGATGCCGATCTCCATCTGACAGTGGACTTTGAGAACATGGAGAAGACCTCCCACTCGTCTAATGTGAATATCCCCGATTACGATGCAGACGCGAATGACGCTTCTAAAAATGTAGCAAGCGACCCCGACCCAAGCGATCCTAGCAACCCCGGTGGCAACCAGGGCGGCTCTGGCGGCCAGGGTTCCGGCTCCGGCTCGGGCAACCAGGGCGGCATCACCGGCGGCAATGGCACGCAGGTGGGTCCCGGCACGGCGGGCACGGTGGATTCCGGCACGCTTAAGGCGGGCACCTACACCGTTTCGGCTAACATCTGGTTCGACAAGGCCGATACAGGCCTGCCGCTCAATCCGCACATCACCTCCAGCGTGTTCCCGCCCATGAATCCGGTGAGCAACAACGCCACGCTCACGGTTGATTCGTCGGGCCGCGCGAGGGTGAGCGTGCCCATCACCATCCAAGATAAGGTGATGTCGGTCAAGTCCATCAGCGGGCTCAATATCGTGAGCTCGTCCTCTTCGGGCGGCAAGCTCACCAGCATCACCGTTGATTTGGGCGTGATCGATGCAGCCACCTCGGTGATAACCGAAAGCTGCTCGGTGGGCATTCATATCGGCGATATCGCCGCCACCATCATGCCTGAATCAGTGCTGCAGGGCACGCGCGAGCACACGTGGCCCGCTACGTTCCAGGTGAACTTCTCGGGCGTTCCGGCTTCGGGCGGCGGAACGGTGCCCGCTTCGGTGCAGGCTCTGCTCAACGGCTCGACCGACGGCTCGACGCTTGAGAGCGCCACGGCCGATGAAGCCGCCGCTGACGCCCAGGCTGCTGGAGAGGCAGCTGCGGCACTTGCTTCCCGCAACGCTAACGCCGGCTCCGGCTCTGGCGTAGGCGCCGCCGTGCGCAGCCTGGAGGATGCCATGGAGCACAATCCCTGGCTGGGCTTTGCATTGGGCGCTGGCACGGTGCTGGTGCTGGGCGCCATAGGCGTGGGGCTGTATGCCTGGCGCCGCCGCGTTGCTCAGGCGGCAGCTGACGGCTCTGCTGCGCAAACGCCTACGGTCTAGCAAGGATATCGCGCGCTGGCCACTGCCGGATGCGCCTTGACGCCATGCCGCTCCATGCGTATTGGGGGCGGCATGGCTGTATTCTCGGGTCGTTATGCCGCGGGGGGAAACGACCATTCCTAAAGAACGAACCAATCAGTGGAAGGATTGCCATGGATTCATTCGTTAAAGCTGCGCAATCATCGTTGTCCAGCGAGTCGCATGAGCGTTGCAAACCTCGCGCCATTTCTCGCCGCGCATTCGTTGGCGCTGCGGCGGCGTGCGCATCGGCCGCGGCGTTGGGGCTTACGGCGTGCGCCGAGGAAACGCCCGCGGGCGATGGCTCGGGCGGCGTAAGCGGAACGCTTGCCCCCGAAGACCGCGAACTCATGGGCAGCCCCGATGCGTGCGATGTTCGCGTGGGCTACATCATGGGCCCGCCCTCTATGGGTTTGTCGCAGGTGATGCTTGCCGGGCGCGAGGGCACCACGTTCAACCGCTACAGCTTCGAGATCATAGGGGTAGATTACAGCACGCTGGCCGCCCGGTTCAACCAGGGCGATTTCGACATCGTTACCCTGCCTTCGAACCTGGGGCCCATCATCTACAACAACCACGAGGTCAACGCCTCGCCGCGCGTCATCTGCCTGAACAATCTGGGCGTGCTCTACGTCATAACCACCGATCCTTCCATAACCGAGCTCACCGACCTTTCGGGGCGCACGGCATACGCCTACGGCGAAGGAGGCACGCCGGAGTACACCATAGAGTACCTGCTGCATAAGGCGGGCCTTTCCGACAGCGTGAACGTGGCGTTCAAAAGCACGCCGTTCGAGATTCTGAATTTCCTGCAAGAGGAAGAAAACGCCGTAGCAATTCTGCCGCAACCCTTTGTGGAGGTGGCAAAGCTTTTGGTGCCCAACTTGCTTGTGCCCATCGATTTGACCGAAGAGTGGGATTACTACAACCAAGACACCGGCAGCCAAACGGTAACCACCGCCACGCTGGTTACCAAGGAGTTTTTGGAGGCACACGAGCAGGCGGTTATCGAATACGTGGCGCTATGCCAGTACTCGGTGCAATTCACCGCTGAGAATCTTGACGAGGCGGCATCGTATCAGGAAGAGCTGGAAACGTTCCTTTCCAACGATATCGCCAAGGCGGCCATTCCCGAATGCTCCATCGTGGCAACGTCAGGTGTGACCATGTACAAGCAGCTTTCCGGCTTTTTGGAGGCGCTCTATTCGCTTAACCCTGATTCCATCGGCGGCGCGCTTCCGGGCGACGAATTCTATTGGATGCCGCCCACGGGATACCTGGAGGGCGATGGCGTGCTCGAAGGCGCCTCTCACGTGAGTGCCGCTGACGGCCAAGGCGGGGGCGGCCAGGGCGATCAGGCAGAGGTTTCCTCCGACGAGGCCGAGCAACTCATCCAAAAAATGACGGAATAGCGCAGATTTTTTGCCTAGATGTGGCCGTGGCAACAGACGTGCGGTGCGCTTCTTGGCACAATGTTAGCTGTAACAAACTTCAACTGAACGCCAGCCGAAGTTCCGTCTGGAGTCCGGCTGAGCTGGGGGGATGAAAGGGGGCGCGCATGAGGGTGCCTTGGCGAAGCGACAAGGCGAACGCAACCGCTGCATCGAGCGGTGCCGCCCGTCGCGAGGAAAAGCTCTCGCTTGCGCAGATCGCGCAGATCGTGGGGCTTCCCGAAGAGCGCCTTGCGCAGATATCGCAGCTCATTGCCTCGGGCACGCTTCCCGAAGAGCAGATGGGCCCCATGGTGCACATGGCGCATGGCAAAGGCCTTGAAACCGAGCAGATCATGCAGATGATGCGCTCGCTGGGCGTGCCGGAAGATCGCATCGCCCGCGTGCTGGCATCGCAGGGGCTTGCCACGCCCGAGCAGGTGCGTGCCGCCGAGGAGGAGCGCCGTCGCGCCAATCGCGCGCGTTTGGTGCGCAAGGCGTTCATCGTGCTGTTCTGGCTTGCGGTGTGGGAGATTGCCGACCGCGTGGTTGACAACCGCCTTATCCTGGCCGGGCCCATCCGCACCATCCAGGCGCTGGTGGAGCAGCTTGCCCAAAGCGATTTCTGGATGATATGCCTTGCATCCACCGGGCGCATCGCACTGGGGTTCCTCCTGTCGTTTTCGGTGGGCATCCTGCTTGCGCTTGTGGCATCTAAGGTGCGGCTGGTGCGCGAGTTCCTGGACCCGCTTATGTCGCTGCTCAAAACCATCCCCATGGTTTCGTTCATCATCATGCTGCTCATATGGGTGGGCAACCAGGCGCTTACGGTGTATCTGTCGTTCTTAATCGTGCTGCCACTCATATACATCAATATGCTCACGGGGTTCGACCATGTAGACAAGCAGATGCTTGAGATGGCGCACGCGTTTGGGCTTTCTCCCTGGCGGAGATTCATGTACGTGTACCGCCCGGCGTTTATGCCGTTTTTGCTTTCGAGTTGCAAGATGTCAATAGGCATGAGCTGGAAGGCCGGCGTTATGGCAGAGGTGCTGGCAACGCCCAAGCCCTCCATAGGCAAGGAGATGATGGAGGCTAAAACGTTTCTGGCAACGCCCGACCTGTTTGCCTGGACCGTGGTGGTCATCGTGCTTTCGTTGGTGTTTGAAAAGGCGTTCATGGAGCTGCTCAAGCGCGCCGCTCGTCCCATGGGCGGCATGCTCGGCAGGAAGGATTAGGCAATGGGTATGCGCGATGCGAGCAGGCAAGATGCCGGGCATGCGGGAGCCTTTGACCCCAAAGACGGCGCGCAGGCAGGCGACGCCATCCGCTTCACAGCGGTGGAAAAATCGTATAACGGCAGGCGCGTGCTGCGCAGCGTGACATTCACGCTGGAAAACGGCGGGGCGTATTGCCTGATGGGGCCGTCGGGCATGGGGAAAACCACGCTGCTGCGTGTACTTCTGGGGCTTGAACGTGCCGATTCGGGCAGCATAGAGGGCATTCGCCCCGGCCAGATTGCCGCCATGTTCCAGGAGGATCGCCTCTGCGACACGCTCACGCCCGTGGAAAACGTGGCGCTGGTGCTGCCGCCCTCGACGCGCAGGTCCGAGGTTCGCGTCATGCTGGAAGAAATTCTGCCTCCGTACTGCATGGAGCAACCGGTGGCGCAGCTTTCGGGCGGCATGAGGCGGCGCGTGTCATTGGCGCGCGCTATGGCGTTTCCTTCGCGCATGGTTGTGATGGACGAGCCGTTCACCGGGCTCGACAAGGCAACGCGCGTACAGGTTATCGAGTTCGTGAAACGTCATGCCCGCGGCCGCACGCTGTTGGTTGCCACGCACGGTGAAGATGACGCCGCGTTGCTGGGGGCAAGCAAAGTGCTGCTCACCGAGGTGTCCGATAAGTGCTAGACGTTCGAGGGTAAAGGAGACCAATCATGATAGAAACCACCAAAACCATGCGCGAGATCGTGGCTGATGAGCCTCTGTTCGCCGATTTTCTGGTATCGAAGGGTTTTCCCTTCACCGTTGAGAACCCCATCACCGAATACGTGACGTTCGAGGACGTTGTGATGCTGCGCGAGCTGGACAAGGAAGCATTTTTGAACGAGTACGCCGCATTCAAGGCGGCTATGGCGTAACGCGCGCGCGTTGCGCATTGGATTAACTTTGAACCCACATCGCAGAGCTTTTGCGCGGACGCATTCTGCGCGAGGGCTCTAGCGTTGACCATTCGATTGTATGAAGGGGGAGAGCGTGTACACCCTAGGCATAGATATGGGCGCATCTGCCGTGAAGGTGGCTGCGCTGACCGCCGATGGCGAATTGCTGCTCACGCTGCGCGAGGCACACGACGGCGCCCCGTCGGCATGCGCAGCGAAGCTCGTGGAGGATGCCCAAAGGCGTCTTGGGTCGCTGCGATGCGCGGGGTTCGCGCTTACGGGCTCGGGCGCGCATCTTGCGACCGCCGCGCTGTCTGGGGTGCGCGTGCTTGAGGATGTTCCCGCCATCACCCAGGGCGTGCGCGTGCTCGCCCCCCAAGCGCAGAGCGTGATTGCGGTGGGGGCGCAAAGCTCGTATTTCATCACCGGGCTTGAACGCCAGGGCGCGCCGGAGTTCGCCATGAACGAAAGCTGCGCAGCGGGCACGGGGTCGTTCTTCGAGGACCAGATGAATCGCTTGGGTCTTTCGATCGAGGACTACTCGCGCATCGTGGAGCAGGCGCAGGGCATCCCCCGCCTTTCGGGACGCTGCACGGTGTTCGCCAAAACCGACATCATCCACCGTCAGCAGGAGGGTGTGCCCGAGGCCGATATTCTGCTGGGGCTGTGCTACGCCATGGTGCGTACCTACAAAGCAACCATCGTGCGCGGCATGGACGTGAAGCCGCCTGTCATGCTGGTGGGAGGCGTGCTGTTCAACGAGGGCGTAGTGCGTGCCGTGCGCGAGGTGTTCGCGCTTGGACCCGACGAGCTTCTGGCGGAGCCTGAATTCGTGTTCGCCCAGGCGGTGGGCGCCGCATATGAAGCGTGGGAGGCGCGTGGGGCAAAGCCGCCTCACGGTGGAGAGGGCGCCGCGGATGTGGCGGACGTGCATACTATTCCCGCGGTGGAGCAGCTGCGCGATGCTCTTGAATCGTCCGTTGTCCAAAGGGGGCTTGCTCGTTTGGCGCCGCTTCCTGCCGGTACCCCCAAGCCGGATGACGGGTTCGGCCTGACTCCGCGTCCGTGGAGCGTCGATCGGGACGGCCTGGTGCCGTGCGCGCTCGGCGTGGACGTTGGTTCTACCAGCACCAATCTGGTGTTGGTGGATTTGTGCGGCCGCGTTTTGGATGCGCAGTATCTGCGCACGCGTGGCAATCCGCAGAAGGCGGTGACACAGGGCCTTGCCGATTTGGGCAGCAGGCTGGGCGGCGAGGTGCGCGTGGTGTGTGCGGGCGTTACCGGGTCGGGCCGCACGCTCATTGGTAAGCTCATAGGGGCCGACATGGTGCGTGACGAGATCACGGCCCAGGCGCGTGCCGCCGCAGCCGCGGACCCGCAGGTGGATACCGTCTTCGAGATTGGCGGGCAGGATTCCAAGTTCATATCGCTGTCGGGCGGGCGCGTGGTTGATTTTCAGATGAACAAGATTTGCGCTGCCGGCACCGGGTCGTTCGTGGAGGAGCAGGCGGTGCGGTTGGGCATTCCGCTGGATGAATACGGCGATCTGGCTCTTTCGTCGCAGGTCCCCGTGGATTTGGGCGAACGCTGCACCGTGTTCGTGGAAACCGCGGTGAACACGGCGCTTGCAGAGGGTGCTGCCAAGCGAGATGTGGCGGCGGGGCTGTGCCTGTCCATCGTGCGCAACTATCTGCACCGCGTCGCGGCGGGCAAGCGCGTGGGCGATCGGGTGGTGCTGCAGGGCGGTGTGGCGTATAACCGAGGCATCGTGGCGGCATTCAAGGCGTATTTCGGCGATCGCGTGACGGTTTCGCCGTATTTCGCAGTAAGCGGAGCGGTGGGGGCTGCGCTGCTCGCCCTGGAGGAGGCATCCGCGAGGGTTTCATTCGTTGCGCCCTCTTGCAGTGGCTTCATGTCCAATGCGCCTGCGCTCGATGTCGCTGCGTTCGATTCCGTTTCTCCCGACGCCGCTTCTCCCGATGCCGAGTTTCCTCCCACGGCATTCCGGGGCTTTTGGCTGGAGCGCGACGAGTCCCGTCAGGTGGACGACCATTTCGCCATCGTGGAACAGCTCGAGCAGACGTTCGCTCAAACCGAACAAGCCTATCTTGCCGGCTATGATCCGCAGTGCGACCCGTCCAAGAAAACGGTAGGCGTGCCGCGCTGCCTTATGATGCATAAGCTGTTCCCTATGGCAAATGCGTTTTTCAGGCACCTGGGATTCAACGTGGTCATATCCGACGCATCTGACGAAGACGCTGTGCATAGAGCCCAGCGCTACGCTCAGGGCGAGGTGTGCTTCCCGGTGAAGCTTGTGTATGGCCACATGGCGCAACTGCTCGAATGGGGCGTCGATTACGTGTTCATGCCACGCATGCACACCATTCGTCATGCCGTGTCCAAGGTGAGGCGCAACTTTGCGTGCC
This sequence comes from uncultured Slackia sp., assembly GCF_944321625.1. Taxonomy (GTDB): domain Bacteria; phylum Actinomycetota; class Coriobacteriia; order Coriobacteriales; family Eggerthellaceae; genus Slackia. The sequence goes on from NZ_CALUMA010000030.1 coordinate 11,757, forward strand.
CCTACATGCAGGTGGCGCCGCGCATGGTGGCGGATGCGTTCGACCTTGAAGCGCGCGGCGTGGAGCTGATAAGTCCCGTGTTGGATATGGATTTCGGGCAGCCGGCTCTTGCCAACGCTATGTTGGCGGTGGGGAAGGGCCTGGGCCGTACGCCGCAGGAAACCGCGCGTGCCATGCTGGCGGGCGGCTTCGCCGTGCAAAAGTACACGCAAAAAAGCGAGGAGTTGGGTGATGCCGTGCTTGCAAGCCTCGCCCCCGATGAGCGCGCCGTGGTCATTCTCACGCGTCAGTACAACGTAAGCGACCCGGTGCTCAACATGGATATCCCCCGGCTTTTCGCCGAGCGCGGCATGCGCGTGGTGGGCCTTGCGAACCTCCGTGCGCTGGATGTGGACGTGACGCCCGATCATCCGGGTTTGTGCTGGCCGTTCGGGCAGCATATTTTGGCGGGTGCCAAGCTGGTGCGCCGCGATCCGCGGCTGTTCGCCGTATATTTGACCAATCATGGCTGCGGGCCCGATACCATCATGACGCACCTGGTGGCGCGCGAGATGGGTGATAAGCCGTACCTGCAGATAGAGGTGGACGAGCACGCATCCAAGGTGGGCGTCATCACGCGCATCGAGGCGTTTTTGAACAGCATCCGCTCCTACGACGCGTGCGACGAGCGTAATATTCCCACCAGCACGCGTACGTTTGGGCGCGAGGGCGATGCGCTTGATTCTGGGCGCGCGTGCTTGCTGCCTTCGTTTGGGGCGCATGGAACGCTTGTGGCGTCATGGCTCACGGAGCGCGGGTTTGACGTGCGCGCGGTGGAGCCTTCTCGCGATGCATTGGTGGCAGGCCAGGGCGAGTGTACCACCAAGGAGTACGCCTCGTTCGCGCTCACGTTGGGCATGGCATTGCAGGGCGTTGATGTTTGCGCCGGCGACTCGCGGCGCGAGGCTCTGCGGCAAGAGGAGTCTTTGCACCCGGACGCACAGGTGCTCATTGCGGGAACCGAGGGCAGCGAGAGCAACGTTCAATACGACGCCGCCGTGCGCATAACGCTCGAATCGCGCAATGCAGATGCGCACGTGGTTGCCCCCAAGCTGGACACGCTTCCCTGGAGCGTAGCATCCGCGATGGCGGGGGTGTGCGACGGGACCGGTCGCGATGCGGCCGACAAGGACGCGGTGCGCGCTGCGATTAAACATGCGGACTCCCTCTTCATCCGTCTTCTGGCGGGTGATGTGGTGTGTGCTGCGCCTTCAAACCGTCGTGGAGAGGTGCTGGAACGTATGCTCTCTTTAGGCGATGGGCTCACGCTTGAAGCGGTTGAGCTCGCCGCGCGCAAAGTGGCTGATATGATCGCGCCCGATTGCGGTTCGAACGCAAAGCGTTTGCTGCTGGTGGGTGAATGGGAGTGCGTGTTCGCAGACGTGATTTCTGCGGGGCTTTGGAGCCGTGTCGAGGCGGAGGGGCACACTCTCGTGCGCATGCCGTTTTCCGAGTTCCTTTGGTTCATGTGGAGCGATCACGTGGCGGAGGAGGCGGCTATGCCTGCGCTTGCCCCAACGCCCGATACGGTGCGAGGCGCCGTGCCGAAGCCTGCGGCGGCCGTGGCATCCTCTCTCGCCGTATCGTCCGATACTTCTGCCGCTGCCGGAGCCGCCATGCTCACGAAACCAAACACCGGCGTCTCTTCTGATGCTGCCGCCATTGCAAGCGCAGCTGCGCAGCTGATGGGCGGCCACTGCGGGGCGCACGATGCAAGCGGGCAAACGTGCGGTTGCTCGAATGGCCACGGCCGATTGCCACAACCCGTGCAAAACGCAGCTTCGGCATTCGCGCACCCTTCGGTGTTCGCGCAGCCGTCCGACGCGTTCTCCATGGAGGAAAAACGCTTGCTGCTGGATACGTACGCATCGTGGATGATGAGAGTGTCCGCGGCATTGGGTACAGCCTCGTCGTTCGCTGCGGACCTCGATGATCTTCGCGGTGCCGCCGATGCTTCCATGGGTCGCTTCGCTGCTGGCAATGCACGGTATCGTCAGGGCAAAACGCTCTGCCCGACATGCGGGAAAGAGGGGGCAGCGCGCATCGACGGCGTGGTGTGCGCCGCATCCATGTACGAGAATGCCGACATTGTGATGGGCCTGCTCAAACACGAAGAGGCCCCGCTTCCCGTCGTTCGTCTCTCCTTCGACGGCGGCTTGGACAAGTCCGCCGAGGAAAAACTAAGATCGTTCCTCTACTACCTCTGACGTAGCCGCGCGAGGTCGCTGAGGCGTAGGAGCGCGGGAACCGGGGAGCAAAGATTCGCGTTCCCCGTATGCGAGAGAGGGGGCTTTCCGAAGAAAGCCCCGCTGCGTTTCGTCGTGGGTTCGATGCGGAACTCAACCCTAAATCGCCGCAGCGATTAGCGTGCCCATGTCAGAACACGTGACCTTCTTCTCGCCGGGCTTGGCGATGTCGCCTGTGCGGTGGCCCGCCTCAAGCACGCTGTTCACGGCGTTCTCGATGGCATCGGCCTCGGCGGCCAAGTCAAAGCTGTAGCGCAGCATCATAGCCACGGAAAGAATGGTGGCGATGGGGTTGGCGATGTTCTGGCCCGCGATGTCCGGCGCGCTGCCGTGAATGGGCTCGTACATGCCGCGGCTGGTCTCGCCCAGGCTGGCGGAGGGCAGCATGCCGATGGAGCCGGTGATGCAACTTGCCTCGTCGGACAGGATGTCGCCGAACAGGTTGCCGGTCAGAATCACGTCGAACTGACCGGGGTTGGTCACCAGCTGCATGGAGGCGTTATCCACATACATGTAATCGCAGGTCACATCGGGGTACTCGGCGGCAATGCGCTCCACCGTCTCGCGCCACACGCGGCTGGTTTCCAGCACGTTGGCCTTGTCCACGCTGGTCACGTGGTTGCGGCGCTGGCGAGCCATCTGGAACGCGCGATGCGCGATGCGCTCCACCTCGGCCACCGAGTAGTTCATGTCGTCATGGCCGGTGCCGTCCTCGTCGCGATGCTTCTCGCCAAAGTACACATCACCGGTGAGCTCGCGCACAACCACCAGGTCAAGGCCGTCCTTGATGCGCTCAGGTTTGAGCGGGCAGGCATCGGCCAGCGGGGCGTAGAGCGTAGCGGGGCGCAGGTTGGCGAACAGGCCCAGCGCCTTGCGAATGCCCAGCAGTGCCTTCTCGGGGCGGTTCGCGGGAGGCTGGCTGTCCCACTTGGGACCGCCCACGGCGCCCAGGATCACGCTGTCGGAAGCCATGCACGCATCCACGGTGGCCTGCGGCAGGCACTCACCCGTTGCATCAATGGCCGCGCCGCCGATAAGCACCTCGTTATACACGAACTCGTGGCCGAACTTCTCGCCCACCTTATCAAGCACCTTAAGCGCCTCGTCCACAATCTCAGGGCCAATCCCATCGCCCTTCATAACCGCAATATTGTATTTCGTCATCCTCAATCCTCCATCAGGTCAAATAAAGCCTCGGCAAAGTCAAACTAGCAGGTCCACCAGGCGTGCGTCCCACCCATAGCCTAAACGAACGTCGGTGTCGGGTCGGATGCGGGTGCGCGCGGGGAGGGCCCCGCGGCGATCACTCTGTTGCTCCATTTGTTTTCAAAACAGGCAACAGGAGCTTTCCGCATAGCGAGCGAAGCGAGCGGTAGGAAAGCGAGTGTCGCAGCGGGGCCCTCCCCGCGCGCACCCGCATCCGAATCCGTTACACCCCGCGCGCTTTCAGGCTATTCAGCAACCCATCGTTGTCGATAATCCCCTGGATGAACTCGGGGAAGGGCAACGCCTGGAACGTCTGGCCGGTGGTCTCGTCGGTGATGGTGCCGGTGGCGAAATCCACAGACACGGTGTCGCCGGCATTGATGGCCTCGGCCGCCTCGGCGCACTCGAGAATGGGCAGGCCAATGTTGATGGCGTTGCGGTAGAAGATGCGCGCGAAGCTGGCGGCGATCACGCACGCCACGCCGTTGTCCTTGATGACGCGCGGCGCATGTTCGCGCGAGCTGCCGCAGCCGAAGTTCTTGTTGGCAACCATGATGTCGCCCGGCTGCACCTTCTTCACAAACTCGGTGTCGATGTCCTCCATCGCGTGCGTCGCCAGCTCCTTGGGGTCGGCGATGTTCAGGTAGCGCGCGGGGATGATGACATCGGTATCCACATTGTCACCGTACTTAAACACGGTGCCTTTCGCGGTCATTTTCACGGACTTCTCCTTTTTCGTTGCTGTTACAGAGTTGCCGGGTCGGTGATTACGCCGGTGATGGCGCTGGCTGCCGCTACAGCGGGGCTTGACAGGTACACCTCGGAATCCACGTGGCCCATGCGGCCCACGAAGTTGCGGTTCGTGGTAGCGATGGCGCGCTCGCCCGCGGCGAGAATGCCCATGTGGCCGCCCAGGCAAGGCCCGCAGGTGGGCGTAGACATGATGGCGCCGGCCTCGATGAAAATCTCGGCCAGACCCTCGCGGATGCACTGCAGGTACACTTCCTGCGTGGCGGGGATCACGATGGTGCGCACGCCGTCGGCCACGTGCTTGCCGCGCATGATTTCAGCGGCCACACGCATGTCCTCGATGCGGCCGTTGGTGCAGCTGCCGATGACGCTCTGGTCAATCTTGATGCCGGCCAGCTCGGTCACGGGCTTGGTATTCTCAGGCAGGTGCGGCGCCGCCACCGTGGGCGGAATCGTGCTCAGGTCGATGTCGATCACGCGGGCATACTCGGCGTCGTCGTCGGCCTCGAACACGCGCGGCTCGTGTAGCGCGCGGTCCTTCTGGTAGGCAACGGTCTTCTCATCAACGGGGAAGATGCCGTTCTTGGCACCCGCCTCGATGGCCATGTTGCAAATGGCGAAGCGGTCGTCCATGGAGAGGCTCGCCACGCCGGGGCCGGAGAACTCCATGCTCTGATACAGCGCGCCGTCCACGCCGATCATGCCGATGATGTGCAGAATCACGTCCTTGCCGGAAACCCAGGGGGCAAGCTCGCCGGTCAGGTTGAACTTGATGGCGGCGGGCACGCGGAACCATGCCTTGCCCGTGGCGATGCCTGCGGCGATGTCGGTCGATCCCATGCCGGTGGAGAACGCGCCCAGTGCGCCATAGGTGCAGGTGTGGCTGTCGGCGCCAATTACCACATCGCCCGAGGCCACAATGCCCTTTTCGGGCAGTAGCGCGTGCTCGACGCCCATATTGCCCACGTCGTAGAAGTGCACGATGTCGTGCTTGTGCGCAAAGTCGCGGCACTCCTTGCACTGCTCGGCGCTCTTGATGTCTTTGTTGGGGGTGAAGTGGTCCATGACCAGGGCCACCTTGGAGCGGTCGAACACCTTGTCCATATCGGCCTTCACCAGCTCACGGATAGCCACCGGCCCCGTGATGTCGTTGGCCAGGGCCAAATCGATATCGGCCTCAATCAGCTGGCCGGGCACCACGGAGTCGAGCCCGGCATGCGCGGCCAAGATCTTTTGGGTCATAGTCATGCCCATGTTGCAGGTCCTTTCTTCGCGAAAGCGGCCCCTTTTGGAGGCCGCCTTGCAGTTTACTATCGGATATTACGCCTGATGGGCGCGGTTGACGGCTGAGACCAGGCCCTTGATGGCTGCGGTCACGGTGTCGGCATCCTCGCCGGCGCCCCACACCAGCTTGCCGTCGCTGCCCTCGATGGCCACGTAGGCCATAGCGTGCGCATCGGACCCGGTGCTCAGCGTGTGCTCGGCGTAGTCGATGATGTGAGCCTTCAGACCCAGCTTGCCCAGGCCGTCGCACACCGAGTCCAGACGTCCGTTGCCGTTGCCGATCACGTCCTGCTCCACGCCGTCCAGCTTCACGGTGACAAACGCCTTGAACGCCTTGTTGTTGTCGGCATGCGTGTAGTGGAAGTCAAGCAGCTCGATGCGGCCCTCGTGGTTCACGTAGCGGTCGTGGAAAATCTGGTTCACCTCTTCGGGCGAGAGCTCCTTGTGCGCGTGGTCGGATACGTCCTTGGATGCGTAGCTCAGCTCCTCGCGCATCTTGGGCGGCAGCACGTAGCCGTAGTTGGTCTCCAGGATATAGCCGATGCCGCCCTTGCCCGACTGGCTGTTGATGCGAATGACGTCGGTCTCGTACTTGCGGTTGACATCCGCCGGGTCGATGGGCAGATACGGGCAGGTCCAGTGCTCGGGGTCGTGCTCCTTGCGCCACGCGAAGCCCTTGGCGATGGCATCCTGGTGGCTGCCGGAAAACGCGGCAAACACGAGCGAGCCAGCGTAGGGGCGACGCGGCTCCACCACCATGCGGGTGGTGCGCTCGTACATCTCCACCAGGCTGGGCATGTCGCTGAAATCGAGCATTGGGTCAACGCCGTGGCTGAACATGTTCATCGCCAGCGTGATGATGTCCACGTTGCCGGTGCGCTCGCCGTTGCCGAAGAGCGTGCCCTCGACACGGTCGGCGCCGGCCAGAACGCCCAAATCGGCATCGGCCACACCGGTGCCGCGGTCGTTGTGAGGATGCAGCGAAATCTCAACGCCCTCGCGGTACTTCAGGTTCTTGTGCATGTACTCAACCTGGCAGGCGTACACGTGCGGGCTGCTCATCTCCACGGTGGCAGGCAGGTTGATGATGGCTTTGCGCTCGGGCGTAGGCTGCCAGATGTCCAGCACGGCGTTGCACACCTCCAGAGCGTACTCGGGCTCGGT
>NZ_CALUMA010000031.1 GCF_944321625.1 uncultured Slackia sp.
AAGGGTCCGACACGTGTCGGACCCTTTTCATGCCAACGCAAAAAGCCCGACGGTTTAACCGTCGGGCTTTCACATGCTCTTACAAACCGGAGCGCTAGTCCTCCAGGTAGTCCTTCAGACGGGCGGAGCGGTTGGGATGGCGCAGCTTGGCGAGCGTCTTGCTCTCAATCTAGCGGATGCGCTCGCGGGTGACGCCGAACTGTCGGCCCACTTCCTCGAGCGTATGCGGATGGCCGTCCTCCAGGCCGAAGCGCAGCATGATGACCTTGCGCTCGCGCTCTGCCAGGCCCTCGAGCACCTTGCTCAGCTGCTCCTGCATCATGGAGAAGCTGGCGGCATCGGGCGGCACGATGGCGGCGTCATCCTCGATGAAATCGCCCAGCTGAGAATCCTCTTCCTCGCCGATGGGCGTCTCCAGGCTCACCGGCTCCTGGCTGATCTTTTGGATCTCACGCACGCGCTCAGCGGTAAGGCCCATCTTCTCGCCGATTTCCTCCGGCGAGGGGTCGCGGCCCAGCTCCTGCAGCAGCTGACGCTGGATGCGCACGAGCTTGTTGATGGTTTCCACCATGTGCACGGGAATGCGGATGGTGCGTGCCTGGTCGGCGATGGCGCGCGTGATTGCCTGGCGAATCCACCACGTGGCATACGTGGAGAACTTGAAGCCCTTGGTGTAGTCGAACTTCTCGACCGCGCGGGTGAGGCCCAGATTGCCTTCCTGAATCAGGTCGAGGAACAGCATACCGCGGCCCACATAGCGCTTGGCGATGGACACCACCAGACGCAGGTTGGCCTCGATCAGCTGCTGCTTGGCGTCCAAGCCCACCTGCTCGACGCGCGTGAGGCGGCGGCGCTCGCGACGATCGAGCTCGATGCCCTCGTCCTCCGCCTTCTCGAGCTCGGCGGTGGCGGCGACGCCGGCCTCGATCTTCATGGCAAGATCGATTTCCTGGGCGGCGTTGAGCAGCGGAACCTTGCCGATTTCCTTGAGATACATGCGCACGGGGTCGCCCGTGAGCATGGTGACCGAGGAATCAGCCGTACGACGACGGATGCGCGTGGAACGAGAGGAGACCTTGGGAAGGTTGACCTCGACCCCTTCGGCGGCCTTGAGCTCTTCCTCGGGGATGCCCTCGAGCAGATCCTCATCGGAGAGATTCGACTCGATCTTGTCTTCCTCGAGCGTCATCTCGGCGTCATCGACGACGGTCTTTTCCTTTTTGGAATCTCCGGTTGCTTTCGATTTGGCAGCAGTCACAGATGCTATCCTTCCTCCGGAAAATGGGCATAGTAGCCCTAAAGATACAGCAATCAATATTACCACAAAACGCGACCCGCTGAGCAACATTTTTTCCTCGGGTCACGCGCACGCACAACAGCAGCGGCGAGCCGGGCTTTCAGGGCCAAAGCTTAATTGATGGCACCCAGAGGCTTGTGCTCGCGACGCAGCGCGGTGAGGTCCTTCTGCATGGACACCACGGCGGCATACGTCAGGTCATAGTCCTCCTGCGACATCGACGAAGGGTCCTTGAGCTGCACGTTCAGCGCGACAACGGAGTCCTCCATATCGCGAATGGCCAGCTCCTCGGCCAAGAACTGCGCCACCTCGGCAGGTTCGAAATCGTCATAGGTCGAAGCGAACGTGAGCGTGGACGCCGATCCCGGCCGCAGCTCCTCTACCCCGCGCACCACGTCTCCCGCGCTCGCCTGGGCATTCTCGGAGAGGTATGCGAGCAACGCCGCGGCGATATCCGCATGTGCTGAGCGTCGCCACTGCGTCTGCGCCAGCACGGCGGCATATCCCATGCCTAGCTGGGGCTCCCGAGCGCACAGCGACAGGAATTCGCGCTCGATGCGAAGCCGCTCCCGCTCGCGCGGCGAAAGCTGGACGGCAGTCTGCTGCTGCGGCATCGGAGTCGCCGGCTCCTCTTCGCGATCCTGCATCGAGCGAGGCGCCGGCGTGGCGGCAAGCCGCTCCACCACCGTTTGCGTATCCATCTGCAGCCTGTCGGCGATGTAGCCCGCGTATTCCTGGGCGAGCACCGACTGCTTGATGGCGGCAAGCAGGCTCAGACATTCGGGCAACGCACGGCTGCGGTCGGCGAAATCGCTCAGATCATGACGCGACAGCGTGCGGTCGATCGCATAGCGCAGAAGCGGCACGGCATGCTCGAGCAGCTCCTGCAACGCGTCGGCGCCACGCTGCTGCACGAAATCCGCCGGATCAAGATCATCAGGCAGCGTGACCGCATACAGCTCTACGCGAGAGCGCCCCGCCTCGGGCAACATGCTCTCGTCCACGAAGCGCGCGGCGCGGTCGGCAGCCCTCTGCCCCGCCTCGTCGCCGTCGAACAGGTACACGATGCGGTTCTTGGCGTGGCGCGACAGCGCGCGAATATGTCTGAGCGTCAGGGCCGTTCCCAGTGTGGCCACGGCGTTTTTGACGCCCGCCTCGTGAAGCACGATCACGTCAGTGTAGCCCTCGACGACAATTGCCACGCCGGTAGCCGCCATCGTGGCCTTGGCCATGTCGAGCCCGAACAGCACCTCGGATTTATGGAACACGGGTGTTTCCTGCGAGTTCAGATACTTCGGCTCGCCCTTGCCCACAACGCGACCGCCGAACGCGATGGTGTCGCCCTCGGCGTCACGAATGGGAAACATGATGCGGTCGTAGAATCGGTCGCGCAGGCGCCCGTCGCGCTTGGACGGCAGCGCCACGTTGGCGTCGATCATCTCCTGCGGCGTGAAGCCCAGCGAACGAAGCCGATAGATCAGCGACTCACGACCCGGCGCATAGCCCAGATTCCATCTCTTGGGCACGTCCCCGCCCAGCTTGCGGCTGGAAAGGTAGGAGCGCGCCGCATCCACCTGGTCGCCCCTGCCGCGCATGAGCTGCGTATGATAGAACTCCGCCGTGGCTTCGCACACCTCCTTGAGGCGCGCTTTCTTGCCGCGCGAGATGCGCTCGCCCGGCGCCTCGGAGATCTGGATGCCCGCACGGCGCGCAAGCTCGCGCACCGCGTCGACAAACCCCAGGTCGTCGATCTTCATGACGAAGCTGAACACATCGCCGCCCTCGCCGCAGCCGAAGCAATGCCACAGCTGCGTGGTGGGATCGATTTTGAACGACGGCGACTTTTCGTTGTGGAAAGGGCAGCACCCCCAGAAATCGCGGCCGCGCTGACGCAGCTGGACGCGCTCCCCTGCGATAGCAACCAGGTCGCTCGCCTCGCGCACGCGGCGGATATCGTCCTCAGAAATTCCAGGCATGTCTACCTCCTTCCTTTTTTCATCCCACCGCGAGGGTTCGGGAGGCCCTCTAGGCGTCGCCCACTGTGCTACCGCTCGCTTCGCTCGCTATGCGCTCCGTTCCTGTTTTCAACTTTCAAATTATATAGTTTGAAGAAACAGAGCGACGCTACGAGAGCCTCCCGAACCCTCGCTGCGGATTTCCAATACTGCGGAATCAGAACGAAACAGCGAGCGGCAATCCGGTGCCTCAAATAGCCCCGCCTTGGGGCCAAGCGTACTTCGTACGCGCCGAGCCCCAAACAAGGGGCTAGGTGAGGTGCCCGATTGCCGCGCAGCGTCGCAGCGCCTCAACGAGTAGTTCCGCCGTTCGTAGAACGGCGGAACTAAAGATTATCCCTCACCCACTGGATGTTGCCCTTCACGGTAGCGATGAGCTCATCCACGGATTCGAATTTAATCATGGGGCGCAGATAGTGCACGGGCTCCACCTGGATGACGTCGCCGTAGATCTCGCCCGAAAAGTCCAGAATATGGACCTCGCAAGACGCGGTCGCATCGGCGAACGTGGGAGCCACGCCTACGCTCATGGCCGCCTTGTAGCGCGCACCGTCGACGGTGACGTACGCCGCATACACCGCCTCGCCGAGCACCTGCATCATCGAAGGCAGCGAGATGTTCGCCGTGGCGAATCCCATGTCGGTTCCTTCGCCGCGACCCTTGAGCACAGCGCCTTCGAACACATACGGATGCCCCAGCAAGGCGCATGCCTGCTCGCATTCGCCATCGGCGAGAAGCAGACGGATGCGTGTCGCCGTAATGGGGCGGCCGTCGGCGCTTTTGAGGTCGTGGGCACACACATGCATGCCGTCGCGCGAGCCCCACGCCTCGAGGTCGGCCACGGTTCCCGCCGCACGCGCGCCGAAGCGGAAGTCGCTTCCCACGTGCATGGCATACGGAACTGCGCCCTTGAACAGGGAATCCAGAAACGCCGAAGGCTCCTGAGAAGAGAACTCAGTCGTGAACGGCAGCACCACCACGGCGTCGACGCCTGTTTCGGCGAGCGCCTCGATGCGGCGCTCGTTGCTCATGAGCTTCTTGAGCCTGTCGGCGTGGAAGCGCTCGTCGGGATCGATATCGAAGGTCAAAACCGCCGAAATCCCACCGGATTCGCGAGCGGTCTTGACGGCCTCGCCGATGAGGAACCTATGCCCGCGGTGAACGCCGTCGAACACGCCGAAGGCGCACGACGCCCCCGCGAGCAGCTGATGATCGAACGTGTCGTCTGCCTTATAAACCTTTGCCACGAATGACTCCTTGCGAAAACACACAGCTCGGGCGCGCAACGCCGCGCGCCGGATCGGCCGCATACAGGGCCGATAGTTCGTTTTCATATACGAGGCTTATGACCTCATCGTTTGCAGGCGCGCCGCAGCTTTTACGGGCGCCGCGCCGGGGGCCGCAGTCGCTGTCGTCGTAGCGGCGCGGCGGCTCGAACAGCGTCAGGCCGTCAAGCGGAAGCGGACGGCCGTTGCGCACGGCCTTCGCCTGCTCATCGTCCAGAAACGCCATGCGATACCCCAGCAGAAACACCGGGTCGACCACGGCGTCCAGCCCGCGCTGCTCAAGCGTCTCGAGCGTCACACAGTCCTCGACGTCCAGATTGCCCGCCACGATGCGGCGGAGCTCGTCCACATGCGCCGCCGTGCCCAGGGCCACGCCTACGTCACGTGCGATAGAGCGGATGTAGGTGCCCTTGGACACCGAAATCCTCACGTCCCAATACAGGCGCGGCGCGTTCGCATCCGTCTCAAGGCCGAGAAGTTCGGCGTCGTAGATCTGGATGTCGCGCGGTTCAAGCTGGATGACGTTGCCGGCACGCGCTGCCTCATAGGCCTTCACGCCGTCGCGCTTGATGGCCGAATACGCCGGCGGCAGCTGGCGATGATGGCCCACCAAGGAACGCACATAGTCCGAGGCAAACGCCGGATCGCACACCTCGGGCGGCACAGGCGCCGTACGGATAGGCGTGCCCTGCGCGTCGTCAGTATCGGTGGCGACGCCGAACGCGATACGCACCTCGTAGGTCTTGTCATGCGCCGTCATATAAGCGTCTAGGCGCGTCGCGGGGCCCACGCACACCGCCAACACGCCGGTCGCCAGCGGGTCGAGCGTGCCGGTATGCCCCACGCGTCGTTCTCCGAAGATGCGGCGCACGGCGTTCACCACGTCGTGCGAGCTCTTGCCCTGCGGCTTATCAATGCCCACGATGCAGCAGATGCCGCTTTGGCCTCGCTTCATCGAACCGCCTCGCACAAAGCGTCAAGGCGCTCCGGCAGGACGGCCAACGCATCGGCAAGCTGCCCCTCGAACGTGAAGCCGGCAGCCGCCTTGTGCCCGCCGCCGCCGATGGAGCGCGCAAGCTCGGCCACGTCAAGCTCATCGCCTTTGGCGCGCAGGCTGCCGCGCACGCAGTCGACCTGCTCGCGCAGCATGCACGCGGCCTTTACGCCCTTGAGCGAACGCAGCGTGTCGATCAGCGGCTCGGCATCGGCCTTCACGGCTCCCGTGCGCTCGAAATCGGCGAGCGTGACGTACGAAAGCGCCCACAGGCCGTCCTCGGCGACCTGCATGTTCTCAAGCATGATGCGCTCGAGCTGGATAGATGCGCTCGTACGGGACTGGTAGACCTCGCGAGCGGCGAGCGACGGGCTTGCGCCGGCCGCCACCATCTCGCCGGCGGCGACGAACGCCTCCGCCGTGGTGTTCTGGTACTGGAAGCGGCCGGTGTCGGTCATGAGCGCGACGTAGCAGCACAGCGCCATTTCAGGCGAAGGCGTAACGCCAAGCTCTTTGATCAGCTGCCAGATGAGCATGCCGGTAGCGGGGCTATCGGGGTCAACGTAATTGAAGTGCGACATCGACTCCGGCACGGCATGGTGGTCGACGGTGAAACGCACCTCGGCGCGCTCCTGGACCTGGGCGCCCTCCCCCATGCGCGACGGTGTGGGAACGTCGCACGCGATGAACGTGCGCACCTCGCCATCGAACTGGGAAGCAGGCACCATATCGGCAATGCCGGGAAGGAATTCCAAACCGGCCTCGATGGCGTTAGAGCTGGCGAGAACGCACGTGGCACGCTTGCCCAGCGACCTGAGCGCCAGAGCCAGCGCGAGCTGCGAGCCCAGGCAGTCGCCGTCGGGATTCACATGCCCGCATAGCACGAAGCCGTCATGCTTCTTGAGCTCTTCTGCCATCGCGGAAAGCGTGGTGTTGGTCTGGGGAGTGACTGCCATGGCCTACTCCTCGCTCTTCAGCGCCTCGTCGGTGCCGTGCGACTCGGCATTGCGCTCAGCATCGCGCGAAAGCGCGTCCGAGATGCGCTGCGCCTCGTCGACGCTCGCATCAAGCAAAAAGCGCAGCTCAGGGGTTACGCGCCACGAAAGCGCACGCCCCAGAAGCGAGCGGATGCGCCCGCGCGCAGCCGCAAAGCCCGCCGCTGCATCATCGTAGCGGCCGGGCTCCGTCGTGTAGAACACGTTGCAATAGCTGCGGTCGAAACTGACCTCGCAGCCGGTGATGGTGACCATATGCAGGCGCGGGTCGCTGACCTCAAACAGGAGGATGTTTGCCAGAGCCTCGCGGGCCTGCTCGTTCACCTTGCGACTCGAACTCGATTGTTTCATATCGCCCTCCTTCCAAGAGGGTTCTCAAAATGCATTATGGGGCGCAAAGGCCGCAAAGGCCTTCGCACCCCTGACGGTATCTCAAACGTATGCGCTGCCGCTACTCGGTTCTTTCCACCTCTTCGATGCGATAGCCCTCGATGACGTCGCCCACCTTGATGTCCTGGTAGCCGTCGACGCCGATGCCACATTCGTAGCCCTGCTTGACCGTCTTCACGTCATCCTTGAAGCGGCGCAGCGAGGAGATCTTGCCCTCGAAGATAACCGTGGAGTCGCGCACCACGCGCACCTTGTCGTCGCGGCTGATCTCGCCCTCGGTGATGTAGCAGCCGGCGATGTTGCCAACCTTGGGAACGCGGAACACGTCGCGAACCTCGGCGGAACCCGTGTCGCGCTCGACGATCTCGGGCGACAGCATGCCCACGCGGGCCGCGTTGATGTCCTCGATGGCCTGGTAGATGACGCGATACAGGCGGATGTCGACCTTCTCATGCTCGGCAGCCTTGCGGGCGCCCGCGGTGGGACGCACGTTGAAGCCGATGATGATGGCGTCGGACGCCGCGGCCAGGGTCACGTCGGTCTCGGTCACGCCACCCACAGCGGAGTGGATGATATTGATCTTGACCTCGGACTGGTCCATCTTCTCGAACGCGTCGCGCAGCGCCTCGATGGAGCCCTGCACGTCGGCCTTGACCACCAGGTTGAGCTCGGTGGCGCCGCCCTCGATGCGGTTGAACAGGTCGTCCAGGCTCATATGGCTCTTGGCCTCCTGGGCGGCCAGGCGGGCACGCAGCGCACGCTCCTCGGCGAGCTTGCGGGCATCGCGCTCGTCCTCGAACACGCGGAACTCGTCGCCCGCGGTGGGAACGCTGGACAGGCCCAGAATCTCCACCGGGTCGGAGGGACGGGCTTCCTTGGCGTGCTCGCCGCGCGGGTTGACCAGCGCGCGAACGCGGCCATGGCTCGTGCCGGCCACCACGGCGTCGCCGGGCCTCAGGGTACCGCGCTGCACGAGCACCGTGGCAACCGGGCCACGGCCCTTGTCCAGGTTGGCCTCGATGACGAAGCCGGACGCCAGAGCGTCGGGATTGGCCTTGAGCTCGAGCACATC
>NZ_CALUMA010000032.1 GCF_944321625.1 uncultured Slackia sp.
ACACGCTGCTGGGCATCATCCCGTCCAACCCGCTTGGCGCACTCGCCGAGGGCGACATGCTGGCGGTCATCTTCTTCGCGCTGTTCGTGGGCATCATCATTGCCATCATGGGCCGCAAGGCCGAGACCGTGCACGGCTTCTTCGAGCAGTTCAACGACATCATGATGAACATGACCACCGCCGTCATGTATGTGGCTCCGTTCGGCGTGTTCTGCCTGCTGTCCCGCACCTTCGCTGGCGTCGGCTTTGAGGCATTCATCCCCATGGTGAAGTACATGGCCGGCGTGCTCATCGCGCTCGCCCTGCACTGCCTGGTGGTGTACATGATTCTGCTCTCGGTGTTCGCACGCGTGAACCCCATCACGTTCTTGAAGAAGTTCGTGGGCGTCATGGTGTTCGCATTCTCCACCTCGAGCTCCAACGCCACCATCCCGCTGAACATCGAGACCATCGTCAACAAGATCGGCGTCGACCGCCGCATCGCCTCGTTCACCATCCCGCTGGGCGCCACCATCAACATGGACGGCACCGCCATCATGCAGGGCGTGGCCGTCGTGTTCACCGCCCAGCTCTTTGGCGTGCCCCTGGGTCCCATCGAGTACGCGACCGTCATCGCCACGGCGACGCTTGCCTCCATCGGCACCGCGGGCGTTCCTTCCGTCGGCCTCATCACGCTGTCGATGGTGTTCAACTCCGTTGGCCTGCCGCTCGAAGGCATCGCGCTCATCATGGGCATCGACCGCATCCTGGATATGACGCGTACCGCCGTCAACATCACCGGCGACGCCGTGTGCACCACCGTGGTGGCACGTCAGGAGAAGCGCTTGAACCTCGATGTGTTCAACGACCCCCATGCCGGCATCGAATCCGAAAAGATGACCGACGCCGCTTAAGCCCCCTTTCGACCGCTTACGCGTAAAAGAGGCCTGAAGAGGATTGACTCCCCGTCAGGCCTCTTTCTTGCGCGATACTTGTATTTCGAACAATATCGTCAGGCTTAATTGCCAGACGAGACCCTTACTCTTTCTCTTCATTAGAAAGGACGCATCCCATGAAAGAGCTTTGGAGAAAATGGGATAGCATCAGTCTGATCAAACGAATCCTGGTCTTTCTGGTGTTCGGTGCCGTGCTGGGCATCATCTTCCCCAACATGGACGGCACCTCGCCCATCGCCTGGATCGGCACGCTGGGTGACTTGTTCGTAAGCGCCCTGCGCTCCGTCGCGCCGGTTCTGGTGTTCTTCCTGGTTTTGAGCTCGCTCGCCAACGCCAAGGGCGACGGCTCCATGAAGACCATCATCATCCTGTACGTGGTCGCGACGTTCCTGGCTGCCGTGGTCGCCGTCATCGGAAGCTTCCTGTTCCCGATCGAAATCACGCTGGCTGACGCTGCCACCGAGCAAAGCTCCCCTGAGGGCATCGCCGAGGTCTTGAGCTCGCTTATTCTGAGCATCGTCGCCAATCCCGTCGATGCCCTGATGAATGCCAACTACCTGGGCATCCTCGCCTGGGCCGTGCTGCTGGGTATCGCGCTGCGCATGGCCAACGACACCACCAAGGGCGTGTTCGCGAGCATCTCCGACGCCGTGAACACCGTTGTGCGCTGGATCATCGGCCTTGCTCCGTTCGGCGTGTTCGGGCTGGTGTACACCGCCGTCTCCGAGAACGGCATCGAGATCTTCAACGAGTACGGGCAGCTGCTTGCGCTGCTCGTCGGTTGCATGGCTATCGTCGCCCTGGGCACCAACGCCATCATTTCGTACGCCTGCATCCGCAAGAACCCCTATCCGCTTATCTTCCGCACGCTGCGCGAATCGGGCCTCACGGCGTTCTTCACCCGCAGCTCCGCCGCGAACATCCCCGTGAACATGGAGCTGTGCCGCAAGCTGAAGCTTAATAAGGATACGTATTCTGTGTCTATCCCGCTGGGTGCGACCATCAACATGGGCGGCGCCGCCGTCACTATCACCGTGATGACCATGGCCGCCTGCAACACGCTGGGCATCACGGTGGACATCCCCACCGCTATTGTGCTGTCCGTTCTGGCCGCTGCTGGCGCCTGCGGTGCCTCGGGCGTGGCCGGCGGCTCGCTGCTGCTGATTCCGCTGGCATGCTCGCTCTTCGGCATCGGCAACGACATCGCCATGCAGATTGTGGGCGTCGGCTTCATCATCGGCGTCATCCAGGACTCCTGCGAGACGGCCATCAACTCCTCCACCGACGTCCTGTTCACCGCCTCCGCCGAATACCGCACCTGGCGCAAGCAGGGTAAGGCCGTCGATTTCGGTGAGTGGGAGAAGTAACTCACAATTGAGGCATCAGCCGCTCTTTTCGCCCCTTTTCGCCATATCAGTTTGGACATAATTCTTGCTTAAGCTTCATGAGACCCCGGTACCACCCATCACTGGACCGAACCGGGGTCTCTTTTCGTCTCCCCGCCTCTGCCGGAGCTTTGTACACAAGAATGAAGAAAAATCGCCACTTTTTTCGAGTTGCGAACTTCATGTCCATCGATGCACCGACTACGCAATATCGCTGAATCATAGAATCTGCATTCGACGCTCCGCACTCATTCACCCTGCATCATATTCCCAGTTCATATTTATACTGTATTGAGAATAAGACCAGCGTTGCATCAAAAGTGCATTGCAAAGGGACTTGAGGCCGCGCAAAAGCCCACTAATATCCTCAAGACCACATCCATTTACGTCAGCCGTGGATAAAAGAGTTCGCAACTCAAGAATAATGTCGTTTTCGACGGATTAACTTGTACGCAAAGTTCGCAACTCGATTTTCATGGCATCTGACGCGAGGCGCATCGCGACAAGACACGGGACGCGTTGCGCGCATGAACACGGCAGACGCAGACGCAGACGCAGACGCAGACGCAGACGCAGACGCAGACGCAGACGCAGACGCAGACGCAGACGCAGACGCAGACGAGGCTAAGTCATTTCCCGCAAGCGCGCAAACGCAGATGGTCAATCACGCTTCTTTTCCTTGGGATTCCTTTGAGCAGCAATAGCACGTGCGGTTGTCTCTTCGTCGTCTTTTCCCGCGATCATACAGTAAACAAGAAACAGCAATCGAAGTCCCAGCATAAGGAACAGGATGACGAATATCAGCCCCATACACCCCGTCACGAGGTTCATGACGATACTTGACGGATCAAGCATCCAGAACATAACGCTTTGGGACAGCCGCGCCAGCAGAAGAACGCACACGACCCCTACGATGACTCTAGCCGGAACCCATGATTTGCATATTGCGATAATTGTGCGAATAGCGCTGAGCATGAGCCATGTAACAACGAGAAAGGCCAGCGCAACGACACCGGCACACATGAGGGTGAATCCGACATCTACGGGCTTGTTTTCCATGGCGGCATTAGAGAACCCTATGGCAACACCAAACAGCGCCCCTAAGACCGTCAGAACTGCTATCACGATAAGATCGAGATGCCTTTTCCCGTGAATGAGGTCGCCCATATACTGTATCTCGTCCTTGGTGGGAGGACGGTTGAAATCCGCCATGAGAACACTCCCCTATCGCAGCTAACGCTAAACAGCTCCGAGAGCAATGATTGATTCCGCAACCCGGTACGGAATTCCTTCGGAACAAACGCGACAGCCGGTCCATCCTTTACACAAATTGATAGCTAACCCTCCTCGGCGCCGCCCTGGCTGGACCGATTGCTTTAGTCATCCGGGCCGTTATCGGCTGGGGCAATCGGCTGAATCATCGGTACCCCGTCGAGCAGCGAGCTGCCTATCGGCTACGCAACAGGACACAGAACTCCCGCTTGCAACTAAGTATAGAAACAATCGAGAAAGGCAACAGTAAAGTCTTTGCAAAGAAAAACGCTCCCCGAAGGGAGCGTTACCATTCGATGGTGTCGGAGGCGGGATTTGAACCCGCACACCCGGTATGTGGGCACTAGCACCTCAAGCTAGCGTGTCTGCCGTTCCACCACTCCGACGCGCAAGAAAGTATGATACCAAACTCACAAGAGATTGCAAGAGCCTTTTTGAGAAAATTTAGGCACCTGCAGGAGAGTCCAGAAGAAGGTGCTTAAGCACCAGCAATGGAGCCCTGAGGATAGATGATCATCAGCACCAGCAGCGAGATGATGAACACAATCGCGAAGATAATGGTGATGCGATCGAGGTTCTTCTCAATGATGTTGGTGCCCGTCTGCGTAGAGTACAGAGAGCTGGCGATCATGTCGGAAACGCCGGTGCCCTTGCCGGAGTGCAGAAGCACAAACACAATCAGTCCGATGCCGGAAATGGCCCAAACGATGAGAACGAAGATGAGCAACGGATTCACGTTACTAGCTCCTTACTTTACTGCAGCGCCATTGACGCTTTTCTCTGAAAAAGGCCGCTCAATCGAGCGGCCTTTAAAATTCTGGAGCGGACAACGGGGCTCGAACCCGCGACCCTCACCTTGGCAAGGTGATGCTCTACCAACTGAGCCATGTCCGCAAAAAATGGTGGGCGATACAAGATTTGAACTTGTGACCCCTACCGTGTCAAGGTAGTGCTCTCCCCCTGAGCTAACCGCCCACTTTTCGGGGCTGGTCAAACCAGCGAGTAAGTATATTAACCGCAACCCCCGTGTAATGCAAGCACTTTTTTAAACTTTTTTGAGATATGAGGCATGTCTCTCAAACTCAGGCCGATTGACCGCCGAAGGGCGCAAAACGGGGTCGCTCACGTAATCGGCATCGAGCCGTCAAATCAAATCGGCTCCATGTCGAAACACGTCAGCACGGTGTCGATCACGCGATCGGCAACCTGATCGGGCGTGAGCGTGTTGTCCACCGTCACATCTGCCCAGGCAAGGTAGCGCGGCGCACGTTCGCGCGCGAGACGCGGAACGCCCTTGGAGATGCTCATGGGGCGTCCGTCGCAGATAAGCTGCTCAAGCGGACGCCTCAGCATGACGATGATGCCGTTTTGGTGCAGCAGATCGTAGTTGCGCGGCTTGGTGACCACTCCCCCGCCGCAAGCGACGACGCGACCCGACTCCTTGCAGATGTCGGCCGTCACCTTGGTCTCTATGAGTCTGAATGCATCCTCGCCCTCTTCGGCAAAAATCTCAGGGATAGACTTGCCCGCCGCCTCCGGGATGAAGTTGTCGATATCCACGAACTCGCGGCCCAGCTTTTCCGCCACCAGCGCGCCGATGGTACTTTTGCCGCCGCTGGGCATTGCCACGAGCACGATGTTCGCCGCCTCGAACGCAATACGACGCTGAGCGGCTTCCATCTGCTGCATGGAGATGCGCCTGCCCGTGAACAGCTCGACGCTCGCCTTGGCCTGCGCGACAAACATAGGAAGGCCGCCCGCCACGGGAATGCCGAGCTTCTCTGCCTGCAGGGACAGACCCGAGCGTGCGGGGTTGTATACCGTGTCGATAAAGACGAAGAGGCCGTCGCCGTACCCCTCGCGCAGCTCGCCTGTGCGCGCGAATGGCTCCAGGTCGATGGGCGAATCGGGGCAGTTGGGATACACGCCCGTCGACGTCGCGTTCACCACGTACTCGGCGTCGTAATGCTCCTCGATTCCCTCAAAGGGAGTGTCGCCGTCCTCGCCGATGGTGACCACCTCGGCGGCGCCGCGGTCGTTGATCACCGCATGCGCGGCCTTCGCCACGCTTCCCGAACCCAGAATTACAACCTTGCGACCCATCACATCAATGCCGTAGGTGTTGAGCAAGTGCGAGAACCCAAAGTAATCGGTGTTGTGTCCGCAGATGGAGCCGTCCTCAAGCTTGACGAGCGCGTTGATGGACCCCACCTTGCGTACGGCATCGGTGATCGTGTCGCACAGCGGCAAGATGGCGTCCTGATACGCCTTGTTCACGTTGAGGCCGTCCCATTCGCCCTCGCGCACGAACTGTGCCGCCTGCTCGCGGTCCATCTCCATCAGCTTATAGTCGTATCCGCCGAGCAGCTCGTGGATGCGCGGCGAAAAGCTGTAACTCAGATTCTCGCCGATAAGACCGTATATTCCTTGCTGGGTCATGCTCGTCTCGCTCTCTATCAAGCATGCGACCTCTTCCCGCCCCGCCGCACCGACGAAGCGCGCCGCATGCCTTGCCTAACAGGAAATCTCTTCGTAGCTGCCAAGATAGCGGCATACATCACACAGCGTGGGAATCTGCCGCGCCATCGCGTTGAACGCTTCGTCCCCCGGCACGCATTGCACATCGACGTAAAACATGAACTCGAACTCGCGACCGGGAATAGGACGGCTTTGAAGCTTGGTCATGTTGATGCCCAGCGTGGCCAGACGCGCCAGCACACGATGGAGCGCGCCGGCGATGTGCGGCGTCACGATGAGGAACGAACTGGTCGTCGGGTTGCCGTAGAGCGCGGGCTTGCGCGCCACGCACACGAAGCGCGTGTAGTTGTCGCCCTCGTCCTGGATGTCGCGCGCCAAAACCTCCAGGCCGTAAATGCGCGCGCACGCCTCGGAAGAGATGGCGGCCACATCTCGCCGCGGACTGTTCGCCACGGCCTGCGCCGCCATGGCCGTATTGGCCCGCACGCTCGCCACGGCGTCGCCCGGCAAACCGGCGATGAAGCCCTCGCACTGACGAAGCGCCTGCTCGTGCGAGAACACCTCCGCCACGTCTTCGATGGTCACGCCGGGCTTCGCCAGCAGGTCGTGCTCGATGCGCATGGTGGCGGCGCGCACGATGGAAAGGCCGCGGGACTGCATCAGCGCATACACACGGTCGACAGCGCCCGCTGTGGAGTTCTCGAGCGGAAGCACGCCGAACTCGACCTCGCCCGTCTCCACCGCGTCGCATACGTCTTCCCAGGTAGAGCAGAACGATACATTCGGGCCGTCGAACAGCTCGGTCGCTACGATATGGGAGTACGCTCCCTGAACGCCCTGGACCGCTACGCGGGCGCTCTGCGGAAACGCCGCGCGCTCGATGGAACGCGTCTCGTGAGAAAGCTCGGTTTCGTGTGCGAGGATGCCATCCTGGTACGAGCGACTCATCTCCATGAGCAGGTCGAAGAGCGTGGGCATGTAGTCCTTGAATTCGGCATCGGCCATCTCCCGAGCGCGCGCCACCTTGGCGTCCTCACGCGTCTTGTCGAACACCTGCATGCCGGTAGCCTTCTTATAGGCCGCCACATCGCGCGAAATGCGCATGCGTCGCTGAAACAGGTCAATGATGCGCGCGTCTATCTCATCGATGCGGGCGCGCGACTCGGCGAGGTCAACGACAGGCGCACCCACGACACCTGAGCCTTGAGTGCCATTCGCGCCACAGGACGCATTAGTTTTACTTTCCACGGCATTGCCGCAGCGTTCTGCAGCTTCCATCAGACACTCCTCGATTGAAGCAGAAGATCGTACAAAGCGAGCGCGCAGGCAGCCTCGACAACGGGGACGGCGCGCACCACGACGCACGGATCGTGGCGGCCGTGGACGGAAAGCTCGGCATCGCAGCCACGCTCAAGATCGACGCTCTGCTGCGCAATAGAGATCGAGGGCGTGGGCTTGAACGCTGCGCGGAACACGATAGGAGCCCCTGTCGCGATGCCTCCCAGGATGCCGCCGGCGTTGTTGGACTGCGGTGCCACGCGGCCTTCCATCATGCGGTACGCATCGTTGTTCTGGCTACCGCGCAAATCGGCCGCGCCAAAGCCGGCGCCGAATTCCACGCCCTTCACAGCGGGAATGCCGAACACGATACGGGCGATAGCGCCCTCAATCCCGTCGAACATCGGCTCGCCCACGCCTGCGGGCATGCCCACCGCCGCGCACTCGATGACGCCGCCGACGCTGTCGCCCGCCTCGCGCGCCTGGGCTATGGCCGCAATCATGGATTCGCCTGCGGAATCGTCAATGACGGGAAACGTCTTGGCTCCGGGAGCGCGTACGTCGTCGGCGGTCGCATGCAGCGCATCGAGACGCGCGTCATCGACCCCGCCGATGCGCGCGATATGCGCGCCGATGGTCACGCCCTCCTGCTCGAGCAGCTGAAGCGCGATACCGCCTGCGATGCACAGCGGCGCAGTCAGACGACCGGAGAAATGACCGCCGCCAGCAACGTCCTGCGCTCCGCCATATTTCAACTGCGCCGTCAGGTCAGCATGCCCCGGACGCGGGACGCGGCGAAGTTCATCGTAGTCGCCGCTTTTCGTATTGGTGTTGCGAATGATGGCCGCCAGCGGGGCACCGCAGGTCACGCCATCGACGATACCGCCCAAGAATTCGGGCAGATCGGCCTCTTTGCGCGGCGTGGACCACGGCATGCCGCCAGGCGCGCGACGCCCCAAAAAGGTCCTCAAGCGGTCGAAATCTATCGTTTTACCAGCGGGAACGCCTTCCATCACCATGCCGATGCCGGAGGAATGGCTCTGGCCGAAGATGGATACGCGCACCGCTTTGCCAATGCTCGATGACATCTACATCAACCCCTGGATATCAGCGTAACGCCCGTCGGCCTTGAGCTTGGCCGCAGAGCCCTCCGCCAGAAGACGGCGCAAGCCCTCGCGGTCGCCCGACCCGATGGCCTCGCGATAGCGCTGCAGCTCGACAATCACGCGGTCGAGTTCCGTATCCAAATTGTCGGCATTGTCCAAAAAGAGCTCCGTCCACATATCCGGATTGAGCTCGGCCACGCGCGTAAGGTCTTTGTAGCTGCCGGCGGAAAAGCCTTTGTGCTTAAGCGCCGTAGGGCTCTTCGCAAACGCCGAGCTCACCACGTGCGCAAGCTGTGAGGTGTAGGCAATCAGACGGTCGTGCGTCTCGGGAGTGGTCACGGCATAAGAGCCGAAGCCTGCCGGGTCGAGCACCGCCTTGGCACGATCGATGAGCTCGGGCGAGAAGATGGCCGGAGGAACCAGCACCATGGGCTGACCAGCAAAAAGGTCGCTGCGCGCGTAGCGGAAGCCCGAATGGTGCGTGCCCGCCATAGGATGGCCGCCCATGAAGGCGAAGCCCGCACGCTCGGCCGCCTCGAACAGCGGCTCGCAGATGGGACGCTTCACGCCGCCGCAGTCGATGACGAGCACATCGGGGCCGAAGAGCTCGGCGTGTTCGGTTACCCAATCCACGGTGTCCTGCGGATAGAGGGCCACGACCACCGCGTCGCACTCCCCCACGTTCTCACGCGTGAGCGGCGCGGCCACCGTGCCCTCGCCGCATGCGGCAGCGAGCGTGCCCTTGTCTATGTCATGAGCGAGCACCTTCATGCCCGCATCGGCGTACGCCTTGGCGAACGAGCCGCCTATCAGGCCCAATCCCACCACGCCTACGCAGCGCGGCGGTCGAATTTGTTGTGCAGCGTCTTCCATCTGCGCTTCCTCCATCACTTTAGTCGTGCCGGCCATCATAGCACTAGCGCACACTAAAGCGCATCTTGAAACACAGTGTTAACGAAGCAGCGACTCCCCCGTCATCTCAACAGGCGTTTCAAGTCCCATGATGTCGAGCAACGTAGGGGCGATGTCGCACAACGCACCGATGCCCGCCTTGAGCGCCGCATCGCGCTCTTGCGCCTCGGGTTGTACCAGAACGAACGGCACACGTGCGGTGGTGTGCGCCGTATGGGGCGAACCGTCCTCGGCAAGCATTTTGTCGGCATTGCCGTGATCGGCCGTGATGAGCGCAAAGCCGCCCTTCTCGACCACGGCGTCAACCACCTTGCGCACGGCGGCATCCACCGCCTCCACCGCAGAAACCGCAGCCGGAATCACGCCGGTATGCCCCACCATGTCGCAGTTGGCGAAGTTCACGATATACACGTCGGCTTCGTCGTTGCGAATGGCGGCTGCCAGGGCATCGGCCACCTGAGGCGCGCTCATTTCGGGCTGCAGGTCGTAGGTTGCCACCTTGGGGCTAGGAATGAGCACACGCTTCTCTCCTGCCTTCTCGGCTTCGATACCGCCGTTCAAGAAGAACGTCACATGAGCATACTTCTCGGTCTCGGCGATGTGGTACTGGCGCAAACCTGCGGCAGAAAGCACATCGGCAAGCACGTTGCCGGGAAATTCCTTGGGGAACGCCACCGGCGCATCCAGCGTCTCGTCGTATTCGGTCAAGCACACGAACTGCACGTGTGGACGTTCACCGCGGTCGAACCCGTCGAAATCGCCATCCACAAAGGCATGGCTCAATTGACGGGCGCGATCCGGACGGAAGTTGAAGAAGACGACCGCATCGCCGTCCTGCACGCCACGCTCATCGAGCGCGACGGGTTCCACGAACTCATCGGTCACGCCCGCGTCATACGAAGATTGCATAACGGCTTCGGGGCGCTTGCCCACACAGGGCTGAGCATACACGATGGCATCCCACGCACGATTGACGCGATCCCATCGGTTGTCGCGATCCATCGCGTAGTAACGGCCGGAAATGCTGGCGATACGAGCGCACCCGGCCTCATACGTTTGAAGGAACGAGTCAAGCTCTTCGATATAGCCCTTGCCGCTCGACGGCGGCACGTCGCGGCCGTCCATGAAACAATGGACGCGCACGTTAGGAACTTTGCGCATCTCGGCGAAGCGCACCAAGGCATACAGATGCTCATTGCTGGAATGCACGCCGCCATCGGACACGAGGCCCATCAAATGCAGCGTTCCGCCCGATTCGAGAACGGCATCAATCGCAGCATTCAGAACGAGATTCTTGCAGATAGACGCCTCTTCGAACCATGTCTGCTTATTGTCAGCAAGATTCCAACGGCACGCCTTGTTAATGCGCGTAAGCTCCTGGTCGACTACGCGACCTGCGCCGATGTTGAGGTGTCCCACTTCGGAGTTGCCCATTTGGCCCGCAGGAAGACCCACGGCTTCACCCGACGCTTCAAGCGTTAGGCATGGATCGGTCGCGCCGATTTCGTCCAAATACGGCGTGTTAGCGAGCGAGATGGCGTTGCCCGGCCCCGGCTCGTCCAAGCCGAAGCCGTCCATAATCACCAGAAGAGCGGGAAGACGAAGGTCGTCACGCATTGTAGGCTTCCTTTCTTTAAGCCGTTTTAGCCGCAGCCTCTACGAGGGCAGCGAAATCCTCGGCTTTAAGCGCCGCGCCGCCAATGAGGCCGCCGTCCACGTCGGGGCATGCGAGGAAGCCGTCGGCGTTTTCGGGCTTCATGGAGCCGCCGTAGAGTACGCGCATGGCGTCCGCCGCGTCCTGCCCCACGAGCTCGGCAACCGTTGCACGAATGGCCGCGGCCATCTCCTGGGCCTGCTCGGGCGTAGCCGTGCGACCCGTGCCAATGGCCCAGATGGGCTCGTAGGCGATGGTCACGAACTCTGCCTCCTGCGCATCCAGGCCGGCGAGCGCCGCGCGCACCTGATCGCACACAAACTGCACCGCGCCGCCGCTATCGCGCATGGAAAGGCTCTCCCCCACGCACACGATAGCGTTCATCCGAGCATCCACCAGCGCGCGAACCTTGCGATTCACCTCGCCGTCGGTCTCGCCGAACATCTCGCGACGCTCGGAGTGCCCCACGATGCACCACGAGCAGCCCACGTCCTTGAGCATGGGGATGCTAATCTCGCCCGTGAAAGCGCCGGAGGGCTCCCAGTGCACGTTCTGTGCGCCCACGTCGATATTAGACTTGTCGAAATCCAGCACGGTGAACACCGAACGCAGGTCGATGGCGGGCGGGCACACCACCACATCCACCTTGTCCCAGCCGCGTGCATAGCGGTTGGAGATGCCCTGCGAAAGCACCACGCTCTCGGCCGGCGTCATGTTCATCTTCCAGTTGCCGGCGATAATCGGTCTACGGGTCATAGGGAAATCCTCTCTGCTGCACGCGCCTTACGGGATTGGCGGGGAGGGGCTCCATGCTCAAACAGTCCTGGCTCGCACGGACGTGCCGGAAACGGCACGTCCGGCTCGTGCGGAGCTGCGCGTGGAACCCCTCCCCGCCAATCCCGCACGTACACCTAAGACGAACAAAACCTACTTCAAAGCCTCGACTCCGGGGAGCGCCTTGCCTTCCACAAGCTCCATGGAGGCGCCGCCGCCGGTGGAGATGAACGTCATGCGGTCGGCCATATCGAACTTGTTCACAGCCGCCACGCTGTCGCCGCCGCCGATGATGGTGGCAGCCGCTTCGTTAGCGGCCACAGCCTCGCACACCGCGAGCGTACCGTGCTCGAACGCCTTCATCTCGAACACGCCCATGGGGCCGTTCCAGAACACCGTGGCGCCCTTGGCAATGGCATCGGCATAGAGCTTCTCGGTCTCAGGGCCGATGTCCAGGCCCATCATGTCGGCCGGAATGGCGTCGGCAGCGCAAGTGACGGTGTTGGCGTCCTCGGCGAACTTGTCGGCTGCCACCACGTCGACAGGAAGCAGCAGCTCGCAATCGGCAGCCTGAGCCTTGTCCATCATGGCACGGGCGCGCTCGACCCAGTCTTCTTCTTTAAGAGAGGTACCCACCTCGTAGCCCTTGGCAAGCAGGAAGGTGAAGCACATGCCGCCGCCGATGATGATGGTGTCAGCCTTGTCGATGAGCGCGTCGATCACGCCCACCTTGTCGGACACCTTGGAGCCGCCCAAAATAGCCACGAAGGGGCGCTTGGGGTCGGCGAGCATGCCGGAAAGCGTAGTCACCTCGCCCGCCAGCAGGTAGCCGGCATAGGCGGGAAGCAGATGCGCCACGCCCGTGGTGGATGCATGAGCGCGATGGGCGGTACCAAATGCGTCATTCACATACACGTCAGCAAGCGATGCCAGCTCCTCGCAGAACGCGGGATCGTTCTTCTTCTCGCGCGGGTCGAAGCGAAGATTCTCAAGAACCAGGATCTCGCCTTCCTGCAGTTTATCCGCCTTGGTGTGGGCATCATCGCCCGCAACGTCGGACGCAACAGAAACCGGCGCCTCGACCAGCTGCGCAAGACGCTCGGCCGCAGGCTTGATGGAAAACTCCTCCTCAAAGCCCTTGCCGGAGGGGCGACCGCGGTGGCTCATCAGGATGACCTTGGCGCCCTGCTCCAACAGATAGGTAATCGTGGGCAGTGCCGCACGGATGCGCGTGTCATCGGTGACGGCGCCTTCCTTCACGGGAACGTTGAAATCGACACGGACCAGGACGCGCTTGCCGCGAACGTCGGCCGCCTCGACGGACTTGATATCGGCCATTATGCCTCCTTAGAAAGAATGCGCCGGCCCGAAGCCGGCGCACCGTGGTAGATGCCTAGAGCAGAATCTTGACCAGATCCTTGACCCTGTTGGAATAGCCCCATTCGTTGTCGTACCAAGCAACCACCTTCACGAGGTCGTTGTTGTCGCCCATCACCTGGGTGAGCTGGGCGTCGAAGATGGACGAGTGGGAGTTGCCGATGACGTCGCAGGAGACGATCGGATCCTCGGTGTACTCAAGGATACCCTTGAGCGGACCCTCGGCCGCGGCCTTCATCGCGTTGTTAATCTCCTCCTTGGTGACCGGGCGGGAAAGCTGCACCGTGAGGTCGACCATCGATCCGTCAGGCACGGGCACGCGGGTGGCGAAGCCGTCCAGCTTGCCCTTGAGCTCGGGCAGCACCAGCGAAACGGCGCGGGCGGCGCCGGTGGTGGTGGGGATGATGGACAGAGCAGCCGCGCGGGCGCGACGCAGGTCCTTGTGAGGAAGGTCCAGAATCTTCTGGTCGTTGGTGTAGGCATGCACGGTGTTCATGTAGCCGCGCTCGATGCCGAAGTTCTCGAGCAGCACCTTGGCGAACGGAGCCAGGCAGTTGGTGGTGCACGACGCGTTGGAAATGATGTGGTGCTTATCCTTGTCGTAGTCGCCGTCGTTCACGCCCATGACCACGGTGATGTCCTCGCCCTTAGCGGGGCAGGTGATGACGACCTTCTTTGCGCCGGAATCGATGTGCTTCTGGGCAAGCTCGCCGGTCTTGAACACGCCGGTGGAATCGACCACGACGTCGACGCCCAGTTCGCCCCAGGCAAGACGCAGCGGATCGCGCTCGGAAAGGGCGCGCACCTTGTGGCCGTCGGCGATGAAGCCGTCCTCCACGACCTCGATCTTCTCGAAGGCGCGGCCATGGACGGAATCGTACTTCAGCAGATGCGCAACAGCGGGAATGTTGCCCAAGTCGTTGGCTGCGACTACCTCGATCTCGGGATCGTTCGCCATGGCGCGATAGACGAGACGTCCGATGCGACCGAAACCGTTGATGCCAACCCTGATTGCCATTTCCAAACCCCTTTCTAGGATTTACATGCTGCTCCGATTATACGGCGGCGTTGGTGTCGCGCAAGGAAAAGCAACGCGAACGAACCGAATACCCCGTCAAACCAACCGCTGAACTTCTTAGCGGCCATAGGCCCAAGGACGAACAAGCGGAAAGCGTTTCGCTACTCTCCTAGCATGTCCTGGAGCTTCTTGAGGTCGCTCATCTTCATGCCGCCCATGCCGGGAATACCCAAACGTGGCCTGCGACCCTTGCCTTTGCCCTTGCCCTTCTTGCCCTTTTTGCCGCGGCCGCCTTCCATGGCCTCCATGGCGGGCATCATCTTGCGCATCATCTTCTTGGTCTCGTTGTACTGCTTCATGACCTGGTTGACATCCTGCACGGTCACGCCGGCGCCACGCGCGATGCGGACGCGACGGCTGCCATTGAGGATATCGGGATGCTCGCGCTCCTGCTTGGTCATAGAGAAGATGATGGTTTCCATGCGGTCGAGCGCGCTTTCATCCACCTGGCCCGAGGCCATGGCTTTATCGCCGCCGGGCAAAGCGCTGATGAGCTTGGATACGCCGCCCATCTTTTTGACCTGTTTTTTCATTTCCAGGAAATCGTTGAGGTTGAGCTGGGCGCGCTGCATGCGCTCGGCGGTCTCGGCCTCAATCTCGTCGGCGCGAATCTTGGATGCAGTCTCGATGAAGCTGATGACGTCACCCATGCCCAGAATGCGCTTGGCCATGCGGTCGGGATGGAACTCTTCCAGACTATCGGGCTTCTCGCCGGCGCTGATGAACTTGATAGGTTTGCCCGTGAC
>NZ_CALUMA010000033.1 GCF_944321625.1 uncultured Slackia sp.
TTCGTCATGGGTGATAACGACCACCGCTTTGCCGTCAGAAGCAAGCTTTCTGCACCATTTCGCGACTTCCTGCATGCCGCGTCCGTCCAGCCCGCTCGTAGGCTCATCAAGAACGACGAGCTCCGCATCCGAACAGTACGCCGCAGCCAAAGTCACGCGCTGCTTCTGCCCGCCTGAAAGGCTCGCCGGATGACGATCTGCAAGATCTGCGAGATCGAACGCTTCTAGCGCCTCCCACGCCCTTTTCCTGAGCGACTCGTCCACCTTGCGCCCGAGAACCACCTCGTCGGCAACGCTCGCCGCATAGAGCTGGTAGTCGGCATCCTGCATCACGAAGTAGCTCAAGCGCCGCCTCTCCTTCGGGGAAAGCCGGACCCCCTCCCTCATTACGCAGCCCCTCTGCTCACGTGCCGCGCCCACCAGGACTTTTGCGAGGGTCGTCTTGCCCGTTCCGTTCCCGCCGCACACAACCGTCACCGCTCCAAGAGGAAACTCAGCACTGACCTGCCGTATCCCGCGCTTGGTGGAGGGGTAGACGTAGGTCGCTTCCTCCAAACGCCACGCGGGAACATTGGCCTTCGGCTCATCGCGCTTCTCGATCCTCATGCCCGGATGCCTAAGACCGAACTCCGCAACGTCGTCGTTGGAAAGCGTGGCAAACTCTCTGGCGCTCCATCGGGCGGCAATGCGCCCCGACCTCATGCACACGAACTGGTCGGCGACTGGGAGGAATCGGTGGAGCCGATGCTCCGAGACAACAATCGCAACGCCTTCTTCCTTCAGGCGCGCCAGGATCCCGACGAGCCCTTCCGAACCCGCCCTATCGAGATTTGACGTGGGCTCATCGAGCACGAGGATTCTCGGGCGGCACGCTATAGCGGCGGCAAGCGCCACGCGCTGCTTCTGCCCGCTTGACAGCTCGGTGAGTTTTTCAGTAAGGAGGCCATCCACTCCGCAAAGATTCGCCGCCTCCCGAACCCTCTCAACCGTAGTCGAAGGGTCTATTCCCAGATTCTCGAGGGAGAAAGCTATCTCATCGGCGACGGTCCCCATGAAGAATTGGCTCCTTGGGTCCTGCATGACAACGCCCATGCTTTCGGTACGTTGCCGAGGCGAAATGTCGAGTACGTCCGCCCCTCCCACAAGAACAGCGCCCTTCCGCTCTCCCGGGAAGAAGGTTCCCGCCAGGCCGTCGATCAAGCGTAGAACGGTCGATTTGCCGTCGCCCGACCGGCCGCAGAGAATCGTGCACGTGCCGGCAGGAATATCGAGTTTCACCCCGCGCACGCAACTTTCGTGACTCTCTTCAGGCCGCTCTTGCGCGGCGAGTTCCGCCTCGTCGAGATAGCGGAACGAAACCCCGTCCAAGACAACCGCATGCGACGCACTCATGCAATCACCCCCATTGCGTAGATTGCAGCAGAAGCGGCAGCAACGACGAGAGCGCACACCGCATCGCGCGCGGAGAACCCAACGTGATACACGGACGTTCTGCCTCGGCCTATTTCTATTCCCCGCAGCTCTGCGGAGGCGGCAAGCTCGCTCGAAAGCCTCAACGAACGCATGACGAGCGGCGTGTAAACGCATTCATAGGTCAGCGCAGGATGCCTGATCGCTTCGAGGGCGCGGGGGAATATCCCACGCATCCTGATTCCGCGAACAATCGAGCGGATCTCGAAGGAAAGCACTGAGGCAAACCTGAACACCATGCAGATTCCCACAATCACCCCCTGAGGGAAGCGCCAACGATCAAGCGCGCACATGATCGCCGAGGGCGAAAGCGAGAAGAATGCGCATCCGACCGTGAACGGCGGAACCATGTGCAGGACGCTCACGAAAAGGGCTCCGTACAACCCCGAAAGCGGCAGGAAGCTCAAACCGCACACGACAGCGAAGCTCGCACATGCCTTGATGGCAAGTCTCTGTCTTCCGTTGCCCGCGAGATACACCGCAGATACAACCTGCAGCAGCACGGTTTCGAGGAGCCCGGTAACCAACATGGCCGATATGCCTACGGCAAGGAAAGAAGCGAGATGCGTGCGAGGGTCGAGCCCCAAGACCCCCGTCCGGATGTCCGCCTTCGCTGCGCCGCTCACGCGATTTTCGCTTTGCGGACGTGCTTTTTCAGGAACTTGGAGCCGATCAGCCCTCCGACGAGCGTGCCCGCGGCGAACATCGCCATCATGAGGAGAATCCAGGGAAGTTCGGTGTACTGCGCCACCATGGCTGCGACGTCGGCCGCCTCGTAGTAGGTCCCAAGCTGCTCCATGTAGGCCTCGCGGAAAAGAAGGTAGGGCATGATGCCATAGAAGCCGAACGTCACCCAGTACACGATATAGCCGCCAACGATGCGCTTGATATCGTGATAGGAGCCCTTGCCCCACATGACCAGCTCGCCGACGATGGCGCCCACAACGGCGACAGGCGCGCAGTAAAGCCCTCCCATGAACGTGTAGAGAACGCCGAACACCAGGATCGACGCAGCCAGCACGCCCTGCTTTCCAATACGGTCCGCCATCACGACATAGAACGGAGTCGAGAGCAGGGGGAACAGCCACGATCCCACAAAGAACGTGTTCTGGGGAGCGAGCAGCATATCCTCGATCATCTTTGCCGCCATGGTAACGAACACGATGATGAGGTTGAACACAACGAACGTCAGGATATCGCGCGTGGTCCATCTTCCACTTGCCGGACGAGAGCTTTCTGCTTCCATTGGTAATCCTCCTTGACATGATTGTTAGCCATAAGAAACTTTGGTCTATAATGAACGGAGTGAATTCTTCAGGGTCCGGAATCGGCGCAAGCGCGCCTCGACGCGGAAGAACGGAGCCCGAATTCGGAAGGGAGCAGCTAGGAGCGCACAGATGGATAGTTTGGAAAAAGACCTTTACGGCG
>NZ_CALUMA010000034.1 GCF_944321625.1 uncultured Slackia sp.
AAAGCGCGACGTCGCCGATGTGGCGGGTCGAATTGGCGGTTTGTGCCGCATTTCGACGTATCATTAGGCAGAAAGCATGAGAGTTTTCTGCCTAATCCGGATCGAGGTATTCCATGCGCACGTTCGATTATCGCCATCTTCCGCAAGGGTTGTTCGACGGTCAAGTGGGCACGGCAAACGTGCGCCTCTATGAGGATCGGGGCAGGTTTGACGCTATGAGGAAGACAGCCTCCGATGCGCTCGAGTCCATGCGGCGCGAAGCTCGGTTTGACAACGTGGACGCCTCCATGCGCATTGAAGGGTTTTATCTGCCCGCCGATCGCGTAAGGGAGATCGTCGAAGGGGCGCAGCCTTCGGGGGAAACCGAGTCCCAGATTGCGGGCTATGCGCGGGCGCTCTCACTTATCGAGGGGTCTTGCGGGGAGCCGAGCGACGGCATGCCCCTTTCGACTGCCACGATTCTCAAGCTCTATGAGACGCTGTATTCTCACCGCAATTTGGGGCGCAAAAGCCGCTATCGCAAGAAGGACTATATGTATGTGCAGGTGGATGGCCACCCGCGCGCCATGCCGGTGAGCCCTATTACGGCATTTGAAACACCGCTGGTTTTGGGTGGTGCCTGCGATAGCCTTGCCGATGCATTCCTGGCGAGCTCATGCAGCCCTCTTATTCTAAGCGCGGTATTTACGGTAGATTTTCTTGCTATACGCCCGTTCGACGAAGGGAATGGGCGCATCGCGCGTCTGTTCGCCAACCTGATGCTTGAAAAGGCGGGGTTTGACGTGTTCCGATACGTGAGCGTCGACCGCATCATCGAGGAGTCGGGGATGGCGTATTACGACGCCCTCAACGCGTGCGTCGAAGGATGGGACGTAGGGAAGAACGACTATGCGCCCTATGTACTGTATTGGCTCGAAACAGTCCACAAGGCGTATGCGCTTTTGTTCGACGCTCTGGAGATGCAGGATTCGGCGGGCATGGGAAAGTCCGAACGCGTGCGTCTTTTCGTCCAACGAGCGAAAGCGCCCGTAACGAAACGCGATATTCGCGCCGCGCTTTCCAACGTGAGTGAGGCGACCGTCGAGGCGGAGCTTGGACGCATGGTCAAGGAAGGCGTTGCGGAGAAGATCGGCGCCGGTCGTGCGACATCGTACCTGTGGAAAGGGTAGATGGCGCCGATGAGCTCTTCTCCATGCATATGCGTGGTACTTACGAATGACTGTTTGCCGATAAGGGCATGCGTCCGCTGGTCGTGTTGTTACGCTAACTCGATGACTAATCCGCCGGCGGTTTCGCTCACCATGCTCTCGCCCAGCTCCTCGCGCAAGATTGCGAGTGCGCGGTCGCCGGTGCAGTGACCGGTATATATGTGTTCGATGCCGGTTGCTTTAAGGCGTCCTGCCAATGCTCGTACCTCGTCATCGGGCGTCTCATAGAGGTGGAATCCTCCGACGAGAGCGTGAATGCGCTCATCGGGCATGAAGGCCTGGGCCTCGGCGATGGCGACATCGGGCCCGCAATGCGAGCAACTGCTGAACACGGCAATTCCGTCGTCGAGCTTTACGATAAGACTTTGCTCATGCGAAAAGTCGTCGGGAACCAGCTCGTCTTCGGCGGGCACGGGTACGCTGGATCGTATGCGCGCATGTGTCTCGCAAAGGTTCGATTCCCCGGCGGTTGCGTCGGCGCAGTTGTTGGGGAGGGTGGCGGACGCTTGGGCGGTGCTGACCAGGGCGCTGTCAAGATTGGACTGATCGGGCGCTACGTACATGCGCGCTTCGACGCCCTTTTGCGCCAGACCGGCGGTGGAATGGGGAAGCGCCCAAACATCAGGCGCGATTTCGGTGGGTCGGCTCACGCGTACGATGCGGTTTGCGTGCCGCGTGAACATGCCAGGCGCCACGCCCATGTACATCATCTCACCCTGGTCGATTCCGTAGCAGTTTTCCTGCGCAGCTTCTGCGATATAAAGCTTTGCGGTGCTGTTTACCTGGAAAAACGCATCGAAACCGTCGGCGTGGTCATAGTGCGCATGCGAAAGGGCGGCGCATTCGACACGGGCCAAATCAACGCCTAACGTCCGGGTGTTCTGGACGAATATCCCGCTATCGCCCGCATCAAGGAGAGTCATGTGCCCGCGATGTTCGATGAGCACCGAAAGCCCCCATTCGCATACAAGATTATTCGGGGCCTTATTGTCGATCAGAATGGTGGCTTTCATGGGCACCTCTCTTGAGCGATTGCCTGCTTCATGCTGCGCTCAGTGTACCCTATGGGACTTTTCGGGAGCTAAGTTAGAAAGAGATGAGACAAGTCGTCTGACGTTCAGTACAAGCAATTCTTGGAAAAACGCCAATATTATCGAGTTACGAACTTTGCGTACAAGGAATTTATGGCCTCAGTGTATGAAAAACCGCGCTCGCATGACGTTTCTCCAGGAAAAATGACGGTCTTGAAAGCGGTTCAGGGCGATACGTCCGCCATCCGGGCGGTCAAGAACTCAAGAGCGCGCAAATGAAGGGAGATTGGAGTTCGTATCTCGAAATTATTGGCGTTTTCCGCCAAATTGGCTGTACATGGAGTTCGCAACTCAAGAAAAGTGGCGCACGTCTGGGCTGCGGCCGTCGTTAGCGACTGGAAAGAGGGGTCCGACTTGTCGTCCGGAGATCTCCTGCTCTCTTAAGGAGCGAGCCGTTCGGAAGAACGGCGAAATAAAAAACAGGTCCGGACATCGCCGAACCTGCAGCATGCATCTGGCGGAGAGCTGGGGATTCCCGCGTCCGTTTCGCGGACGCTCTGCCTCTCGGGCTAAAGCCCTCGAGCGAATCGCTAAAAACCGCCCACTGGGCGGTTTTCTTAACGCGATTCCACCTCAACGGTTCGAATCTCTCTATCCCGGAATAAAAAAACAGGTCCGGACATCACCGGACCTGCAGCATGCATCTGGCGGAGAGCTGGGGATTCGAACCCCAGATACGCTTTTGGCGTATACTCGCTTAGCAGGCGAGCACCTTCGGCCTCTCGGTCAGCTCTCCGTAAAAAGGTGCGCGAAGCATGGTATCGTTATTGCGCGCGAAATGCAAGGTCGCACTACAGATTGAACATAGGAGACTTAATGAAGCCCTGCAATACATATTCCCGCAGCGAATTCGCCCGTGGTTCATTCGGCGTTGCGGTCTTCTTTATCATACTTGTCGCAATCGTTGCGTTGCTCGGGCTTCTTATCCCGCACGCGTCGGCATACGCCAAGGATTACGCGTGTCCCAACGTGACCATCGACGCCACGGTGAACAACGACGGATCGCTTTCGGTCACCGAGTCGCGCGAGTTCGAATTCGACGGCGACTTCACGGCGGTGTGGTGGGAGCTCGGCGAAAACCTGCCCTCCGATTCCTGCGAGGTGGCAATCGACGGCGTTTCCATGACGGAGCCGCAGGCCGTCGGCGCCAACATTGATTCTGCCGCGGCGGCGATCGAAGGCCTTTCCGAAGTGCCCTTCGAAACCGAGTGGCGCGATGCGGGCGGCCCCGGCACCACGGCGTATTCCTTCGACGATGCGCGCGACACCCTGTACGTGTTCTTTGACGTGGAAGACGCGATGTCCGTCATCACCATTTCGTATACCATCACGAATTTCGTTCAGCTGTACGACGATGTCGCAGAGCTCTACTGGCAATTCGTAGGCCACGGCTGGGAGGTTGACAGCAGCCACGTGACCGCGACGGTGCGGCTGCCCGCCCCCAGTGGCACCAGCCTTGCGTCGGGCGACGAGACGGTGCGCGCATGGGCGCATGGTCCGCTGGACGGCACGGTGGACATCCAAAACGACGGCACCATAACCCTTGCCATCCCGAAGGTGGCAGCTGGCGGATACGCCGAGGTGCGCGCGACGTTTCCCGTGGAATGGATGAGCGGGGTTGGCTCCGTGTCGCCCATGCGTCATACGGGCGACCGTCTTGACTCGGTGCTTGAGGAAGAATCGCGCCTTGCCAACCAGGCCAATGCCGAACGCCTGCGCTCGCTCGCGTTCATCGTGGTGTGCCTGCTGGTTTCTATCGGTGGTATCGCCTGGGCGATCGTGATGTTCTTCCGCCACGGCAAGGAGCACAAGCCCAAATTCCAGGACCAGTATTGGCGCGATGTGCCCGACCCCTCCATCCACCCTGCGGTTATCGGTCGCCTGTGGCGTTGGGATTCCCAAGATCAGGCCGATTTCACGGCGACGCTCATGCACCTGTCGCACAAGGGCGCGCTGCGCATCGACGCGGGCACCTACCAGACTCCCGACGGCAAAACGGTGCAGGATTACTATCTCACGCGCCTTCCCGGCTGGGAGGAAAAGGTGGCGGACAGCCCGATTGATGCCAGGGCGATGAAGGTCGTGTTCGACACGTTCGCGCAGGGCGCCGACTCGCTGTGGTTCGGCACCATCAGCCAATACGGCCAGGACAACCCCGACGCGTTCATCGACGCCATGAACGAATGGCAGGGCATCGTGAGCGCCCAGACCAACAGGCATAATTTCTTCGAGGCCAAGGGCAGCCGTTATCAGGGGCTTATGGCTACGCTGGGCTTCCTGGGCATTTTTGTCGGCTTCGTGGGCATCGTCCTGTTCTCCAACTTCATTCCGCTGATCGCGCTTGCGCCCATGTCGGTCGTGTTCTTCGTGGTCGGAACGGTCATGAGCCGCCGCAGCACGGAGGCAGTTGAACTGTACGCGAAATGCGAGGCGCTTCGCAATTGGCTGAAGGATTTCAGCGCCCTTGACGAGCGCCTGCCCACCGACGTGAAAGTATGGGGCGAGATGATGGTGTACGCCTACCTCGTCGGCGTGGCAGAAGAGGCCATCAAAGCACTGCAGACGCGCCTGCCCAACGTGGTGGCGGACCCCGGTTTTGCTCCGGTGTATTACTGGTATGCGCCGCATTACTACGGCACGAGCGCGGCATCGTCCGCCGTTTCGAGCCCCGTGGACATGTTCTCCACCATGCAGAGCAACACGATGTCGGTGGCAAGTGAGGCCTTGAGCGCCGTCAGCGGCAGCTTCAGTAGCGGCGGCGGCTTTGGCGGAGGCTTTTCCGGAGGCGGCGGGTTCTCGGGCGGCGGCTTCGGCGGCGGAGGCGGCGGTGCGCGCTAAACGGCCGCAAGCGAGCCGTGTGGTTTTTACGCTTGATGCACGCGGCCTGCCCAAACCGGGTATCATCGTGCGCGTAAGTTGGGCGCGGCGTGTGTGCTGCGATTGCTAAGCAAAGGAGAACGCTATGGGTTGCGAAGAGAAAACCCCGGTCATTGGCATCATCATGGGCAGCGAGAGCGATATGCCCACCATGGAGCCCTGCATGAAGCAGCTGGATGAGTTCGGCGTGCCGTACGAGGTCAAGGTGGCGTCCGCTCATCGTAAGCCGCTCGAGGTCCACGCTTGGGCCGAGAGCGCCGAAGAGCGCGGCCTGCGCGTGATCATCGCCGCCGCCGGCAAGGCGGCGCATCTGGGTGGCGTGGTTGCGGCCTACACCCCGCTGCCGGTTATCACCGTGCCCATGAAGACCTCCGACCTGGGAGGTCTCGATTCCCTGCTCTCCATGGTGCAGATGCCTTCCGGCGTGCCCGTGGCCTGCGTCGCCATCAACGGCGCCAAGAATGCGGCCATCCTCGCCGTGCAGATGATGGGAACCGGTTGCGAAGGCGCTCGCCAGAAGATTAAGGACCTCATGGCCAAGATGGCCGAATAGCGCACGCGAGCGCTTGGGAGGTCGGTCCGATATCGCACGCTATTTTCTGGCCCATGTCGCGTAAAAGCGACGGGGCTCTTCTGTTTCGGTGGCGGCCGAAGAGGATACGCAGACCGATTTCACGGTGGAACTGCCTGCGGGCACTCCGCTTGATGCGCAGGTGACCGTCGACCTCTCAACGTTCCCGGGCATTGCCATGGGCCTTGTCGAATCGTCTTGGGAGAACAACGCGGCCACGGTGGTCCTTGAAAATGGCGAAGCCACCGTTCAGGGCGTGCTGCAGCCTGCTGGCGGCGGCATTGAAGAGCTGGGCGGCTTTTCCGTTCGATTCACGGTGGCCGAATCCGCCGAGGGCGCCAGCGTTTGGGTGGGCGGCGTGCGCCACGACGCTCCGTTCGAGGTGGACGGAGTGAAGCTGACATATGAGGACGGCACGCCTACGCTTACGCTCAACGGCGCCTCCATTGACCAGGCGGGCGGCGCTGGTTCTACGAAGTACGCCATTTACACGGCGGGCAACTTGCGCATCCAAATCCAGGGCGAGCCGAGCACGATTACGGTGGACGATGCCTCGCAGGTTGCCGGGGCGATTTATGCGGGCGGTGCGCTGGATATCGTCGGTTCTGTTCCGCCTGACGGCTCGTCGCTTTCCATAGCGTACGTGCGTCATGCCGTTGCGGACAAGGAGGCCGTAAGCGTCGTACGCGCCCAAAGCGCGACTATCCAGGCAAACCTCTCGATAACGCTCTCTTCTGCCGAAGATGCTGCGAACGATGCGCCTTTCACCACTGCCATCAGGTGCGATGACGATATTGTGGTGCAGGGTCGCGGCAATGCGGTTACTCTGACGGCGACGGACGACGTTGCAGGCCGCGCGTATTACGGGCTGGACAGCCAGCATGGGTCGGTTGCCGTTTTCGACGCGGCGCTTTCCGTTCGGGGCGCGTTCAGCTCCGCCGTTGATGCCTGGGAGGGCGACATTAACGTGGAGGGACGCTCGTCGGTGGTCGTGGATGTCCAAAACGCGGCGAGCTTCGGTGCATTGTTCGCGCCGAACGGAGCCATCGGCGTGGATCTTACGGGAGGACCGTCTTCCTTCGAGGTGAATGCCGCGCGTCCCGATGACGCAGACCCGAGCCTTCTTTCTCCGGGCGCTGTGTTAGCCAAGGAGATTGCGGTGGCGGACGGCCTGTTCACGGTGAAACCCGCCGGCGCTCAGGTTGCAACGCTGTCGGAGCCTCTTATGGGCTTCGGTGACCTGCAGACTATCGCAGCTGTCGAAAACCTCGAGGCACCTGCCGCTTCGGTGAAGGCGGTGTCCGCTCTTGAGGGCCAGCGCATGGGCGATGTGTTCCCGGTGGGTTCTTTTGCGACCATCGTCTGGCAGCAGGCGCTCGGGCGCGAGGATACTTACGACGCGAACCATGTGGTCTCGGCGGGCGATGCTGACGCCATTGCGCAGTGCCAGACGCTGCGGTGCCGCGACGTGCCGGCAGCCGATTATGCGAAAAGCGGCATAGAGCATCTTGCTGAGCTGAAATATGTGACAATCACCCTCTCTGACCAGGGCGATGCCTTGCTCAAGCTCCCTGCCATGAGACTTGATGGGCTTTTGGTGGGCGCTAGGGATGGCGTGCAAGGCGTAACGGTTGAATCGCCTTCGCTTGCAACGGGCACGGTTGTTTTCGACAACGACGTATTGACGGGTTCTTCGGCGTCGGTGGCAAGCCTGTCGTTTGCCGGCTCCATGAGCTTTGGGTCTTTGGACGTTGCCGAGCTGCGTTCGCTCGAGTCGCTTGCGTTTGGTGAGGGCGTTGATATTGCTGACCTGGTGGTTTCTAATTGTGGGTCGCTGAATAGCGTTGACGTGTCGCATCTTGCGGGGCTGGAGAAGCTACGCTTGAGCGCTCTAGGCGAGGGCTTCACCCAGCTTGGCCTTTCGTCAAACACGCAGCTTAAGTCGCTTTCCCTTAGCCTGTTGAACAGCGGTTTTACCCAGCTTGATCTTTCGGGGCTGACGCAGCTTGAGTCGCTCGCCCTTGGCGGCGGCGGGTTTGAGGGTCTCGATCTTTCCCACCAAGCCTCGCTGAGCGATTTGCGGATCGATGGCGCCGGCGCCCTGACGTCGCTTGACCTGTCGGCGCAGCACGCGCTTGGCAGCGTGTGGGTTAACGGGGCGGGCAATTTGGCGTCGCTTACGTTTGCCGCTGATGCCCCGCTTACTGAGATTTATGTATCTGGCACGGGGCTGACGCAGCTCGAGATTCCCCAAACTGCCGCTCTGGCGAGTTTGAGCGTGGGCGATAACCAGCTGTCAGAGCTGGTGATTCCCGAGGGGAGCAGGCAAACGCTTGAATCCCTGATCGCCTATGGAAACAAGCTGAAGTCGCTCGATCTGAACGGCATGAGCCTCGATGGGTGCTTGCTGGTTGCCGCCGGCGGGGAAGACCTCCGGCCCCAGACGCCCGTGTTCGAGGGCGCGGAGCAGAAGGACGGATCGGTAGTGGTCGACCTGTCCTCCCTGGCTGCTGGCCTCATGGAAGTAGATCCCGGTGCGGGAGTGTACGATGCGACGACGCGCGCAGTGACGTTCGCGAGCGCTGCCGATGCCGAGGGCGGGTTCTCGTACCATTTTGGCACGGGCGCTCACGTCTCCGGAGGCGATAGCGACACCGTTGGGGTTGATGATGGCGTGCTCGTGGTTCAGGCTAGCGTTGACGTAAAGCCGTATGGCGACGGCTCCGGCGACGGTGACAGCTCTGGCGATTCCGACAGCGACGGTGCCGGTGGCTCCGACGACCCGGAGGGCACGGGCTCCGATACGGGGCAGGCAGGAGGCTCCGATGCGTCATCCAACAACGGTCAGGCTGGCGGGGAGCTCTCCCGTACGAACGACATGACGGGCGCGGTGATCCCCATCGTGATCGGCGTTGTCGCGGTGTCAGCGATTGCTATTGTGGTGGCGGTGATATTCCTCAGGCGTTCGCGTCGATAAAGGCCTGAGATCTCACAATGCCACTCAGTCTCTAGGAAAGCGTTGCGGAGACGTCAACGCTCGAGCGTGAGCTGCGATCGCTTCAGGCACTGCGCGACAACTACCCCAAGACGCTCATCACGCTGGATGACGTGCGCCAGGTTTCCCATGACGGCATTACTCAAATTTACGCGCTGGACTGGCTGATGGAATGAGAAAGCGCCCGATATTTACACGGGTGAACCATTTTCTTTCTTGTCGCAGAACCGCTCAAAAGAGTCTATGAGTTGCATGCGGTCGCCAGAATTGGTCTTGAGGTAGATTTTGTGCGTATGGGTGCGTGCTGTTGATTCTGCTATGAATAGCTTTTCTGCGACATACTGCATCGTTCGTCCCGATAGCAGGTAGGTCAGCACCTCCGTTTCGCGCTTTGACAGCTTAAACTCCTCCGCAAACGCGGGGATGAACGACATCTTGTCTGGCCGATGCTCGGTTTTTTCTTGGATGGCCCTGTTGCCTGCGATGGATTCCAGCTCGCTCATCGGGCGGTCGGTGAATACGATGGCGGACGCAACAACCACAACCGCAAGGCAGGTGGTAGCGATGAGCGCAGGGGAAGGGATGGCTCCTCCGAAGCGCCCAATGGCCTCTTCGGCAACCCATCCAAGAAGCATTCCCGAAGAAGCTGCGAGCCTGACCATCACCATCGAGCGCATGAGTAGGTCGTCATTGGTTTTGACGGCGTTGCAGTAGTCATTAAAGGACAGTATTTCAAACAGAAGATAGGCGACAATAATGAGCGCTCCTGCGAGTGTCGGAAGGCTAGAAGGTGCGAGCGCAAATAAGCAGAGCCCTGCAGCAAATAGCAGCGGGACACATTTGTAGGCGGCGTAGAGCCCCTTTTGCTTGCTGAAGCGGGCAATTGCAAGAAAGACTATTCCCAAGCCAATCGAACATGCCGCCTGAAGCGAGGGACCGCTTGCAAACGCGAATTCTGAAGAGGCTGTTCGGGAGGAATAGAACGCGAAGATGAATGCATAAAGAACGAGCGCACCTGTCATCCGCTTGATAGACAGGGGCGTTTTCTTGTGCTCGCACTGCTCCGTGGTCTGAAAAAGATTACGGCCTTCGCGGTCGACCAGGAGTTTTGTCGAAGCGACGAATGCGATTCCTGATACAACGGGCAGGGCAGCTGCGATTCCTAGCATCATAGCGGGGCTGAGGAGCGTGACGACCATATAGAAGAGCGAACCGAATCCGTAGGAGCCGGCTATGAGAATTGCGGTGTCACCGAGCTTTGCATAGCCGAAATAGCAGAGCCACATGACCAGCATGGACACGTCAACGACGGCAACGATGAAAGAAGCCGCAGTAATCATCTCTGGGGTCTGGGCGAGTGCGAGCGAAATTGCCGAGAACGGTCCAATCAGTATGCAGATGCCAGAGAGCAGAACCCTGCCGTCTTCCGTTGCGAGCCGCTTAGCAAACGCGAGCGCTAGAAAAAGCAGGAGCACCCTGAATGTCTCTTCCGATATTTCAAATGGGGCATTAGCCGCTCCCATCAGCTGGCCGAAGATCGGCGAAGGGGACACCGCCATTAGAAATAGCCACGTCCAGAAAAGCGAAAAGCCAGCGATTCTTATAAGGAGTGAAGCCCTGGATTCGTCCATCATGTTGCCCCCTGCCTGCTGAATCCATCTTCATTATTGTAGCTGGTGTGTGAGGGAGGTTTTCCGTCTAGGTTTTCATTGTAAAAGATTCCGACCTGGGAAAACAAAAAAATCGACGTTTTGATGGATGCCGTTTTCTGGCAATCAATCGTTTCACCGATATGCCGCGCTTCGTGGGAATCGTATTTTTTCGGCATCGGCCGAACCGCAAAAGCAAGGCGGCGCGCCTACGGCAAAAGGTGAAGGAATCGAGCAAAGGCAGGAAGCATGGCCACAGAAGAACGGATGGCGGAAATAGAAAAAATCATGAGCCGCCGAAGGTCTTTGACCGAAATCATGAGGAAAATACTGGGCTTTTGCAAAGAGCAGCGTTCGTTTGCATGCGCCGAAGAAGAGATGGCGACGTATCCCGAATTCAAATATATCGACCAAAGCCAAGCTTCGATTATTCGGATTCTCGTGCAAGCGGAAGCGCTCGACCTCATTGAACTTGACGCTAGGGGAAACGTTATAGCTCCAAGCCAGAAGAATTCTCTTTCCGAAGACGAGCTGGACGATCTGATTTGTTCTTACGCGCTGAAAGCCACGGATGCCGCCATTGCCGTCATAGGCAAGATGACAACCGAGAAGCGCCTTGATGCGCTGTTCGCGGCATCGCCCGATCGCCGCGAGGCGTATGCGGGCGTGATGAATCTGTGCCGCACACCTCAATCCTATGAGCAAATCGAGTCTGCTTTGAGCAATAAAGCGCCTCTGCCATCCCGCAACGACCTTTCCGATTTGCCGGTGTACCCAAGCGCCCTTTTGGCCGAGTTGGAAAACGCCGGAGGTTTGGTTTGGAACGATGCCTGGGAGCTGACCGACGAAGGAAATGCCTATCTGAAGGCTCATGAATAGGGGCCATCTTTCCAATAACGGCGCAAGGCGAAGCCTATACAACGAAAGGAACAACGGAATGG
Organism: uncultured Slackia sp.; assembly: GCF_944321625.1. Taxonomy (GTDB): domain Bacteria; phylum Actinomycetota; class Coriobacteriia; order Coriobacteriales; family Eggerthellaceae; genus Slackia. Next base: position 11,333 of record NZ_CALUMA010000034.1, read on the forward strand.
GGGACATGAAAAGCGTTGCGCTTTGGAGGCGCAAAAGTCTTTCTAAGCTGTCGCATGCCGCATCGGGTCTTGCCGGCTTGGAACTTGCCGAAAAACCAGCCCTGGTTGAAGCCGACGAAGAGTTTGCCACTTCGGGAGTGAAGCTGGAGAAACATCATACCTGCTGCCACGGCTGCTACAACAACTGCCCGGTGTGGGTGTATACAGAAGACGGCGTTGCCGTGAAAATTGAGGGAGACTACGACGGCACGCTGACCAAGGGCGCATTGTGCACCAAGGCGCTCAACCAGCTGCATCTCGTATATAGCCCTCGCCATATTCTTCACCCCATGAAGCGCATAGGCGTGCGCGGCGGAAACGAGTGGGAGACTATCTCGTGGGACGAGGCGCTTAACCTTGCGGGCGAGCAGATGGCCTTGGCAACCAAGAAGTACGGGCCATACTCCATCATGGTGGGAGCCGGCGGCGGCGGCACTTACGGCAACGTGTTCCAGCGCGTGACGCAGGATGCCATAGGCGCTCCGGTGTGCATATCGGGCGGTGGCTGCCAGTGCTATCTGCCCGCCGATTGCGCCGGCCAGTGGATGCGCGGCGGTTCGAACAATCGACACGAGGGAAACAACGCCCGCGAAATGTGGAATGCATGGAATCCCGCCATGGAGTGCGTGGTGCTCTGGGGCGCGCAGACAAGCGCTTCGGGTGCGGCATATGCGGCGCGGGCAAACGCGGACATGCGCGAACGCGGCGTAAAGACAATTGTCGTTGACCCGTATTTCACCGAGGAAGCTGCCAAGGCGGATATATGGCTTCCTATTCGCCCCATGGCTGACATCGCAATGCTGCTGGGTTGGTTCCGCTACATTATTGCGAACAAGCTCTACGATGAGCAATTCTGCAAGTATTGGACGAACTATCCGTTCCTCATTGACCCCGACACGCGCCTTCCTATTAAGGCAGAAGAAGTTTGGCCCGATTACGTCAATCCTTCCGCCGATCCGAATGATGTGTACGATACGCCTGCCTACGTATGCTTCGACGCGCGAACCAATTCCATACAGCCTTTCCCGTATACGCTCCCCGAAAACTCGCCGGTTGACCCCGTGGTGTTCTGCGAGGCGGAGGTGAATGGTCGCATGTGCAAGACCGGCGGCCAAATTCAATGGGAGGCATGCCAGGAGTGGACGCTTGAGAAGACCGCCGAAGTTACCTGGGTCGATGCGGATACCATCGAACGTGCAGTCAGGCTGTATGCAACTACTCTTTCGGGTATTGGAACTGGGCAGTTCGCGGATATGAGCGAACTTTCTTCTAATTTCATTTTTGGCACGATGGCTCTTGACATGCTGTGCGGCAAGGTGGACAAGCCGGGTGTTGTTTTGACCGAGCAGAAGCCTGAGTCGCGCCATACCACGCGCCCCACGCATTTCTGGTGCGGCCGCCCGTATCAGGAAACGTTCGGCGTGGGCTGGACGGTTGGCCTGACGAAGAACGAAAACCTTCGTCGCAGCAAGGCGGCGGTGGAGCGTTGGAATGAAAAGGGCGTGGACGGCCTTGCGAAGCAGAAGGAATTTGTTGCTTACCAAATGGCGCGTTTGGGCTCCGACCACCACAAGGCTGTTCATCAGTGGCAGCTCAACGAGCTGGCTCCCGTTCGCAAGGCGCTGCTTGTGGGAGAGCCCTATAAGATTTCCGTCCGCTGGGAACAGTCGGGGAATAAATACTGCGTTATGAGCTCGGGCGAAGAGTGGAATAAGGCGTATTCGACTATCGACTTTTGCATCCACCAGCAGCCCCATATGACCTCTACTACGTTTGAGGATGCCGACTTGTTCCTGCCCACCCAGGAATGGCTCGAGTTCGAGCACGCCACTGAAATGACCACGCAGTTCAACCAGACCTACATGCGCAAGCAAGTGGTTCATCTGGGAGAAACTATCGACCCGTTCATTCTCGTAACTCAGATGGTTGACAAACTGTGCGAAAAGCTTGGCGGTGACGATAAGGTGCTTTGCCGCGACTTCCAGTTCAATGGAACTTATCGCACTAAGGAAGACATCTATCCCCAATGGGCCGAGATGTTCGGTGTGGACGATTGGGCCGAGGCGGTAAAACACTCCGAGGATCACACGCTTACCGTTCCCATTGATGAGCTCTACCAGTTCTATCAGTATCTCGACATTGTAGATGATGGGCTGCCTGCCGGATTTGCCACGCTCTCACGCAAGTGCGAGCCCTATGTGACTATGGCTGTGATGAACGGGCATACGGGATTCCCGTACAACTTCCCGTACGAACAGACGGGGCCGCAAGGCGAATGGCTTGAATACGACGCCGTGTGCACGTACCGGGAGCAGAGCGAGAACATGCTCCAGGACGACAAGGAGTATCCGTTCTACCTGACCACAGGCCGCGTGGCGCACTACCATCATACTACGCTCAGAAATGCACCCTACAGTCGCGAACTTATGCCGGTGCCTGATGTGCGCATAAATCCGCGTGACGCCAAGCGCTTGGGCATTAATCACGGTGAATGGGTTGAGCTCTCAAGTCGCAGGGGCAAAACGCGTGGCCGAGCGTATCTCACCGAAGGCGTTCGTCCTGGCGTTGTCATGATGGAGCGTTTCTATTTCCCCGAAAGCTACGACGGGTCCCAGAAGAATCCGACGGGCGGTTGGCGTCAATGCAATGTCAACCTTATGGCGCGCGATGATGTGGTTAATCCCACGTTCGCCTCTGCAAGCTGGCGAGGCTATCGCGTCAATGTTGTCAAATCCGAGAAGCCCGAGGGCGTTTGGACCGAACCCGAAGAGTTCAAGCCGTTCATGCCCGATCACAACGTGGAGTGCAACACGCAAGAGGTGTTCCATCATGCCTAGAAACTGTTTGGTAATCAATCTCGATCGATGCACCGGATGCGATAGCTGCATCGTGAGCTGCAAACTCGAGAACTCCCTTCCGCTGGGGATTTTCTACAACCGTGTGATTCAGGTTGGCCCGACGGGGCAGTACCCCAATATCGAGCGCTACAACCTGCCCGTTCAGTGCCAGCAGTGCACGCATGCCCGTTGCGTCGAGGTGTGCCCCACGGGCGCGAGCTACAGGGATGAGAAAACCAATATCGTGCTGATAGATGCAAGCAAATGCATCGGTTGCCAGTATTGCCTATACGCCTGCCCCTATGGCGTGCGTAGCTTCGATAAGGACGAAGGCGTGGTGAAAAAATGCACGCTTTGCCAGCATCTGACCGCGAAGGGCAAAGAGAAGCCTGCGTGCGTCCACAACTGTCCCGGCGGAGCAAGGTTCTACGGCGATTTGGACGACCCCAACTCCGATGTTTCCCGCGAGCTTGCGAAGTATCCCGACGAATGCATCCATACGTTGGGGGCGCCCGAGGGCGAAGAGCCGCTGACGCGTTACATCCTCTCCCCGAAATACGCCACATGGAAGGAGCTGGTGTAAATGGCACCGAAGATTCAATGGCCCCTTGTGCTGTTCTCGATGCTTGCCGGATGCGGCGGGTGCGCGTTCGCGTTTGTTGGCCTGGGCAACATTTTTGGGGCGCCCGTCGAATTTACGCTGGCGGTGACCGTGGTGTCGTTCGTCCTGGTGGTGGTTGGCGGCCTTTGCTCGGTGCTGCATCTTGCCACTCCCAAGCATGCGCTTTCGGCGATTTCGCACTTGACATCGTTTTCTGGCATTTCGGTAGAGCTGATCATGCTTGGCATCGTTTCAATTCTCATGGTTGGCTACGCCGCATCGTGCGTGCTCTTCGATAGCGCTATGGCCCGCCTTGTTTTTGGCGCGCTCGGCATTGCGGCCGGCCTTGGGCTGGCGTTTGCTACCGGCCATGGCTATCTGATTTCCTCAAAGCCCACGTGGAACACAAAGAAGCTCCCCTTGGCTTACACGGGCACCGCTTTGGTTTCGGGCGGGCTTCTGTATGCGGCTGCCGCTTCCGTGCTTTCTGCCGGGCAGGCCGTTTTGAGCCTTGCCGTGACGGTTACCGCGGTGGGCATGGTGCTTTCTGCCATTGCCGTGATTGCCTATGCATTGCACTTGGGAAAAGGGAGGCTTAAGGACAACGCGGCGCTTTTCTGGGGAGGCATCGTAGCGTGTGGGATTGCGGCCCCCATCGTTTTGCTCGGCGTGGTTTTCGCGGGTGGTGTGCCCGGGGCGGACGCCCTGCTTTTAATCGCAGGCTTCGTGTTCTCCGTGGTAGGGGGCATCTGCCTGCGCATGCTCATGTGGATTGTTGGCGCAGGGTTCCTCTTCTTCTTCGAGGAGGCTCAGGCCAACAGGAGCGTCATTCTGAACGTCTAATGATGGCCGCATTCCGTGAATGCGAGCAATGAGAGAAAAGGAATCATCTGATGATTTCGTATGAAGAATTCGTCCAGGTGCAGAACGGGCGAGCGTCGCTGTATCGCCTCGTTGCAAAGATTTTCCGTGAGCCTTTGTCGCAGGAAGATATTGAGGCGCTGGCACAGGGGGGCTTGTCGGGCTTTGCCTGCGGCGACCAGCGCATCGACCATGGCGTGCATGTGATGGCGAGGTATCTTGCCAAGAGGAATACGGGTACGCGCGAGTTGCTCAATCGCGATTACACGCTGGCCTTCTATGGAATCCAGGGAGTGGACGGCCGCATGGCGCTGCCCTACGAAAGCGCATTCGGCGGCGAAGAGCAGCGCCTTATGGGCTTTGCGCGTGGGAAGGTGTACAACATCTTCAAAAAACAGGCGCTTAAACTTGGCGAGGGAATCGATCTGCCAGAAGACCACCTCTCCTTTATGTGCGAATTTATGGCGCTCATCGCGGAACGCTCATGCGAGTCTTTCAAGGCCGACCAGATGGATTCGGTGCGCACGTACCTGCGGCTCCAGCAGGAATTCCTTAAGCAGCACATTCTGAACTGGTATCCCAAACTCGCCTCTCTAGCTGGGCAGATAGTGTCGGAGCGCTTCTATCGCGGGGCCATGGAATTCGCCGGCGGCTTTTTCGATCTTGATCTTCAAAATCTGAATGCGCTAGTGGCAGAAACGGGAGCGTCGAGCATCGCGTTCGATTTGAACGAACTTGAGCTCGCCCATCCGGTCAACACATCCAAGCGCAAGCCCAAGCCGTATCCCGTGGTTGATAAGCATGCATGCATTCGAAAGAAAGGCGCTATGTGCATGGCGTGTGTATCGATTTGCCCCGAGCACATCGATCCTTGCGCCGATAGAAAGAAACACCCGCAAAACGAGTGCACGCATTGCGGCCTGTGCATTCAGGCATGCCCCGCTGATGCGCTCACGCTGCCAGAGGCTTAGGGCTAATTCTGTGAACGTCGCCTCAAATTGGGGCGAGAAGGCAATTTCAAAGGGAAGGATGAAGGATGAGAGCAGATGGTGGATACGCGATTGCGGATAAGGTGCCATTGGGAAAGGCATTAACGTATTCGCTTCAGCACTTGATGGCTTTCGTAGGCGGTGGCGCTATTGTTCCCGCCATGCTTATGGGGTTGGACCCGGCGCTTGCCGTGTTCTGCACGGGCTTGGGCACGATTATCTATCTCTTGTGCACCAGGAATAAAGTTCCGAGCTACTTTGGCGTATCGTTCAGCTTCATTACGCCCATGGCTGTCGTTACGGCGGTTGATGGCATCGGCGGCGCGCTATGCGGCGTGGTTTCTGTAGGTATTGTGCTGTGCATTGTGGCATTGCTTGTGAAGCTTGTCGGCACGGGCTGGATTGACAAGGTGCTGCCCCCGGTTGTTACGGGATGTATCATTGCGGTTATCGGCATTGGCCTTTCTGCTACGGCAATCAATTCCGTGATGTTCGACGGCGGCGCTTCCGAGACGTTTGATACGGTTGGCTGCGCCATCGGCTTCCTTACCTTCTTGGTAGCCGTTGTCGCCTCGAGCTGGTTCAAGGGATTCCTGCGCATGATCCCTGTCTTGATCGGTATCGTTGTTGGCTACATCGTAGCCATTCCTGCTGGGCTTGTTGATTTTCAGCCGGTGATTGACGCCGCATGGATTGGTCTTCCCAACATCACGCTTCCTACGTTTAGCATTAACGGCATTATGGTTATCGCTCCTATCGCCCTGGTGCTCTGCGTCGAGCATATCGGCCACCTTATGACGGTGACCAACCTTTCGGGCGAAGATTGCAACAGCAAGCTTTCTTCTTCGCTTATGGGTAATGGCTTGGGCATTATCGTGTCTGGTTCGCTCGGCGGCCCTGCCCTGACTTCCATTGCCGAGAACATTGGCGTCATGGGTCTTTCCCGCTGCTTCTCCACTCGCGTCTTCTGGTGGACGGCTGGCTTTGCTCTTATCATTGGCGGATTCTGCCCCAAGCTCGCTATGCTCTTCTATTCGATTCCTAATTGCGTGCTCGGAGGCGTCTCGCTGCTGCTCTTTGGCCTTATCGCGGGCAACGGTTTGTCGCTGCTTGTTGAGGCGAAGGTTGACTTCAATAAGAACCGCAATCTCATGATTGCCGCCGCGTCCCTGATCGTTGGCATTGGCATGATGACTACCGGCGTCTCCATTCCCATCGGTTCGTTCAACGTGCCTGGCCTTCTTTTGGCATCGATTCTGGCAGTTGTCCTGAATCTGATTCTTCCCAAGGAAGAAGACGAGGAGGAGGCTGCAGAGCCGGCAAAGAAAGCGGCTTAGTTCCCCAAAGCCGTAAACGGATTACTTCTGGGCGACGAACGCTGTCCACCCCTCGTTCGTCGCCCGACCTCATGAAAGGGAAATCATGAGTAAACGAGTTGTAGGCGTGGAAGAAAAACTGCCCTTCGCTAAGGCTATCCCCCTTGGCATGCAGCACTTTTTGTCGATGTTCGGCGCTACCGTTCTTGTGCCTATGCTGATGGGGTTTTCGCCATCGGTTTCGGTTATGTGCTCGGGGATTGGGACTGCACTGTATCTGCTGGTGACCAAGGGAAAAATCCCAAGCTATTTGGGTCCGTCATTCAGTTTTGTTGGCCCCGTTGTCGTAGCGGGGGCTGCGGCGGGGGTCGCGGGCGTTGGATCGGCCATCGTGGTTGCCGGCGTTATCTTTGTGGTGTGCGCGCTCGTCATTCGCGCCATAGGTACGGGCTGGATCGATAAGTTCATTCCTCCCGTGGTAATGGCGTCTATCATTTTCGTAATCGGTTGCGGCCTTTCTACGACTGCGGTGTCGGAAGCGTTGCTTACCGATGATTCCGTTTCAAGCTGGCAAGCTCTTACGGTAGCATTTGTGGCTTTTATTACGGTTGTCTTGTGCACATGCTTTGGGAAGAAAATCATCAACACCATCCCCGTCTTGCTCGGTGCGATTGTTGCTTATGTGCTTTCATGCGCCTTTGGACTTGTTGACTTCAGCCCTGTCGAAGAGGCGACCTGGATCGGTGTGCCCGAGATAACGTTGCCCGAGTTCGACCTTTCGGCAATTATTCTGGTCAGCCCCATTGCTCTCGTTGTGGTTATCGAGCATATAGGGCATCTGTTTGTCATCGGAGAAATGGTGGGGCGAAATTACGGCCCTATGCTATGGAAGTCGGTTTTGGGCGACGGATTAGCGACTGTTGTTGCTGGGCTTTGCGGAGCCCCTCCGGCCACAACGTTTGCGGAAAATATCGGCGTGCTGAGCGTGACGAGGGTCTATTCAACCCAGGTGTTTTGGTTTGCGGCAATTGCGGCGTTTCTCATTGGCGGGTTTTGTCCAAAGGTGGGTGCTCTTATCGGCACGATTCCCGATCCGGTAATCGGCGGCGTATCGATTGTGATTTTTGGGCTTATCGCCTGCAACGCATTGAAAATGCTGGTTACTCATCAAATCGACTTGCACCAAAGCCGCAATATTATCATCTTTGGGGGTCCCGCGGTTGTTGGAGTGGGAATGCAGGCGTTGTCGGTGAGCATTCCTCTGGGCGATTATGCCATTCCTGGCCTTGCGGTAGCCGCTTTGATGGGCATTGTCTTAAATATCGTGCTTCCGGAGGCTAATGCAGATTGCGAGAAACCAGCCGTTTGATTGGCATTTTAAACAACAAATCTCACATCCGAAGGCATCAATGTGCTCCAAGGAGGGGAGGGCATTTGAGGCTGGGCGTGTGCGAAACGCGCATTGCGGGCTAGGCGCTTGCGATGCGCGTTTCATATTGGGGAATAATCTGTTCGAGGGCGGTGCGCTTCATGGCGCATTCGGCGGCGTGTTGCGTGTCTTGGAAATGCCCCTCAGTAACCAGTTGCACGTTTGCGCCCACGCCGCATGAGGGGTTGGTGTGTGCCAAGAGTCGGCGTTGACTCTTGTGGGGCTTGTTGAGGGGTCGAAGGGCGGCAGGTGCCTGCTCCGGTGCCCTCATTATCCTATTTCGTACGCATGAACTTTGAGCCGCTGGGATGCGCGCACCCCGGCGGCTTTTGCATTTTGGCTACAATGGGCAAAAGGCAAACTTGAGCGCGATCATCTCTGCCGCATGCCGGCGTCAACGTTTTTATTCAGGGGGGTCCATATGGCAAAAAAGCTGCTGATGGGAAACGAGGCGTTCGCGTGCGCGGCGCTTGAAGCGGGCGTGGGCGTGGTAGCGGGCTATCCCGGCACACCCTCCAGCGAGCTCATCGAGACGATCGCCGCGCGCGTGGCCGACCACAGCGCGCAGGGCGTTCACGTGGAGTGGTCCACCAACGAGAAGGCGGCGTTGGAATTGGCGGCGGGCGCATCGTACGCCGGTGCGCGCACGCTGTTCACATGCAAGCAGGTGGGCCTCAATGTGGCCAGCGACGCGCTTATGAGCTTGAATTACGTGGGCATCGAAGGCGGCTGCGTGCTGTATGTGGCTGACGATCCGGGTCCCATTTCCTCTCAGACCGAGCAGGACACGCGCCGGTTCGCGGCTTTCGCCAAGGTGCCGGTGCTCGACCCTGAAAACATCGAGCAAGGCATCGAGATGATGCGCGCGGCGTTCGATTTGTCTGAGCGTTACCGCACGCCGGTCATTCTGCGAGCAACCACGCGCGTGTGCCATTCGTCCACGTTCGTGGAGGTCGCCGACGTGACGCATGCTCGTCCGGCCCGGGGCTTTACGAAAGACGACACCCGTTGGGTGATTTTCCCGCGACGCGCCGCCGAAGGCCACCGCGAGGTCAACGAGCGTCTCAGGTGGATCGAGGCGGAATTCTCCGGCACGCAGCTCGATGAGAACGGGGGGATCGTTGGCCCGTTTGGCGGAGCGGATAAGAGTGCCGATGCTTTTGATGCTGCGGTTTGCCATGCGGAGATGGGCGCCCCGGATTCGTCCGCGTCTTGTACGAATGCGGATACGCATGCGGGCATTGCCATTCATGAGGGCGTTGGCGTGCACCCGTGCGACCTTCTGCCGGAGTATCTGCTGCCTGCGGCGGCGGTCGATCTGCATGAATGGGCGGCGGACGGCTCACGAAAGAGCGAGGCTGCTTGCGATTCCCGCGAAGGCGCAGCACATGCCGATGCTGACGGCCAAGCTGGGTCCGAGGGTGCGGCAGCGCACGAGCAGGAGCGCATGGAGCTCATTGCCAAGATGGAGGCGGCAAGACTGCCTGAAGAGCGCGCGGGCATGATTCCCTTTTTCGACTTGGTGCCTCCGTGCAATCTTGCTCGCTTCAAT
>NZ_CALUMA010000035.1 GCF_944321625.1 uncultured Slackia sp.
AAAGGATGTTTCCTTTTCCTCCTCCCCCTTTGGAACCCCCTCCTCCTTTTTCTCGCTCCAGCCCGCGGGGGAAACCGGCCAATCGGGACTTCATCGCCCACTGAGCGGGCATCGCTTTCGCTCGCCCGCGGTTCGCGTGTATGGCCAAACTTGAAGCATTACCAAGAAACTCGAGCATATTGTTCTTTTACATCTTTACGATGAACCGAAAAGCCCCCACGCATCTCAAGGTTTTTGGGATGCGTGGGGGCTTTCTCTGCTCGGCGTCGATGAAGCCAAGACCTGTGAGGCACTTGGCAATTACGCAACAATCAATAAACTCGCGAAGCGCAAGCGAGCGAAGCGACGCTTGCTTTGTGGGCAATGCAGTCCACATACCCAGTTTCCACTGCGCTCTGGAGCGAAGGGAGGAATAAGGGGGTTCAAGGGGGAGAAGGGAGGGAATACCTTCCCTCCCTTCTCCCCCTTGTAAAGAACTTATGCGTTGGCGCCCTGAGCGGCAGCCTTAGCATTCTCCTCGGTCGCCTCGTCGGTGGGCGCTTCGTGGGCGCTGCGGGCGAGGATGTTGGCGTACACCGCACCGGAGATGTTATGCCACACGCTGAAGATTGCGCCGGGCACAGCGGCCATCGGCATGGCGGCGAAGTGCACGGTAGCCAGCGAAGTGGCCAGGCCGGAGTTCTGCATGCCAACCTCGATGGAGATGGTGCGGCGCTGCGCCTTGGACAGTCCCAGCAGGCAGGCAGCACCGTAGCCAAGCGCGTAGCCCAGCACGTTGTGCAGCATGACCACGAGGATTACCAGCGGACCCACGGCGAGCACGTTGGCGGCGTTAGCGGCCACAACAGCCATGATGATCAGCGAGATGCCCACGACCGAGATGAGCGGCAGCACCTTGGCGAAGCCTTGCGCGAACTTCTCGAAGAAGTAGTTGATGACGAAGCCCGCGGCGATGGGCAGGAACACCACCTGCACGATGGACATGAACATGCTCATGAACGACACATCGACCGTCTGGCCAGCGAGCAGCAGCACGAGCGCCGGCGTAACGACGGGTGCCATGATGGTGGTGCACGCGGTCATGCCAACGGAAAGCGCCACATCGCCCTTCGCGAGGAACGTCATGACGTTGGAGCTGGTGCCGCCGGGGCAGCAACCCACCAGGATGACGCCCACAGCCAGCTCGGGCGGCAGCTGGAAGATGGTCACCAGCAAAAACGCCAGACCGGGCATGATGATGAACTGGGCGAAGATACCCGTGATGGCGGCCTTGGGCTTGGTAAACACAACCTTGAAGTCGGACAGCTTGAGCGTCATGCCCATGCCGAACATGACGATGCCCAGAAGCGTATTCACATAGCTCGTCTTGATGACGGAAGATACAGGCGCGGGAAAGACCAGGGCGATAATGGCTACGAGAAGCGCGATAATCGCCATGTACTTTCCAGCAAAGTCACTTATCCTCTCGAGCACTTTCATCATTGTTCCCTTTCCTCGGAATCCATGCGCCAAGACGCGCAACCCTCCGCTTTCGGAGGGTCGTTGCATTGTAGCGCTTTAGTGCATTAGAGTGCGCTGTATTAATGGAAGGAAACAGTGCGGAAACAAACCCGCGGCGAACGGCATCTGAATAAAGATGGGCGGCACCCGAAGGCACCGCCCATGGCTCTCGTCATTTCGTTGTCGGACGCTTTAGAAGCCCAGAATCTCCTTGACCGCGGCCTCGACCTCGGCCAGCGGAACGGAAACCTTCTCGCCCGTGGCGCGGTTCTTGACCTCCACGGTGCCCTCGGCCAGACCGCGCTTGCCGGCCACAACCTGCACGGGCCAGCCAATCAGGTCGTTATCGGCGAACTTCACGCCGGCGCGCTCGTTGCGGTCGTCGATGACCGTCTCGAAGCCTGCAGCGGCAAGCTCTTCGGCAATCTTCTCAGCAGCTTCGGTCACCTCGTCGGGCTTGGCGGAAAGCGGAATCACGCACACGTGCGCCGGCGCGATGCCCGCAGGCCAGATGATGCCGTACTCGTCGTGGCTCTGCTCCACCGCAGCCGCCATCGTGCGCGACACGCCCACGCCGTAGCAGCCCATGATGAAGGGCTTTTCGGTGCCGTCCTCGTCCATGAACGTGGCGCCCATGGCACGAGAGTACTTGTCGCCCAGCTTGAAGATCTGGCTGACCTCGATGCCGCGCGCCAGCTCGAGAGGCTTGCCGCACACGGGGCAAGCGTCGCCCTCGCGCACCATGCACAGATCGGCCCACGCGTCCACGTGAAAATCCTCACCGAGCTTGGCACCCACCAGATGGTAGCCATCCTCGTTGGCGCCCACGACCCAGCGCTCGATGTCGCGCAGGCTCTCATCGGCGGCAATCTTCACGCCCTCAGGCAGACCGACGGGGCCCATGGAGCCCTTGACCAGGCCGGCGTCTTTCATCTCTTCGTCGGTGAGCGGCGTGAAGCCCGACACCACGCGCTCGGCCTTGACATCGTTGACCTCATAGTCGCCGGGCACGAACAGCACCCAAATCTGGCCCTCGGAATCTTTGCAGGAGAACGCCTTCATGCAAGCGGCCTCCTCGCATCCCAGATGCGCAGCCAGCTCGGCAATCGTGTGCACGCCGGGCGTGGAGATCTTCTCGCAGGACTCGGCGGGGTATGCCACCGGATGCGGCGTGCACGCGGCAGCCTCCACGTCGGCCGCATAGCCGCAGGTGCAGTGCACGAGCTCGGCCTCGCCCGTATCGGCGAGCGCCATGAATTCCTCGGACTCGTTGCCGCCGATCTGGCCGGAGTCGGCCTGCACGATGCGGAAGTTCAGGCCCATACGCTCGCACATATTGGTGTAAGCGTCGCGCATGAGGGCGTAGTTCTTGTCCAAACCCGCCTCATCGGCATCGAAGCTGTAGGCATCCTTCATCACGAACTCGCGGCCGCGCAAAAGAGCGAAGCGCGGACGACGCTCGTCGCGGAACTTCACCTGAATCTGGTAGAGGTTCTTGGGCAGATCCTTGTAGCTGCGCAGCTCGTTTTTCACCAGGTCGGTGATGATTTCCTCATGCGTGGGACCCAGCACGAAATCGTTGCCGTGGCGATCAACCACGCGCAGAAGCTCGGGACCGTAGTCATCCCAGCGGCCGCTCTCGTGCCACAGCTCGGCGGGTTGCACGAACGGCATCAGAATCTCCTGGCCGCCGTGGGAATCCATCTCCTCGCGCACGATGTCCTCGATCTTGCGCAGCACGCGCATGCCCAGCGGCAGGAATGAATACAGGCCGGCGGCCTCTTTGCGGATCATACCCGCACGCGTGAGCAGCTTGGCAGACACGATGTCCGCGTCGCTGGGATCCTCTTTGAGCGTGGGGGCATACAGCGCACTCATGCGCAGTACGGCGTGCTTGGCGAATGTGGTCATGTGCGATTCCTTCTCGAGCATGAGGATGGAAGCCGCCTCGCAACGCCACGGGCGCAAAATCGCCCGCCAAAAGGCTAGCCTACCGTCCTCTTTCGGCTTCAAATTTCAACCCGTCAACGATACCCGCCCCGGGCCTGCGGCGCAAGGCTTTTCGCCGCTGTTACATCTTTTGGATTTCCTCCATCAGGGCGTCAACGATGCCTTCCTCGGGCACCTTGCGCAAAACCTTACCGTGGGCGAACAGCGCGCCCGATCCCGCGCCGCATGCCACGCCGATATCGGCATCGGCGGCCTCGCCAGGACCGTTCACCACGCAGCCCATGACCGCCACCTTGAGCGGCTTGGGGCACGTGGCCAATCGCGCATCCACCTGCTTGGCCAGTCCGATGAGGTCAACCTGGCAGCGCCCGCACGTGGGACAGCTGATGATTTCAGGGCCGCGACGGCGCAGATCGAGCGCCGCGAGCAGCATCCAGCTGGCGCGCACCTCCTCGGTGGGGTCGTCGGTCAGCGAGATGCGCATGGTGTCGCCAATGCCTTCTTCCAGCAGGATTCCCAGGCCGGCGGCCGATTTGACGGTGCCCTGCATGAGCGTGCCCGCCTCGGTGATGCCGATGTGCAGTGGCACCTGCGGAATCTCGCGCGCCAGCATGCGATAGGTGCGCACCGTGGTCATCACGTCGTGGGCCTTGGCCGAAACCACCACGTCGTGGAAACCGCGCTCTTCGAAATGATGCACATAGTCGATTGCCGACTGAGCTAGCTTTTCAGGCAGGGTGAGATCGACGCGCGTCTTGAGCTCCTCGTCAAGCGAGCCCGCATTCACGCCCACGCGAATGGGAATGCCCGCCTCGCCCGCCGCCTCAATCACGGCGTCGGTCGCGTCCCATCCCCCGATGTTGCCGGGGTTGATGCGCAGCTTGGCGGCGCCGCGGCGCGCGGCCTCGATGGCGATCTGAGCATCGAAGTGGACGTCCGCCACCACAGGAAGCGGGCTTTGAGCGCACACTTCGGCGAACGCATCCAGGCACGAACGGCGCGGAATGGCCATGCGCACGATCTCGCATCCCACCTCGGCAAGCGCGTTGATTTGCGCGAGGTTGGCCTCCACGTCGTCGCCCGGAGCGTTGAGCATCGACTGCACCGCGCACGGTGCTCCCCCGCCCACGGGCACGCTGCCCACCATCACGCGGCGGGTTTGTTCATTGGGTTTCATGGCGACTCCCTATCCCCAGTTTCCGAAGACGAAGCGTTGCACGTCTTGATTCACCATAAACAGGAAGAATACCAAAAACAGCGCCATGCCCGCCAGACTCATGGCGTTCATGGCCTTGTAGCCCACCTGGCGCTTCGAGAGCTTCTGGAAGATCTCGATGACGAAACGCCCGCCGTCAAGCGGCGGAATAGGCAGCAGGTTCATCAATCCCAGCGACACCGAGATGATGGCCATGAAGTAGATGAACCAGCCGAGGCCTTGCGCAGCGAAATCCACCGACATCACCGCCATACCCACCACGCTCGTGGACTGCGACACCACGGTCGCAGCGGTCTCGGGGTTGAACAGGCTCACGATGGCCTGCGCCGTCACGCCGATCACCGTGAATCCCATCTGAATGGCATCGAGCGGATTGAGGTTCACGTGCTGCATCTCGCCCGTGGTCATGGTCACGTCCACGCCGATGACCGAGAACGCAAGCACGAACGCCAGCACTGCGAACAGCAGGTTCATGAAGATACCGGCAAGCAGGATGACGGTACGCTTCCAGAACGGCTGAGCACGGTAGGTTTGTGCGCGTTCAAGCAGGTAGAGCGCATGCGGGTCCTCGAAGGGGCGCGGCGTGCCCTGCGCCAGGTCGATTCCGGCCTTCTTGTCGCGGTAGGCACGGGTACGGAAGATGTTGTGCTCGTCCTTCTTGCCGGGACCGTCCACGCAGCCCCAATCCTCCAGCACGTACATGACCTCGATGGCGTCTTCCAGACTGATGCCCAGCTCTTCCGCCGCATCATCGGCATACACGGTGCCATGTTCGTAGGCATAGGCCAGCGCACGTTCGATATGGGGATTCTCGGGGCCAGGCTCCATGCCGCATACCTTGGCGTAGCCGCCCAAAGGCACCGCCGTCACGCCAAACTTGGTACCCTTGCGCGTGAAGCCGATGTTGGGCCCGGGCAAACCCAGCATGAATTCCGTCACGCGCACGCCGAACATGCGCGAGGCAAGGTAATGCCCGCCTTCGTGAATAAACACCAAAATGCTCAATACGATAACGATGAGCACAATCATGAGTACGACGTCCATGCAAGACCTTTCTATTCAAAACCGCCGAACGGCGCAGAATAACCCGAGGGTCTTTATACCAAGAGACCGCACCCTCTGCCGGGCGCGGCCTGCCTTGTTGCACAATATTCAAATCCCCTGCGCAGAATACGCACGTTGATGCAGTTACGCCGCCGGCGGATACCCGCCCTTCGGAGGCAGCGGGGCCTCTTTGGGACCCCACTGGGCGACTTCGAACTGAGCCGTCCAGCGACCCGCCGTGCGCAGCGCGATTGCCATCAGGAACACCGATGCCACCTGCAAAGCGTACGCCGCCAGCAGCAAGAGTATGGACATGCCCAGCGCCTGGGCGGAAGGATCGGCCGCCATCAGCCATGCGGAATTCGTAACCATGCTCGCGGCGAACGAAACAGCCGTGTTAAGCACGCAGAACACGATCCATGCAGGAACCAATCCGCCCACATCGCGGCGAATCATCTGGAAAATCTTGCCAATCTGCAGACCGGCGGAGATGTCGCGGTAGAGCGCCATGCGCATCATGCCCACCCAGATGATGGGCATGATCAGCCACTCGACCGCAAGCGTAATGATCTGACCAGGCAAATCGAGCGTCACGTCGGCCGCCAGCGCGGTGCTGCCGCCAAAAGCGGAGCCCGCGAGCGCCCCCGAAGCCATCTGCGCAGCAACCTGCCCCGACATGAGAACGGCCGAGACGATGCCGGGAATGAGCGCATACAGGAGCGCCAGGCCGAACGCACGCCAGCCGAACGCGTAGAGCACGCCGTCGGAGTTGTCGAACACGCGCGAACGCATGGGCGATTCGATGCG
>NZ_CALUMA010000036.1 GCF_944321625.1 uncultured Slackia sp.
CGGGCATCCCGCAGATGCTCTTCTACACGAAGGTCCGCTCCTTCGGAATGGTGACCATCATGGGAGCACTTCTGGGTCTCATCTCGTTCCTCATGGGGTACGGCCCGATCGGTCTGTGCTTCGGCATCGCATGCGGGCTCATCGCCGACCTCATCCTGCGCGCCGGAGGGTACAAGAGCCTGAAATGCTCAGTGGCATCGCATTGCGTGTTCTCGCTGTGGGTGATCGGGACGATGCTTCCCATGTGGATCCTGGGGCAGGCGTATTTCGAGCCGTACCGCGCGAGTCAAGGCGATGCCTTCGTCAACGAGATGATGGCGTACCTCTCCGGAGGGATGCTCGCCATCGTCGTCGCGGGAATCGTCGTCTGCGCGCTCGTCGGGGCGGCTATCGGCACCAAGGTCCTTCGCAAGCATTTCGAGCGCGCGGGTATCGCCTGATGGAAGCGGTTGCGCGTCAAGCCATCCCTCCTGCAGAAGGGCGCGGCTTTTGGTTGGACCCGCGAACGAAGATAGCGATGCTGCTGTGCGCTAACGTGGCGTTCCTGACGTCGGGATACACGCCGGCGGGGTTCGTCATCAAGTTCGCCACTGCGGGGGTGCTCGTCGCCCTTCTCTCTTTGGCCCGAATGCGGCGGGCGGCTGCGGCGTTTGCGGTCGCGTATCTCGCGGCTTTCGCTCTCGAGATGGTGAACGAGGCGTTTCTTCTCGAGGCGCTGGGATCAATGAGCTTGGCAGCGGTGGTCTTGCGGTTCTTGACATCCATGGTTCTCTCGTTCTTCCCCGGCACGATGTTCGCGTACTACCTGCTCGCGAGCACGAAGGTGAGCGAGTTCGTCGCGGCCTTCACGAGGCTGAGGCTTCCCGAGAAGGTGATCATCCCGTTCGCCGTCATCTTCCGCTTCTTCCCCACGGTGGCGGAGGAGTACCGCTCCATACGGGATGCCATGCAATTGCGCGGCGTGAGCTGGAAGAGCGGTCCCGTCGCCATGGTCGAGTACCGGCTCGTCCCCTTGATAGCGAGCATGGTCAAGATCGGCGACGAATTGTCGGCAGCGAGCGTTACCCGCGGTCTCGGCGGTTCGGCGAAGCGCACCAACCGCTGCGTCGTCGGGTTCGGGTCCGCGGATGCGGCGATGGTTGCGGTGATGGCCGCTCTCGCCGTGGCAGCGATGGCGAAGGGGATGGTAGGATGGTAGCCTCCAACCGCGCGGCGCAAGGCGTTCCGGTCAGCATCAGGCACGTCTCCTTCCGGCACAAAGGGGCGGAAGGCGGGCGACTTGCGCTCGATGATGTGTGCCTTGACATTTCAGCGGGCCAGGTGGTCGTGCTCTGCGGCCGCTCCGGATGCGGCAAGACAACGGTGACCAGGCTCGTAAACGGCCTCATCCCCCATTTCTACGAAGGCGACCTGTGGGGCGAGGTCTCGGTCGGCGGCATCGACCCGAGCGTCGAGCCGATAACCGAGACGGCGGCGCGCGTCGGCAGCGTGTTCCAGAACCCCAGAAGCCAGTTCTTCAACGTCGATACGACAAGCGAGCTGGCATTCGCCTGCGAGAACATGGGGTGGGACGTGAGCCGCATCGATGCCGCTCTCGAGGATGCGGTGGAGCGATTCGGACTCCGACCCTTGCTGGATCGCAGTCTTTTCCGATTGTCCGGCGGCGAGAAGCAGAAGATCGCGTGCGCGAGCGCCTCGGCGCACCGTCCCGGCGTGATGGTTCTCGACGAGCCGGCTTCGAACCTCGACATGAAGGCGATACGAATGCTGTCCGGCATCATCGCGGAATGGAAGGCCGAGGGTCGGACCGTGATCGTGGCGGAGCATCGACTCGGCTACCTTTTAGATGTCGCCGATCGCTTCGTGATGCTCGAGTCCGGTCACGTTGCGTGGGATCGAACGGCGAAACAGGTTGCGTCCATGGCGGACGAGGAATTCCACGCGCTCGGCCTCCGGTCGGTGTCGCCGGTTTCTTTCCACAATCAGGCTGAGGTGCCCGGCTTCGGGAAGCCTTCGAGCGAAGATGCAGCTCCCGGGGTCGAGATACGCAGAATGAGGTTCACGCACAAACAGGGCTCCGGCCCGCTCGAGTCGCTTGGCGGTGCCGGCCACGACAGACGCCCATCTCCGTCAGGCCCCAAGGGCATCGACGTGAAAGATGCCTCGTTCCGCGCGGGCGCCATCGTCGGGGTGGTCGGGGACAACGGCGCCGGGAAATCGACGTTCGCCCGCTGCCTCTGCGGGCTCGAGAAACGATGCGATGACGACATGTCGATAGACGGAGTCGTCGTGCGCCCCTCGCAGCGAAAGCGGCTGTGCTACATGGTCATGCAGGACGTCAACCACCAGCTCTTCACAGAAAGCGTAGCGGAGGAGGTCGCACTGTCCCTGCGTGGCAGCGGGCGCGATGCCGACAAGGAGGCGATCGGCCGAGTGCTGTCGGGACTCGACCTCTCCGGTCTTGAGGAGTCGCATCCCATGGCGCTGTCCGGCGGACAGAAGCAGCGCGTCGCGATAGCGAGCGCGGTGGCGAGCGGCAGGCGCGTGTGCGTGTTCGACGAGCCGACGAGCGGCCTTGACTGGGCGCACATGCTCGACACCGCGAGGAATCTCAGGGATCTCTCGAACCTGGGCGTAACCTGCCTCGTGATCACCCACGATCCCGAGCTGGTGTCGCGCTGCTGCGACGAGGCGCTGTTCCTCGAGAACGGCCGCGTTTCCTGGTCGGGGCCTTTGTCGGACACGGACGTGTCATGCCGACTCGAGGAGTATTTCTCATGACGGGCAAAAGGTGCAGGGTTGGCCACCGCGAATCATCCGAAGACTACCTCGAGGCCATCCTCGTCATCCGCCGCCTGCGCGGGTCGTGCCGCAACGTGGACATCGCCGAGCGCCTCGGCCGCTCCAAGCCGAGCGTCTCCAAGGCGCTCGGCAACCTGGCCCGTAAGGGGCTTGTTGAGGTGGCTGACCACGATGTTCGTTCGATCGTCGCAGGCGAGCGCCTTGCCGAGGAGACGCTATCTAAACACCGCTTCTTCGAGGGGCGCTCCTTGACGCTGGGGTGAATGCAGCACGCCTCTTCTATCCTCCGGAAAGGACCATGAAGTCGAACTCCGCCGCGTCAAATGAAAACAGCTAGCAAACGCATCCCATAAACCTAAGGACGGTTTCGCTGGATCCGCGCGCCCGCAGATCGACCATTTCGCAGCCATCTCGCCCCACCATCAGAGCCGAAGTGCAGACCTTGAACAGGAACTCAAGGTCATGGGTGATGACGGCCACGGGACGGCCTTCGGCAAGCTCCTCGATGAGCCCGGCGATCCTCGCCATGTGCATGAAGTCGAGTCCCGATGTCGGCTCATCCAGAACGACGATCTCCTTGCTGCTCAGAAAGGCGCAAGCCAGCGCCAAACGCTGCTTCTGGCCCCCTGATAGGTTTTGCGGATGCTCGGTCCTCTTGTCCCATAGGTCGATGGCCTTGACGATACGCGCTACCTCGTTGAGACGGTTGTCGTCGATGTTTTTCTGGTCGGTCAGGATTTCGTTTTCCACCGTGTCGAAGAACAATTGGTAATCGACGTCTTGCATCATGTAGTACGATCGGCGAAGCCTCTGTCGAAGTCGAACTCCCCACGAGAAGGCCTGTCGACCGCCCGCAAGGCCGCACATCGCCCGGGCGAGCGTGCTCTTTCCGACTCCGTTTGCCCCAAGGACGCCCATAACCTCGCCCTCTCGCAAAGAGAGCGTCAAGGGCCCGATCAGGGCTCGCCCGCCTGCGGAGACCGAAACGCCCTTCATTGAGGCAGCCTCTGCTCCGAGCTGGCGGTGGTTTTCCGGATTCAAGCCGTGCAAATCAAGTGCACGAAGCCCATAGCGCGCGCAATCCTCAGCACGAAGCCGACCCGCTGCGAACGAATCGATGATTTGACCGCCTGCCATGACGTAGAGCCTGTCGTAGAGATCCGCCAGAAAGTAAAGCCTGTGCTCGGCGATGACAACGGTCTTGCCGAGGGCCTTCAAATCGGCGAGGATTCGGCGAAAGTCCTCTATCCCTTCGTGGTCGAGGCTGGCGGACGGCTCGTCGAAGAAAATCACCTGGGTGTCGTAGACGAGCGTCGAGGCTATGGCGACGCGCTGCTTCTCTCCTCCCGAGAGGCCTATGAGGTCCTTGCCCGCCAGATGCGCGATTTTCATGCTCTCGAAAGCCGACTCGACCCTTTCGATCAGCTCCTCGCGAGGCATGCCCAGATTCTCGCCGACGAGGGCCACCTCGTCGGCCGCCTTGCGGGTGAAGAACTGGTCGGTCGGATTCTGGAACACGTTGCCGATCGCACGGGCAAGCTCGCCGGAGGAAAATTCTCCCAGGCTTTTCCCGAGAAGCTCGATTCTCCCATCGAGCTCACCTTCGTACTGATCGGGAATCAGGCCGTTCATAACCCGCATGAGAGTGGTCTTCCCGCATCCGGAGTTGCCAGTGAGCACGACGAGCTCGCCGCGCTCCACTGAAAACCGCACGTTCTTCAACGCCGCGAGATCTTCTCCCTTGTACGAGAAAGACCGAATGTCGATGTCAATCACACCCATACCGCGACCCCCAAAAGAGCGACTCCGGCGCCCAAGGCGGCACCGTCAAGCAGACCGAAGGAGAGACTTCGGTAGCTCGTCTTTTCACAATCCGCTTCGATTCCTTTCGAAATCACGGAGGAGACGAGCGTCTCGCTCACGTGCAGGCACTTGTACACAAGGGGAACGAAGTAGAGCTCGAAGGCGCGCACCGGGCGAAGCGGGCTCGGGCGCAGCCCGCGAACCCGCATCCCACGCTTTATCTCCTTCACACGATCGCCCATCTCGTCGAGGAAGCGCAACCCTATGACTGCGCCGACCGCGGCCTTGTTCGGAACGTGCAGCTTGCGCATGCTCGCCAGAAGCTTCGAGGAGCTCGTCATCATGAGGGCGCAACCGACGTTGACGACGGGGAAGACCCTCACCACCAAAACCGCCACGCCCAGGAAGATGCTCGTGACATAGCCGATGTCGACATGCAGGATCAGCTGCACGACCCCGCATGCCACCGCAAAGAGCGCGAGCTGCCTCAAGAAGGACGCTGGCGAGACGTCCAAAAGGACGAGAAACGACAGCGCCAGCACGAGGGCATATACCAGCTGATTGGCGAGAAACGCTTGGATAAGCGCCAGAAGCGTCAGCGCGAAGAGCGTCAGCGGGTGCAGATGCCCCTCGCGCCCGCCGTCGAGCAAACCCGTTCGCCCCATCAACCCAGCCTGCTTTCCTTCGCGCCCTTTTCGAAGAACTTGTCGTTAATGAACATTCCGAAACGCCCGGCCAGAAGCTCGGTTACAATATTGATCAGCACGCAGATGACCATCATATCGACTGTGTACATCGACACCATCTGCTGCGCCTGTTCAAGCGAGATGCTCTCGACGAAAGTCGCCAGTCCATCAGATCCCAGAACGAGCACGAACACTATCATGTGCATCGAGTAGATGAACATCGATGCCGAAAACGACAGCCACACCCTCTTCTTGTTTCCGTAGTCGCCGGCGATGATCTCTGCGACGATGCCCGCGATCAGGCACAGGGGCGTCGCGACGGCAAAGCCCATGATCGCGTAGAGCACGCCGTAGATCAACCAGAAGCAGAAAGCCGTCCCCCGTTTTTGCACCTTGCGCGCCATGATGGTGTAAACGGGACCGACGAAGAAGGCCGCGAATCCCGCCGAGACGTACATGGAAAGCGCGCCGAACATGCCTGTTATCATGCCGACGCCCATCCCGAGGGCGAATCCGATCACTCCCAGTACCGCTATTGTCGCGATGTCCTTCAGTTTCATGTGAGCCTCCTTTTGCTCGGTTTGCTATGCCAATTGCCACTGGGAGCCCGCGGTGCGCTTGTCCCAGAAGTCTTTGTATTCTCCTTCGAGGTCGATCAGCTCGTCGTGCGTTCCCATCTCCGCAACCTTGCCCGAGCTGTCCATGACCACGATCTTGTCCGCCATGCGCACGGTTTCGAGCTTGTGCGCGACCACGATGAGCGTGGAGCCCCGTTTGAGCGTCTCTATTGAACGAACGACGTTCTTCTCGTTTTCCGCATCGAGAGCCGACGTCGCCTCGTCCAGAAGCACGATGGGGGCCTGCTTGAGAAGCGCGCGGGCTATGGAAACGCGCTGCCGCTCGCCGCCGGAAAGCGAGCGACCTCCTTCGCCGCACAGCGTCTCCCAGCCCTCAGGAAGGCGCTCGACGACCTCCGTCACCCCGGCAAGGTCAGCGACCGCGCGAAGCTGCTCCTCCGAAGCATCCGGGTTCGCCATAAGGACGTTGTTTCGCAGCGTGTCGTTAAAGAGATAGACGTCCTGGAAAACGAAAGACACCCGAGCGAAAAGATCCTCTGTCGTCATATCGCGGACGTCTACGCCGCCGATCCTGACCGCTCCGTCGTCGACGTCGTAAAAACGCGCGATTAGCTTGAGCATGGTCGTCTTGCCGCAGCCAGACGGGCCCACGATGGCGACCATGCTGCCTTCCGGAACGTCGAGATCGACTCCACGAAGGATTGGCTTCTCCTTCACGTAGGAAAAGCGAACCTCTCCCATCCGGACGCTTGCGTCGGTAGGACAAGCTTTCGACGCGTCCACAACCGGCAGCTCGGCCGCTTCGACGACCTCGTCCATGCCGTCGAGCATTGCCCGACGGTCCTCCATCCCGAATAGGGCTGAGGCGATCTCGTTGAGGAGCGTGGTGAACCTTAGTGCGACGCCGATCATGACCACTGTTTCAAGCGCCCCGATGCTTCCGCTTGCACCCAAGTAGCTCACCGCGATGATCATGCTCACAACGAGCATCTGCACGCTTGCTCCAGAAAGGATTTCGCCGAGGGCGCTCCACCACAGACCGCGGACCGACCGCTTTCTGCCTTCTACGAAACTATCCTCAAGCTCCGCATAGTCGGCGCCCGCACGGCAAGCGCGCAGCGCTCCCTGGCATCGCGCGAACTCGACTATCCTTGCGGCGATGTCTCGCTCGGCGGAATCCTCCAGCCCGGGCCCTTTGCCGACCCATGCCTGCGAAGCGCGCAGAAGAAGGAAAAGGATAGGGATGGAAAGCGTCAGCATGATTCCAATTTGCCAGCTCCAAAGCCACACGGCAGCACAGAACACGATTGCGGCGGCAGCGTTTTTTATAAGCTGGCCAACATAAAGAGCAGCGGCCTGTCCGGTCGAGATCATCTCCTGCGTAACCATGCGCGAAAGCCTTCCGGCACTATCCGCCTTAAACCAGCCTAATGGCAAGCGCGACACCTTGTTCCCGATGACCACCTGCATATTGCGCATGAAGCCCAACCCTGCCGCATAGCTGAGCTTGGTACCGAAGAACGAGGCTGTCGAGCCGACGACCGCCACAGATGCAAGCGCGACCGCCCAGCCCCAAAACGTCAGGCCCCATTGGGAATCGCCGGACTGGAGGGCCATGGCTGCCGGCATCATGATGGCGAGACCGATGCCGCACATCACGCCGGAAAGGGCGTAGAGCAGAGTTCCCAAGCGATGCTGGCGCCTATCGCTCTCGACCATATAACGACGAAGCCTCGGTAAGAAGCGTTTGGAATTACTCATCTGCATCGCCCTCTTCTTCACTGCCGCAGAGGCCTCCCTGCTTGAGAAGCGCCTGGTAATGCTCGTTGTCTTGAATCTCCGTATGCGTTCCAAGGGCGACGACCCTGCCTTCTTCCAACACGGCTATTTGATCGGCACCTAGAACGGCGTTGGGCCGGTGGGCGATGGCCAGAACGGTTCGGCCCTCGACCAAGGCGTTTAGCGCTTTCTGGATTTCGAGCTCTGAATCCGGATCAGCAAAAGCGGTGGCCTCATCCATGATGAGAATCGGCGCGTCGGCCAAAAGGGCGCGCGCTATGCTCACGCGCTGGCTCTCGCCGCCGGAAAGCGAGCAGTCCGTTCCTAAAACGCTGTCGTACCCCTTGGGCAACGACATGATGAAATCGTCGATCTGTGCTGTGCGGGCAGCCTCCCGAATCTCTTCCAGGGAAGCCTCTGGCTTCGCTAAAGAAATGTTCCTCCCGATGGAGGCGTTAATCAGCATGGGATCCTGGAGCACGAACGAGATCGAGCTGTAGAGGTCGCGGGAGGAGATGTCTCGCAGGTCGACGCCGCCGAGGCGGATGGAGCCGCTTTCCGGATCGTCGAAACGCGCGATGAGCGTGGCTAGCGTCGTTTTTCCCGAGCCTGACGGGCCGATGAGCGCCGTCATGGTGCCGGGATTGAGGACAAGGCTGACGCCGCGCAAGGCCTGGGTATCGCCGTAGGAATACGACACGTCGCTCACCTCAATGACGACCCCGTCGGGCTTCATCGGGGTTTCCGACTCGGAAATCGACGGCGTGTCCAGGATCCCGCACAGCCTGACAGCGGCGGCACCGGCCATCTGGTACGACCATGTGCTGTTGGCGACAGCGCTGATGGCGGTCGGCAGGACGATGGCTATCAGTGAGCATGCGAGAACTTGGGGGAGGCTGGCCAGCCCCGCCCCCATGACGATCGCGCCGCCGCAGAGGTTGATCAGCAGAAGCAAGGGAGAGGAGATGAGCTCGCCGGCAATCGAGCAAAGCCCAATGAGCGGGGCGCACCAGTCCCAGTACGACTTTGAGAATGCCGATGCGGCGTCCGCGTAATTACGATGCGCCTCTCCCGTCTTCCCGAACGCTTTGACCACCTTGATGCCGGACACGAGCTCGACCATCGTCGAGGACACTCGTGCAAGATGCCCGTTCATCTCGGCGGTTTTCGGTCCCATATCCTTCATGGAGAGCGTCTGCAGCAGAAAATAGAGGGGGATTGTGGCGATGCCGATCAACGCCAGACGCCAATTGACCCAGAGCATGAAGGCCAGAAGGACCATCGGCTGCAAAACGCCGTTGAGACGATCGACCGGCCCGTGCGCGATGACGGTGTGGACCGTCTTCGTGTCATCCTGCACAGCGCTTCTGACCTTGCCGGATTCCGTAGCGCTGAACCAAGCAAGAGGCGCGTGGCTCAGCCGCTCGACGATACCCTTGCGGATGACGTAGCGCAGCTTCATGTCGGCAAAATGCGTGATAATGAGCGCGAGAGCGCGGAAGAACAGCTGCGAGAGGAACGTCATAACGAGAAGGAGCGCGATTTCGTGCACCTTGGACGCATCGGCCTGCGCGAGCGGGCCTTCCCCCGCTAGGAACAGGTCCCCCAGCCACACCAAAGCCAAATACGGCGCAAAGGACAGAAGCGCCGAAAGCACGGTGAACGCCTGCGCCAGCATGACGCGCCCCCTGACGGAACCAGACAGGCGCCTGATAGCCTCTCGCCCCGCTTCGTCCCGTTGCCGGTCTTGCTCGCTTGTCTCTGCCATGGGCATCACCTCAAGTATAGTCTCGGTTAATAATGACTTAGTTATCTTTGACGGCAAAAAAAGAAAGAGCCGTTAAAGCGTGCGATATTTCTCCCAGCCCGCATTGAAGAACGTTGAAATGACCTCGGTTGTCGCGTTGAGTTCCTCGATGCTCTTCGCGTGGATGATATTCTCGGAAAGAGCGCTGTAGAACGCGTGGTTGACGATGTGGAGAGACTCTTTCGAGATGACGGTTCGAGCCTTCTCTGCGCCGTGGATCAGCTCGAGAACGCGGAGGGTGGTCCTGTCCTCCTCGTCGACGAGCCAGTCCAGGAAGTGCTCGTAGGGGGTGCCGTAGGAGCGGAACACAAGGAGCTCGTAGATGTCGCGATGGGAGTACAGCATCGCCGTGGTCGCGAGCGTCCCCGCCGCCTTGGCCTCGAGCGCGGCGCGCACCTGCTCCGGGGTCACGGGCTTCCCTTCGTCGTACCCGGCGAAACCTCGCTTCTCGCCTTGGGCGTAAGCTTTGCGAATCATGCTCGCCAGCGGCTCGACCAGCTCCGAGAAGAGCGCCTCCTTGTCTTTGAAATGCTTGTAGAACGCCCAGGTGGTCACGCCGGCAGCCTTGCAGATCCTGCGCAGGTTCGCCTTCTCGAACCCCTCTTCCAGAAACGCCGCAAGACCGCTCTTCAAGATGCGCTCGTGCGTCTCCTGGTAGTTGCCGTTGCTCACTGCGGTCACCTCCCTCCAAAAATAACTTAGCTATCTTTCGTGTTGGGGATTTTGCCACCAAAGTTAGTCAATGT
>NZ_CALUMA010000037.1 GCF_944321625.1 uncultured Slackia sp.
TTCATCGGCATCCTGATCGAGCACTTCGCAGGCAAGTTCCCCACGTGGCTCGCGCCGTGCCAGGTCAAGGTGCTTCCCGTGTCCGAGAAGTCGCGCGAGTACGCCCACCAGGTGGCCGACAAGCTCGAAGCCGCCGGCGTGCGCGTGGTGGTGGACGACCGCGACGAGAAGATCGGCTACAAGATCCGCGAGGCTCGCGGCATCGATCGCGTTCCCTATATGCTCATTCTGGGCGCCAAAGAGGCGGAAGAGGGCAACAGCTCGGTGCGCGACCGCAGCAACGAGACCGTCCAGATGTCCGTCGAGGATTTCCTCGCCCAAATCACGAAGGAAATCGCCGACCGCGCGTAAACGGCGTTCGCTGGGATACAATACAAGCCGCTCGAAAGGGCGGCTTTTTTAATGAAGGAAGGAGGTTCGGTTTGGCTGCGGGAACGTATTCGATCCGCGCGATGGTCTTGCGCAAGACCAAACTGGGCGAGACCGACCTCATCCTCACGTTGCTCGCTGAAGACGGACGCCTGGTCAAGGCCGTGGCGAAAGGGGCGCGCAAGCCTTCATCATCGTTCGCGGCACGACTCGATGTGTTCTGCGAAGCCGATTTGCTTCTTGTGCGCGGTAAAAGCCTCGATATCGTCAAGGAGGCTCGTCTGGTGGATGCGCACCGCGGCGTGCGGGAGGACGTCGAGCATGCCGCCGCCGCTGCTCCGGTGGTCGACCTGATGGCGCGTCTTGCCCAGCCCGACCTCGAATCTCCGAAACTGTATGCGCTTACCTCCTCGGCGCTCTCGACTATGGCGCAGGCCGACTCCTCTGCGGCGCTCGCCCTGTGCGCCGCGCACATGCTCAAGGCGTTCGCATTCGCGGGCTTTCGCCCCAGCTTCGACCGCTGCGTGGTATGCGGCGCGCGCATCGATCTTTCCGGCTCGACGGCGTCTTCCGGGTTTGTGGCGTTCTCGCCGGCGGAAGGCGGCGTTGCCTGCCAGGGATGCCTGCTGTTCTCTGACTCGAGGCGCATACCCGTGGATGTGCTTGCACATGCGAACCGTCTGCTGCTTTCGACATTTGCGGATATAGCCGCGGCTCCCGAAAGCCGCCGTTTGACCTTCGAGGTGCTTCATCTGTGTCAGGCATGGGTGCGCGAGCATGTGGGTTCGCGTCTCAAGTCGCTCGAATTCCTGTTCACATGCGGTTTGTTTTAAGAAAATGACCGTTGCGGTGCGGGGCGTCTCCCGGGTACAGTGGTCGCATGAAGCCTGATGAAAGGGGAGTGCGCCATGCTTGACGACTTCATCGTCCAATACTGCAAAAACGATCTTCGCGACCTTTCCGGGTTCGACCGCACGGAGTGCATCTCGGTCGAACTGGGCCATTTCGTCGCTCGCGCGTACCCCGACCACGGGTGCGTGAACGACCTGGGAACGGTCCATGGCGGGTTCTTGCTCGCGCTCGCCGACATGGCGGCAGCGGGCGCGGCTGACAGCTACGGCAAGGCGAACGCCACCATGACCGTTTCGGCGAATTTCCTTCGTTCTGTCGATGTGGATGTGGACTATTTCGACATCGACGCCACCGCCGTGCACGTGGGAAGGCGCACCATGGTAATCGAGGTGGTCATGACGAGGCCTGACGGCAAGATTGCGTTTAAGGCGACGTACACGATGGCCGTGTTGGGCGAGGAGCTTCTGCCTCAAACCTGGTAAACCTGAAAAGTCTCGTATCCTGTAGTGGAGCCGTGCGGGTTTGGCCCGCGGAGCATCTGGTGGTTTTTGCCCTGTGCGGGGCCTTGCGTCTTGGGGTGGGGCAGCGTCATGCACGGTGCGTCATGCACGGTTACGGAGGTTTTGGGGGCGCTCGGCGATGCGCGTGCGGTCAGCCGGACGCCCTTCGTATAATGGCCGGCATGGCTA
Source organism: uncultured Slackia sp. (assembly GCF_944321625.1). GTDB lineage: Bacteria > Actinomycetota > Coriobacteriia > Coriobacteriales > Eggerthellaceae > Slackia. The sequence goes on from NZ_CALUMA010000037.1 coordinate 1,911, forward strand.
CTACAGAAAAAATCGCAATCATATGCGTAGGAAACCGCTTGATGCTCGACGACGGGGCTGGCCCTGCCGTCTATGACGACTTGCACGAGAACTATCGCTTCCCCGACAACGTGAGCCTCATCGATGCGGGCTGCATGACCATGGATCTGCTTCCCGTGGTCAAGGAGTACGACTACCTGGTCACTGTGGATGCGGTGGACGGAACGGGGGAGGAGCCTGGCACGGTGTTCCGTTTCGCTCCGGAGGATATCGCGGGTCATGGCGTCATGCAATCGCTGCACGATATGCGTCTCATCGACCTGCTTAACGCCGCCGCTCTGCTGGGCTTCGATGCCCGGGGCATGTGCTTCGGCGTGCAGGTGGAGAACATGAATCCAGCCGTGGTGACCGAGGGACTGACGCCTCGGGTCTATGACGCGCTGCCCCTGCTGCGCGATGCGGTGCTCGCTCATCTCATCGAGCTGGGCGTAGCGTTCCTCAATGCTGACGGCACGCCTTTCGTGCCGCCTACGGGGAAGGCTCCGCGCGTTGAGCCCGCTCCGGTTTCATGCGGCGGTTCCGACGAGATAGAGCTTGCTGCGTCGGCAGCGCCTGTAGCGGACGCCTGCGGATCGACGTCTGCGGCGGGGTGCTCTTCGAGCGGCAGGGAGGAATAGTCCGATGTCCCAAAAGAAAAAGCGTTCGAGCGAAGCGACGGGGTCGGAGCTTACCGACGAGCAGATTCGCGCCGAGGAGAAGTTTCTCAAAGGCGTTCCGCGCGTGAACATCGCCGCCTTCCTCATGCCCGCCATCTGGGGACCGGCGCATGGCATCTGGGTAACGATTCTCTATTACCCGCTGTGGCTTCTGGCGGATAACTGCTTCGTGAGCGCCTTCGTCGCGCGCACGCCGCTCTCCATCGCGTTCGCAGCAATCGTCGCCGTGGCGCTCTTCGCCATGACGCTTGCGTTCTCGATTATCTCGCAGCCGCTCGCGCTCCATCGCGCGGTTGATATGGGCGTGTCGAAGGAGACGTATCTGCGTAGGCAGCGCATTTGGGCGATAGCCATGGGCATTGTGGTCGTCGTGGCGCTGTCGGCCGCAACCTATTACAACCTGTGTATCAATCCCGAGATGCTGGCGGCGATGAAATAGGCGCCACACGACGCGAGGTGGCTGCCCATTTGGCAAATCCGTTGCCTATTCGCCATCTTGCGAGGGCGGCCGTCCTGTACTATTCAGCGATAGGAATTTTGACGCGACGCTCGCCGGCGTTGCGGGCGCCGAACCGGTATTGTGGTCGTTTCGGCGACTTCTTCCGCAAAACCACTATTCCAGGCGACCTTTTTGCGGGTCGCCCAGTTTTTGAAACGAGGAACCATGTCTGAAGAGCAGCCTGTATCGCTTGTGGAGCCGCCCAAGAAGAAGCTTCCGCTTCCTCTGAAGATTCTTGCGGTCATCCTGATCGCCATCGGCGTGCTCTTCTTGCCGCTGATCGCGTTGGTCGTGGTGGCCATGCCGTTCGCGTTCGAGCAGGCGAGCGAAACATACGGCACGATGACTATCGTCATCGTCATCGTGGAGCTTGTCTTGATGCTTGTTACGTCGGCGCTCTATATCCTGCTCGGCGTGAACATGCTGCGCGACCGACGCCGCTATGCCCGTCAGCTCATCGAGGTCACCATCACGCTTTCCATCGCGCAGTTCCTCTGCGATGTGATGCTCGTGGGCCTTTCCGCGGTGGACATCTGGGCGCTGGTTCGCCTGGTGGCCGCCATCGCCCTCATGGTCTATATCGACCCCTCGCTTTCCGAGGAACGCCAGCTCAAGCGCAAGCTGCGTGACATGGAGACGCGCGAGCGCGCCGAGGAGGGGACGCTCGGGCGCGACGAGACCGGCAAAGGCTATATCGAGCTCGACTTCTTCAACCTGTTCTGGATCTTCGTGGTGGCGAGCGTGCTCGGCCTTGTCATCGAGACCATCTACCACATGGTAGTGGTGGACCCGGGCGTGTACCAGGATCGCACCGGCATGCTGTGGGGGCCGTTCTCGCCGATCTACGGCGTGGGCGCGGTGCTCATGACCGTGGAGCTCAACCGCTTCCATAAGGCCAACTTCATCGTGATATTCCTGGTGAGCGCCGTTATCGGCGGTGCGTTCGAGTATCTGGTCAGCTGGTTTTTGCAGTTTGCTTTCGGTATCGTGGCGTGGGACTACACAGGTACGTTCCTCTCCATCGGCGGCCGCACGAACGGCATGTTCATGAGCATGTGGGGCGTTCTGGGCTGCGTATGGGTGAAGCTCATCCTTCCGCGCCTGCTCAAGCTGGTGAACATGATTCCGTGGAAGTGGCGATACAGCCTGACCACCGTGTGCGCCGCGCTCATGATCTTCGACGCGGGCATGACGCTCCTTTCGCTGGACTGCTGGTACCAGCGCGTGGCGGGCGACCCCATCCAGAACGCGGTGGAGCAGTTCATGGCCGACCACTACGACAACGAGTTCATGCAGAACCACTTCCAGAGCATGTCCATCGATCCCAGCAACTCCACGCGTACGAGCTAGGAAGCGGCAGCACTGGACGCATGGGGAAGTGCGCATGGCGGCAGGAAGTGCGCATCGAAGTGCGCACGCCGCGCTTGAGGCCATCGTCGAAAAGGCTGCCGTCGTTGAGCCCCACATGCGTGCGCGCCGTTCATGCTGCAGTTTTTTCGGGTGGGAGCAAGTATCGAATGCGTCCAGGCTATTGTGACCTGGGAAAACGATTCAACTTGAAGCGTCCTACTGGAGAGGTGCTAGCAAAACTGCAGCATGAAGACTCCTTTCGTGTGCCGAATCTTCAACCGTGCGTCTCCTCCATCGCTTGCGGGGGTCCACGCCACCAATCGCGTGTCCCTCCATCGCTTGCGGGGAATCGTGCGTCCTCAATCGTACGTTTATTCTCTGTCTACAGGAAAAACTCGGTTAAATTGCCGGTTTGACATTGGCGCACGGGCGTGTATACTGGCCGCAGTCCTTTAAGACGGTACAGAGAGACCGGCAAGGCTGTTGCGTTCGACGCCGCATAAGAACGCGAACCACACATAGGCGCCCACACATGAAGCCTTCGCCTCCTGGCCAAGGCGTTTTTTATGCCCTGATTCGGGAGGCAGCCCGTAGAGCCCCAGATGGGCCGCGCGGGCGGCAAGGTCAGGTCTGTACGCACTCGTACACGTAGAGAGGAGAGTGTGTATGAAAGACACCTGCCAGGTGAAATCCGTCGTCATGGATGGCGCGGAGATCGAGCGTTCGCTGACGCGTATCGCCCATCAGATCCTGGAGGCGAACCACGGTGCCGAGAATCTGGCCATCGTGGGCATCGTCACCCGAGGAGACCTTCTGGCCAAGCGCTTGGTCGAGAAGATCGAAGAGATCGAGGGCGTGAAAGTCGATCTGGGAAGCCTCGACATCAGCTTCTACCGCGATGACTTCATGACCAACTTCGCCCCTGCGGTCCACGCGACCCACATCCCCTTTGACATCGACGGCAAGCACATCGTGCTGGTGGACGACGTCCTCTACACCGGACGCACCATCCGCGCCGCGCTCGACGCCCTGATGGACCTGGGCCGTCCTTCCGTCATCCAGCTCGCCGTGCTGGTCGATCGCGGTCATCGCGAGCTGCCTATCCGCGCCGATTTCGTGGGCAAGAACGTGCCTTCGGCGCATGACGAGAACGTACGCCTGTTCCTTGAAGAAGTGGACGGTCGCAGCGCCGTCGAGATTTTGGACGTAGCGCCGGGCAGCCGTGCCGGTTCGGCGCCTCTGGGAGGTGAATAGTCGCAATGGCTTTCAACCACAAGCACCTGATCGACATCACGGAGTACTCCCGTGAGGACATCATGACCATCCTGGAAACCGCTAAGGCGTTTTCCGAGGTCAACCAGCGTGCCATCAAGAAGGTGCCCACGCTGAAGGGCAAGACGATCGTCAACATGTTCAATGAGCCCTCCACCCGTACCCGCTCCTCCTTCGAGCTGGCCGAGAAGCGCCTTTCGGCCGACAGCCTGAACTTCGGCGGCTCTTCCACCGCCACGGTTAAGGGCGAGAGCCTGGTGGACACGGTCGCCACGCTGAACTCCTACAAGATCGACATGATCATCGTGCGCGACAAGCACGCCGGCGCTCCGCACATCATCACGCAGCACAGCCCCGCCGCCGTCATCGACGCCGGCGACGGCAAGCATCAGCATCCCACGCAGGCCCTGCTCGACCTGTACACCATCTGGGAGCACAAGCAGAACTTCGAGGGCCTGAAGGTGGGCATCGTGGGCGATATCGGACACTCCCGCGTGTGCGGCTCGCTCGTGCCCGCGCTCAAGATTATGGGCGCTGAGGTCACGCTCATCGGCCCCGCCACGCTGATGCCGGCTCGCCCCGACGTCCTGGGCGCCGACCACGTGACCGCCGACCTGGACGCCGCGCTGCCCGAGCTCGACGTGGTGTATATGCTGCGCATTCAGCGCGAACGCCTGGAGGGCGCACCGTTCCCCAGCTTGCGCGAGTACCACAAGCTGTTCGGCCTGACCAAGGACCGCGAGCAGCTCATGAAGCCCGACGCCATCATCTGCCACCCCGGCCCCATCAACCGCGGCGTGGAATTCGACAGCTACATGGCCGACCACCCGCAGCGCTCGGTCATTCTGGAACAGGTCTACGCCGGCATCTGCGTGCGTATGGCCGTGATGTATCTGCTCTTGGGAGGTGCCGACAATGGCCTTGCTTCTTAAAAACGCGCATATCGTTGACCCCGCTGTCGAGCTGGACGGCGTGGCCGACGTCCTGATCGAAGACGGCAAGATCGCTGCTGTGGGCGAGGGCCTCGCCGCCGAAGGCGCCGAGGTTCGCGACCTGTCCGGCAAGTACCTGGTGCCCGGCCTGGTGGATATGCACGTGCATCTGCGCGAGCCTGGCTTCGAGCACAAGGAAGATATCGAGAGCGGCACCCGCGCCGCCGCCCACGGCGGATTCACCGGCGTGTGCGCGATGCCCAACACCGACCCCGTGTGCGACAACGGCGTGGCCGTGGGCTACGTGCGTGCCCGCGCCGCTGAGGTGGGCAAATGCCGCGTGTACCCCGCTGGCGCCATGAGCAAGGGACTTGCGGGCGAAATCCTCTCCGAGATGGGCGACATGGTTGCCCAGGGCGCCGTGGCCTTCACCGACGACGGCAAGGGCGTGCAGGACGCCGGCATGATGCGCCGCGTCATGGACTACGGCAAGATGTTCGGCAAGGTCATGATGGTCCACTGCCAGGATGACGGCCTGGTGGGCGCCGGCCAGGTGAACGAGGGCGTCGTGTCCACGCGCCTGGGTCTTCTGGGCTGGCCTGCCGAGGGCGAAGAAATCGAGATCGCGCGCGACATCGCGCTGTGCCGCCTCACCGGCTGCCCGCTGCACATCCAGCACATCACCACGGCCCGCGGCCTCGACATGGTGCGCGCCGCCAAGGAAGAGGGCCTGCCTGTGACCTGCGAGGTCACGCCGCATCACCTGTTCCTGTCCGAGGATGCGCTCGACGGCACCTACAACACCTCCCTCAAGGTGAACCCGCCTCTGCGCACCCAGGCCGACTGCGACGCGCTCATCGAGGGCGTGGTCGACGGCTCGATAGACTGCATCGTGACCGACCATGCGCCGCATGCCGACTGGGAGAAGGCGCACGAGTTCGAGTACGCGCCCTTCGGCATGACCGGCCTTGAGACCAGCCTCGCCCTGGTGCTCACCAACCTGGTGGGCAAGGGCGTCATCGACTACGGCAAGATGGTCGACGTCATGTCCATCGCCCCGCGCGAGATCCTGGGCCTCGAGCCCGTCAAGATCGCCGAGGGCTCCGTGGCCGACATCACGGTATTCGATCCGACGATCGAATGGACCGTGGACGGTGAGGATTTCGAGTCCAAGGCGCATAACTCCGGCTTCCTCGGAGCCGCGCTGATCGGCCGCGCCACCGACGTGTACGTGGGCGGCGTCGCCACGATGATTGACGGCAAGGTCGTCGCCTAACGACCTGACCCCAGATAAAACGGGCCGTATGCATGGCATGCGGCCCGTTTTTTGCGTCCGCGCACGTAATCGGCGCGCCTTTTGCGTACAATAGCGGATATCCGGCGCAAGCCAGGCGTGCGGCCCGTGCCGCATGCTCCCGACAAGTCGACGAAAGAGAGTGGTTGCCTATGTGCACGACCGACGAGGCCAAGGCCTTCGACGAGTGCGCCCGCGTGCTGGGAAACGAGCAGGTGGGTCCGCGTCTCTA
>NZ_CALUMA010000038.1 GCF_944321625.1 uncultured Slackia sp.
CGTCTAGCGCCCGCCAGAATCCCGGTAAGCCCCGCCAGCATAGCGCTCCCGGCACCTCTCTGCTGAAAACCCCGCCAAGACAGAGGGCCCATCAGGATTTAGGCATCATCAAGCTAGACCTCATCAGGCTCGCTCCATCAGGATTTAGGCCTCGTTAGGCTTAGGCCCCGCCAGGACTTTGCCCCCTGCTAGGAGGGCGAGACGTAGACCGAGATACGCTCGGCGCGGACGCCCCCCTTTACCCCCTCCGCCAAGAGGACGAGACCCCCGCTAAACGAATCAAACACGAAAAAAGCCCCGCGTTCGCAAGGCTTTGGTTTCGAATGGCGGGATGTACGAGACTTGAACTCGCGACCTCCGACGTGACAGGCCGGCGCTCTAACCAACTGAGCTAACACCCCATCAGTTTCAAACCGCTGCTCTCTCAAGCAGCCCGCATATAGTACCGAGAAACAATTCCGTACGCAAGAAGAATTTTGCAAATAGTGAAAAATTTTTCTGGATTGGTTTCTTGCCGCTCGCTCAAACGGCTCTCGCTCTCGTTTTCAACGTCTTTTTTACGATTCTGCTCGAGCGGCCGATGCACACGAATCATCCAAATTCGAACGCTAGACTGACAACTTTCCCAGCGAATCACATGAAGAAGGAGGCGCCTCGTGCGCATAATCCGCTATCTCAGGAACTCTAAAGCGGCCGTCGTGCTGATCGTCGCCCTGCTGATCGTTCAGGCGTTCGCCGACCTATCGCTTCCGCGCTACACGTCCGATTTGGTTGACGTGGGCATTCAGCAGGGAGGCATCGAACATGCATCGCCCGACCAGATGCGCGCCGCCACGTTCGACGCCGTGTGCATGCTGGCACCCGACGACGAGGAGGCTCTCATCAGGGATGCGTATGAGCAGTCGGACGACGGCACGTATACGCTTTCGGACCAGACGAGCGATGAGCGCGCGGCGCTCGACGATGCCATGGCGTGGCCCATGGCCATCATCTACTTCGCCGACCAGGCTCCCGGGGGAGGCTCGGCGGCGGGCGAGGGCGCCTCTGCCGCGGCGGAGAACTCCGCCGACGCCTCTGCCATGCAGGGCGCCTTCGACCTCGCGCAGCTTGTGCAGGCGTATCAGGCGGGCACCATCACCAAAGACGACGTGCTTTCCCTGGTCGATTCTGCCAAGGAGCACCTGTCCGGCGTGAGCGATACGCTCGTCGACCAGCAGGCCATCGCCGCCGTCAAGGCAGAGTACGAGGCGCTAGGCCTTGACATGGGCGCCATCCAGATGAACTGCCTGCTGCGCATCGGCGTGCAGATGCTGGGCGTGGCGGCGCTTATGGCAATCGTGTCGGTGGCGGTGGGATTTTTGGCGTCGCGCACGGCGGCCAAGGTTGCGCGCGGCCTTCGCGAGCGCCTGTTCGCCAAGGTCCTCTCGTTTTCCGACGCCGAGGTGCAGCGTTTCTCCGCGGCTTCGCTGATCACGCGCGGAACCAACGACATCCAGCAGATTCAGATGGTGCTCACCATGGTGCTGCGCATGGTGCTCTACGCGCCTATCCTCGCCATCGGCGGCATCATCATGGTGTCTCAAACCAATGCGTCCATGAGCTGGATTATCGTGCTGGCCATCGCGGCCATCTTTCTTATCATCGGCATTCTCATGGCGGTCGCCCTGCCTAAGTTCAAAGTGATGCAGAAGCTCATCGACCAGGTGAATCTGGTGGCGCGCGAGATGCTCAACGGCCTACCCGTCATCCGCGCGTTCGGCCGCCAGGATTTCGAGTCGAAGCGCTTCGACGACGCCTCGACGGCGCTCTATCGCACGCAGCTGTTCACCAACCGCGCCATGACGTTCATGATGCCCGCCATGATGCTGGTGATGAACGGCATCTCGGTGCTCATCGTGTGGGTGGGCGGTTCCTATATCGATTCTGGCACCATCCAGACGGGAGATCTGATCGCGTTCATCACGTACTCGATGGTCATCATCATGTCGTTCCTGATCATCGGCATGATGGCCATCATGCTGCCGCGCGCCGACGTTGCGGCCGAGCGCGTGAACGAGGTGCTGGCGACCGAAAGCTCCATCCACGACCCCGAGCGCCCCGTCGAGATTCCGAGTGCTCAGGGCGAGGGGGATCGCCGCGGCGCCCGCATCGAATTCAAGGACGTGACCTTCGCCTACGACGATGACAGCGAACCCGTGCTGCGCAACATCAGCTTCGTCGCCGAGCCAGGCGACACGTTGGCGATCATCGGCCCCACGGGCTGCGGCAAATCCACCGTGCTCAAGCTCATCGAGCGCTTCTACGACGTGTCGGAGGGCGCCGTTCTCATCGACGGCATCGACGTGCGCGATATGCGCCAGCGCGACCTTCGCTCGCTTCTGGGCTACGTTCCTCAAAAGGCGTTTCTGTTCTCGGGCACCATCGCCGACACCGTGCGGTTCGGCGCGCCCGAGGCAAGCGATGCGGATGTGAATGCCGCCTTGTCGATCGCCCAGGCCGCCGATTTCGTGGCCGAGAAGGAGGAAGGCGTAGGCTCGTTCGTTTCGCAGGGAGGCGACAACGTGTCGGGCGGCCAGCGCCAGCGCCTTTCCGTCGCTCGCGCCGTCGCCACCGATGCGCGCGCCTATCTGTTCGACGATAGTTTCTCGGCGCTTGACTATCAGACCGACGCCCGCCTGCGTGCGGCGCTCGCGCGTGAACTGGGGTCGGCCACCAAGGTAATCGTGGCCCAGCGCATCTCCACCGTGCTCGACGCCACGACCATCGTGGTGCTCGATGACGGCGCTATGGTGGGGTGCGGCACGCATGCGCAGCTCATGCGCACCTGCCCGACGTATCGCGAGATCGCGCAGTCGCAGCTGTCACCCGCCGAAATCCAGCGCACGCTTGCCCAAGAAGAAGAGGCAGCGAAGGGAGGTGATGCCCGATGAGCACGCATGAGACCCAGAATACCTCCGTGCGGCCGCCTCGCCGCGGGCCTATGGGCCACGGCCCCCGTGCGATGATGCCGGGGGAGAAGGCGGCCGACTTCAAGGGCACGATGAAGAAGCTCTTGGCGTTCATGGGGGCGTTCAAGCTCTCCCTCGCCGTGCTGCTCGTGTTCGCGGTGGCATCCACGGTGTTCACCATCGTGGGCCCCAAGGTGCTTTCAACCGCCACCACCGAGCTGTTCGAGGGCATCGCCGCCAAGGTCGCCGGCACGGGCGACATCGACTTCGGCGTCGTGGGCTCCATCCTTGCGACCACGCTTGCGCTCTATGCGGTCTCTGCCATCTGCTCGTTCGTGCAGGGGTGGCAGATGACGCACATCTCGCAGAAGACCTGCTATCTGCTGCGCGAGCGCATCGCGGACAAGATCGACCGACTGCCTATGGGCTATTTCGAGCGCACCAGCACCGGAGACGTGCTCTCGCGCATTACCAACGACGTCGATACGCTGGGGCAGAGCCTCAACCAGGGTGTCACCCAGCTCGTGACCAGCGTGGTGACCATCGTGGGCGTAGTGACCATGATGCTTTCCATTAACGCTCCGATGACGCTCATCGTGCTGCTGATCGTGCCGGTGTCGCTCATTTTAGTGAAGGTGGTCGTGTCTCATTCGCAGAAGCACTTCCGCGCACAGCAGAAAAACCTCGGCGCAATCAACGGCCAGGTGGAAGAGACGTTCTCGGGCCATGCCGTGGTGCATGCGTTCGGGCGCGAGGAGGAAGCGCTCGAGAAATTCCGCGCCACCAACGAGAAGCTGTACGAATCGGCATGGAAGTCGCAGTTCCTTTCGGGCCTTATGATGCCCGCCATGAACCTGGTGGGCAATCTGGGGTACGTCGCCGTGGCGGTGTCGGGCGCAGCGCTCGCCATCCAGGGCGCCATCACCGTAGGCGACATCCAGGCGTTCATCCAATACGTGAAGAACTTCACGCAGCCCATCACGCAGCTCGCGCAGGTGTCCAACGTCCTTCAGCAGATGGCGGCCGCGGCCGAGCGCGTGTTCGAGTTCCTCGACGCCGAAGAGGAGGATGCGGACGAGAACGCCATCGTTGCGGGGGACGCGCCCGCAGCGGCATCGGTCGCCAAGGCGGCGGCCGTTGGGGCATCGCGCGTGCGCTACGCGGCAGGCGGGGACGGCCCCGTGAGCGTCGAGTTCGACCACGTGCGGTTTGGCTACGACCCCGGCAATCCCGTCATCAAAGACTTTTCGGCCAAGGTCGCTCCTGGCCAGACGGTTGCCCTGGTGGGCCCCACCGGTGCGGGCAAGACAACCATGGTGAAGCTGCTCATGCGCTTCTACGACGTGGACGCGGGCGTTATCCGCATTGACGGCCGCGACGTCCGCGATATGGACCGCGACGAGGTCCGCGCGCTGTTTGCCATGGTGCTGCAGGATACGTGGCTGTTCAAGGGCACCATTCGTGAGAACATCCGCTACGGGCGCCTCGATGCCACCGACGAAGAGGTGGAGGCGGCGGCCAAGGCGGCGTTCGCCGACCACTTCATCTCCACGCTGCCCGGCGGCTACGACATGGAGATCAACGAGGACGCGAGCAATATCAGCCAAGGCCAGCGCCAGCTTCTGACCATCGCGCGCGCCGTGCTTGCCGACCGCCGCATGCTCATTCTGGACGAGGCGACCTCAAGCGTGGACACGCGCACCGAGGAGCGCATCCAGATGGCGATGGACAACCTGATGCGCGGACGCACGTCGTTCGTGATCGCGCACCGGCTGTCCACGATTCGCGACGCCGATTTGATTCTGGTGCTCGACCATGGCGACATCGTGGAGCAGGGAACCCACGAGCAGCTGCTCGAACTTGGCGGCGCATACGCCAAGCTGTATAATTCTCAGTTCGCCGGAGAAACCGGCGAATAGCGAGATGAAAGGCGCGGCGGATCGCCCTGTGCGGCCGCCGCGCGTCGAGAGGCTTATGACGGAAAACACCGTGCACAAAATAGCCGCCTTCGATTTCGACGGCACGTCAATACGAGGGAATTCCCCCGTGCTGCTGGTGCGCAAGCTGCTGCGCGACGGCATGCTGGGCAAGCGCGTCACGGCGAAGATCGCGTCGTGGGGCGTCGCATACAAGTTTCGCCTTCCCCAGAACGAGGCATGGGTGCGCGGCCTGGTGTTCACGGCGTTCGCCGGGCGCAAGAAGGCCGATGCCGATGCGTATCTTCGCGATTTCTACGATGAGGTGATCGCTGAGCAGAACCGCTTGCGCCCGCAGGCGGATGCCGCCATGCGCGCCCTTCAGGAGAGGGGCGTCGAGGTGCTTGTGGTATCTGCCACGTTCGAGCCGATCATCGAGCGCGCCCAGGAGCTTCATCCTTTTGACGGTTTCATCGCCACCAAGATGGCGGTAGACGAGCGGGGCCTCTACACCACGCGCGTCGATGGCCCATGCGTGGAGGGGCAGGAAAAGGTCAACTGCATCCGCGCCTATGCCGATGCCCGCTATGGGGCCGGGAACTGGGAACTTGTGGAGGCGTACGGCGACCATCATTCCGACGCCCCGCTGCTTTCCGCCGCCACGCGCGGGTTCGCCGTGTGCCCCGACAACCCGCTCGAGCGCGAGGCGCGCCGCCGCGGGTGGACCGTGCTCGACTGGAGCGAGGATGTGAAGAATTAAGGGCGCTTGGTTACAAGTTCTTCACGCGGTTTGCGCGCATGCCCTCGCTTGTCTAAACTTTAACTGATACCTTTTCATTGACAATTCCCAAGGAGGTGGGCCCTCATGTTCGAAAGCAAAGACAACGAATCCAATTTCGCCGATCAGCATCAGGAGCCAGCCGACGCCCACGAGCCTCGGGCCGATTATCTTTCCGCCGCGCGCGAAGCCAAGCGTGCGGGCGATAAGGTGCTTGCGATGCATCTGTACATGACCGCCTATGAGGAGGCGTGCAAACGCGGTCCTTTGCCCGACATGGAGGCCATCGGCGCCCTGCGCGAGGCGTGGGACGTTGCATGCGACCTGCATGAGCGATCCATGGCGGAGTACATCTTCGACAAGCTCGAGCCGCACCTGACAAGCGACGAGACGGAGCGTTTCGCGCGCCGTCTGCAGGACCTCGCGCTGGACAAGCTCTCTGAGTTCGGCATCTCGCGCGCCGACCTGGAAGACATGGCCGACCTTATTTCGGAAGAAATTGGCGCCCATGCGCACATTTCCGGCGTCACGCCCATCGTCTCGACGCTCTATCCCTCGGCTGCGGACGACGTTGCCGAGGACGCGCAGGATGCGGCTGCTGGCCATCAGTCCGAAAGCTCCGATGAACATCCCGCCGACGAAGGCGCCACTGCTCCCGAGGAGAAGCCCGCTGCGCCTGCGGCCCGCATCGTGGGCGTGGGCAAAATCAGCTCTTCCAAAGATAAGGCGGCATCTGATGCGCGTCCCGCGCCGCGCCGCGGCATGGATTTCAGCGACCTGGTGGGCTTCGACGGCATCATCGAGGACACGCGCGCGCTGGGCATCGGCATCAAGCAGGATGAGGATTACCGCCTGCTCATCGACACGCTTCGTGCGCAGCATGGCCTCGATAAGCTTTCCGCCAACGGCAGCGTGGTGTTCCGCACTTCGTCGCGCGAAGACGCGTCGGTGTTCATGACCGCCGTCGTGGGCGAGCTGGGGCTTCCTGCGATGCGCGTGCAGATGCAGCCCGGCCCTCAGGGCATGCCCGTGCTGTGCGTCACCGTGTCGGCCGACCGTCAGCCCCGCCTGACCGGTCGCATGTCGCTCGACGCTCCGGGCGTGCTGGTTCTGGAGGATATCGACATGTGGGGCGCGCCGCTGATCGAGGCGGCGTCGGCGTCCGACGGCGAGGGCATCATGTTCGCCAACATGGCGCGTGCTGCGCGCGAGGCGGTCACCCTCATCAGCACCGCGGTTGCGAACCCCGACATCTACGTGCTTTCTTCCATGGCGGGCGACGCGCCCGACCAGGGGTATCTTTACGATTTGATGGAACCCATGCACATCGTGGACATCTATATGCCCGACGAGATCGAGCGCCGCAAGATTTGGGACCGCATGGCGCTTGACCATCCGTCCATCAGAAGGCTCGACCTGAGCAGGCTTACGCGCCTGTCGCGCAACCTGTCGCGCACCGACATCGCCACCGCTGCGCGCGAGGCCGTGGAGGACGCGTATCGTCAGAGCCTGAAATCGCGCCACTACGTGCCGGTTACCCAGGAGATGATGTACGAGCATATCTCCAACTTCCAGCCGCTGGATTCCGACGAGTACCATCAGCTGGAAGATGCCGTTGTGAAAGAATTCCGCGCCCAGATCGATCGCTTCGAGGCCGAAGGGGGCCTGCTGGGTGCCGACAACGCGATGGGTTGGTGATACGCGATGGAGTTGACCCGCAGAAGCGATTACGCGTGCCGTATCATTCGCGCTGCCTATGAGAGCAAGGATGCCTACGTTTCGGTGTCCGAGGTGGCCGAGCGTGAGGGTATTCCCTATGCGTTCGCGCGCAGCATCCAGCACGACCTCGTGCGCGCAGGCCTACTCAAGACCGTGCGCGGCGCCAAGGGCGGCCTGACGCTCGCATGCGACCCTTCCACTACCACGGTGCTCGAGGTGCTGGAGGCGCTGCAGGGCCCGCTCATGATGTCGCCATGCGCCGACAACCCCGCGTATTGCGACAAATGCGGCATGTGCGAGTTCCGCAGCGTATGGAAGCAGGCCGACGTGATCCTGCGCGAGTATTTCGATTCCATCACGCTTGACGCCCTGTTCTCCAAGGACAGGGCCTAATGGGAAAGATTCAGGCACATACGCCTCACGTGAGCGCCGCCGATATGGCGGCGTTCGTGTCTGACGTGCGCGAGCAGGGCAGGGAGCTTTATCGCGATCTGCCGTGGCGCAATACGCGCGACCCCTATGAGATATGGATTTCCGAGGTCATGCTTCAACAGACCCAGGTGGCGCGTGTCCTGACGCGCTGGGAGCGTTTTTTGGCGCGGTTTCCCACGGTGGACGCGCTTGCTGCCGCATCGCCCGGAGACGTGGTGGAAGAGTGGCAAGGCATGGGGTACAACCGCCGCGCCCTGGCCCTGAAGCGCGCCGCCGACATCTGCTCGGAGCAGTACGGCGGATGCATGCCCGAAGGGGTGGAGGCGCTTGTGGGGCTGCCCGGCATCGGCGAGGCGACCGCCGCCGGCATCACGGCCTTCTCGCGCGATGTCCCGTGCGTCTACATTGAAACGAACGTGCGTGCCGTGTTCATCCACCGATTTTTCCCCGATGAAGAGCGCGTGACCGACAAGCAGCTGCGTCCGCTCGTGGAGGCGGCGTGTCCGACGGAGGACGTGCGCGGGTGGTATTACGCGCTGCTCGATGTGGGGGCGCACCTCAAACGCACGCAGGTCAATCCCAGCCGCCGTGCGGCGGCCTATACGCGGCAGAGCGCCTTCGAGGGGTCGCGCCGCCAGAAGCGCTCGTGGCTTTTGCGCGAGGTTATGGCAAGCCCCGGCATCGAATCGGAAGAGCTGCTGGCGCGCTTGAACCGCATCGAGCGCGAGGCTGGCCGCGACGGAGTGGACCGGGCGACCTTCGACTCCATTATGGGCGACCTGGAGCGCGAGGGGTTCTTCGTGCGCAGCGCATCGGGGTGGCTTATCGCGTAGCTTGATGCTGGCGGGTTTTTCACGTGCGGTGCGTCGGGTGGCGCGTCGCGCAGCTTTTCGTCTTCCGAATTTTGTGCGCGATTGTATAACTTCGGAATAATTGTTACTTCTCGAAGGACAATTGAGCGGCAGGGGAGTATGCTGGCACGAGACGGCAACGCCGTTGCGCGCAAGCACGCGCGGAGTGTTTTGACCCCCGAGCACGATGCCTCGGGAGAAAGGGGGACGACCCATGGAGCTCAAGGGCACCCAGACCGAGAAGAACCTCATGACCGCTTTCGCCGGCGAATCGCAGGCACATACGAAGTACCTCTATTACGCATCCCAGGCGAAGAAGGACGGCTACGTCCAGATTCAGAACATCTTCGCCGAAACCGCCAAGAACGAGTCCGAGCATGCCAAGCTCTGGTTCAAGGCTCTGCACGGCGGCAAGATTCCCACCACGCTGGACAACCTGGCCGACGCCGCCGCTGGTGAGAACTATGAGTGGACCGACATGTACGCCGAGTTCGCCAAGACCGCCAAGGACGAGGGCTTTGACGAGCTTGCCCGCCTGTTCGAGGGCGTTGCCGCGGTGGAGAAGGAGCACGAGGCCCGCTATCGCAAGCTGATCGAGCGCATCAACGCCGGCGAGGTGTTCAAGCGCGGCGAGGTGCATGCGTGGAAGTGCAACAACTGCGGCCATATCCACATCGGCACCGAGGCTCCCGAGGTCTGCCCGGTTTGCGCGCATCCGAAGGCCCACTTCGAGATTCGCGCCGAAAATTACTAAGGAGAACGGAAATGCCCGGGATTGATTCCCGGGCATTTTTGCGTTTTCAGGGGGGAGAATTCGTGTTACTGAAGAGATGGTTCGTAGCACATCGTGTTACGAACTTTTATGTTCTTCACACAGTCGTGCCTTTTGCCGCGAATATGGCCGGTCTGTGCGGAAAGTGACGGAACGCAAACGTTTTTGTTACTAATTTTGGTGCATAATGCCACCCGTCAGTTTCTTCAGCATACATCTATATAGGAGGTGTACGTATGGACAACAAGGCCACTGCCACAGAGTTTCAAGGCATGCTCGAGTCGCGAGGTGTCTCGCGCCGCAGCTTCATGAAACTGTGCGGCACCATCGCGGTCATGGCAGGCTTGGGTGAAGCCGCCGCGCCCCGCGTGGCCCATGCCCTCGAGGAGTCCGTCATTGGCGCCAGCCAGGGCGACCTGTATCCCGTTATCTGGATTGAGGGCGCTTCCTGCACCGGCTGCACCGAGGCGTTCGCTCAGATCGACGCCCCGGATGCTGCGACGGTCGTGCTCGAGCTCATCTCGCTGAACTACAGCGAGACGCTCTCCGCCGCCGCGGGCCATTCGATGGAGGAGGCAAAGGCCCAGACCATCGAGGCCGGCAACTACATCCTGGTCTACGAGGGCGCCGTGCTCAAGGGCTGGGACGGCAACGCGCTGCGTGTCGCCGACAAGCCGGGCTACGAGCATCTGACCGAGGCTGCGGCAAACGCCACCGCCGTGGTCGCACTCGGCTCCTGCGCCGTTAACGGCGGTTGGATGGCTGCCCATCCCAATCCGTCCAACGCCATGGGCGTCCAGCAGTTCCTGCAGGAGGAGGGCATCAGCACGCCGGTCATCAACATCCCCGGCTGCCCGCCCAACCCCGAGTGGCTGTGCGCGGTGCTCATTGAGTACCTGCTGCTCAACCGCCTGCCTGAGCTCAACGCCGAGAACAAGCCCACCCAGATCTTCGGCCAGACCATCCATGACAACTGCCAGCGTCGCGGCCACTTCGAGAACGGTGAGTTCGTCTACCAGTTCGGCAGCCCCGAGGAGGCCAAGGGCTACTGCCTGTACCCGCTCGGCTGCCGTGGGCCCCAGACCAAGGCGAACTGCGGCATCGTGCGCTACAACCACCGTCGCAGCTGGTGCGTCGAGGCCGGCGCCCCCTGCATCGGTTGCTGCGAGGCCAACCCGATGAACCCGGGCCAGAACTGGGTCGAGGTCAACACTCCGTTCTTCAAGCGCCATCGCGACCTGCGCGTCGGCGACTTCCTGTTCCAGCCTGAGGTCGTCGCCCCGATCGTCACCGGCGTCGTCGCCCTGGCGCTCGTCGCTCACGGCTTCGGCATGAAGGCCGCCGGCCGCGTGCCCAAGGGTGCCGATTTCGAGAAGGTGCGTGCATGGGATGCCAAGCACCCCGATAAGTCCATCGGCGTGTACAAGAAGGAAGACATGGAGGCTGCAAGCAAGAAGGGAGGCGATAAGTAATGACTCGTTCCGTCATCGACCCCATTACCCGTATCGAAGGTCATCTTCGTGCCGAGATGGAAGTCACCGACGGCGTCGTTACCGACGCCTGGATTTCCGGCGGCTGCTTCCGCGGCATGGAGCTCGTCGTCCGTGACCGCACCCCCGAGGATGCCGCGTACATCGTGCAGCGCATCTGCGGCGTGTGCCCTGTTTCGCACATGCATGCTTCCTCCATCGCGGCCGAGAAGGCGTACGGGATCACCATCCCCAACAACGCCCGCATCATCCGCAATCTGATCGAGGGCTCGCAGTTCCTGCATAGCCACATCCTGTGGTTCTACAACCTGGCCGGCCTGGATTATGTGAATCCGCTCAACGCGCTTTCCGCCGATCCCGTCGCCGCCTATGACTTGGCCACCGAGCTGGGCACTCCTTCCGCCGACTTTGTGGGCCTGCAGGACCGTCTGCAGAAGTTCGCCGACGACGGCCAGCTGTCCATCTTCAGCGGCAACTGGTTCGACACCGGCGAGTACAACCTGACCCCCGAGGCCGACCTCATCCTGACCGCGCATTATCTCGAGGCCCTGCAGATGCAGGCCAAGGCCTCCGAGATCGCCGGCCTGCTGGGCGGCAAGATGCCCCACATCATGACCATCGTTCCCGGCGGCACCGCCTTCGTGCCCACCGCCGAGAAGCTCGATGACCTCAAGGGCCTCGTCGACGAGCTGTACAACTGGGTCGCTTCCACGCTGATCCCCGACACGCTCGCCGTCGCCAAGTTCTATCCCGAGGCCGCCACGTTCGGCAAGGGCGTCGGTCGCTACGGCGCATGGGGCGTGTTCGAGCGTCCGTTCGACGCCTCCACGTCCTATACCGATCAGATGAACAACCGCTACCTGCCCGCCGGCGTTCTGGACGAGAACTTCAACCTGTCCGACGTGGACGAGTCCAAGATCACCGAGTACGTCGGCCGTTCTTGGTACGAGGGCGACGCCGACCTGCCTCCGTTCGAGCAGGGCGTGCATCCCCAGTTCACCGAGTACAACGTGGACGACCGTTACACCTGGAACAAGTGCCCGCGCTACGACGGCAAGCCGCTTGAGACCGGTGGCTTCGCGCGTCTGCTGGTCGCGTACAAGCGTGGCGTTCCGTTCATCGTCGAGCAGATCGACGGCCTGCTGGAGGCCCTGGGCGCTCAGCCTGGCGACCTCTCCGCGCTGCAGAACACGCTCGGCCGCACCGGCTCCCGCCAGATCGAGACCCTCTACATCGCTGGCCTCATGAAGGAATGGGTCACCGAGCTGTGCGAGGCCATCCAGAGCGGCGACAGCACCTACTTCACGGGCGCCGAGCAGATCACCGGCGAAGGCACCGGTTTCTGGGAGGCTCCGCGTGGTGCCCTGTACCACTCCGAGAAGGTCAAGGACGGCAAGATCACTGATTACCAGATCATCATCCCGTCCACCTGGAACCTCGCGCCGCATGACCCGGAGGGCAACTACGGCCCCTTGGAGCAGGCTCTGATCGGCGTGCCTGTGGCCGACATCGAGAAGCCCATCAACGCTCTGCGTACGGTCCACAGCTTCGACCCCTGCACCGCTTGCGCTGTGCACATCGTCGAGCCCAAGACCGGCAAGAAGTTCGAAACCGTGACGAGCCCTTGGGGGGTGAAGTAAGATGGCCCATCTCGCACATTACCGCGAAGCGCATCCGGCGCCGTTCCGCGTCACGCACTGGGTGAACCTCATCTCCATGATCCTGCTGATCTTCACCGGCTTCTGCATCCACTTCCCGTTCTTCCCTGAGTTCATGGGAATGGCGCGTGGCGTGCATATCTTCTTCGGCTTCGTGATCATGCTGAACGTCATCGTGCGTATCGTGCTGGCGTTCTTCGTGAAGTCCGCGCCTGCCGCCGGCACGCGCGAGGTAGTCACCGACTACAAGACGTGGCTGCCCCAGAAGGACAACCGCCATCAGCTGGGCGCATGGATCAAGTACTACCTGTTCCTGAAGAAGGACCATCCGCTGTCCGCCAAGCTTGGCGTTCCGCAGAAGCTGTCCTACCTGGCGATTCCCATCCTGATCGCGTTCATGTTCTTCACCGGCTTGATGCTGTGGCCGCCCACGGCCAACACGCCTGCCATCGAAGCCTGCATCAACTTCTTCGGCGGCGCGATGAGCGTGCGCATCATCCACTACTTCCTGATGTACGTGTTCATCTGCTTCACGCTGCTGCATGCGTACCTGGCCAATATCGAAGGCTTCGCGCCCACCAAGCTCATGTTCTTCGGCATCGAGCATGGCGGCCTGACCTACGATATGAAGACCCACAACATCTCCGGCGAGGACAACCTGGGTCACGAAGCCCACTAGACCTCTCGTTGAGATGCTGCAAAGAAGCCCGCTTCGGCGGGCTTCTTTTTTGGTATGCTTACGTGCCGTTGTCCATTCTCGTCATGAAGGCGGTTTTTCATGTTTCGCATCAATCATGCCATTCTGCACGTGTTCGACTTCGTGTCGTGCGTGAACGTGTTTTCTGAGGAAGAGCTTGATCTGGCCAGCAAGAATGCCAAGAAATACTGCGTGAGCCATGCGAAGAAGGCGCTCGGCTCGATTGACGCGAAGCGCGGCACCTTCGCCGACGACAGCATGTTTGCCGGCGAGCTCCGTTCGTATTTCCGTGGCGAGCGTGACTTCATAGGGCTTTCAACTCAGATCGCGCAGTTTTTGGCCACCGAGCTGGGTCATATGGAAAAGCCCGAGTCGTGCGATCTTCTGGTGCTCGATTTCGAGGAGGATGCTCCCAAGCCTCCTGCCGATGCCACTGAGGAGGAGATGGAGGCCGCCTACAAAGCCCAAGGCAAACGCCATTTCGGCATGTTCCTGCTCGAGAGTCGTCAGGCGTATATGCACGAGGTAGGCTCCGGCGAGGCGGGTGACACGCGCGTGGATGTGAAGCGTCACTTTGCGATTCTTCCCAACCCGTCGCAGAAAGTGTCTTCCTATGCGCTTGTGGACGCCGAGACGCTGGCGGTGTCGTTCGCCGATAAGCCGCGCGAGATTTCGGGTGAGGAGCGCTATCTCATTCCCGATGGCCTTCTCCAGTGCTCCAGCGAGGCTTCCAGCAAAGAGGTGCTCGACACGGTAGTGCGCATCGTGGAGGAAGTGGCCGATGAATATGGCGCCAACAGCGCGGCCGCGCTCTCCAAGGCGAAGGCGGCCATGATGAGCGAGGCGGCGGACGATTCCGAATATCTTGCGCCGTGGGATCTGGGCGCCGAGGTGTTCGACGACGAGCCGCTGCAGCGCCGTTTCGAAGAGGCGGTGGCCGCCGAGGTGCCTGAGCGCGTCCCCGTGGAGAAAAAAGCGGTGGAGCGTGTGGCGCGCAACCATAAGATTCGCACCGACACAGGCATCGAGATCACGTTCCCGTCCGAATACTCCACCAATCCCGACTTCATTGAATTCATCAGCGAGCCCAACGGCCTCATCTCCATCGAGCTCAAGAACATAGGCAGCATAGAGAACCGCTAGACGGTAAAAGCGATAAGACGGTGGGATGACTGGGCATCGAGGCCCGCGAAATGTTGAGTGCGGGAGGGTGTTGAGAACCGCCGAGCCTTTAAGGGCGGTGCATTTCCCAAAAACTCGCTATTGGCTAAGAATGGCGGGGTCATTTCCCAAAACGGCGTTATTTGTGGGGCAGATTCCGACGGATCTGCCCATTTTTTATTAAGGGAATAGCTAAAAGTATTAAAACGCCTGATAGCGTTTTATAGATAACGAAAAGACTTTCTTTTGGCGAAATAAAGGCACGCAAATAACGCGTTTTTTCTACTGAGGGGTCAAATTGTTAGCCAATAAGGCGTTTTTTATACGACTCAATACGCTTAACACTGGATGCGGATGCAACTGCGAAAGAGCGATTGAGCGTCGAGGCGCAGAATGTGCGGCAGGAAACCTTCAATGACGCGGGGTCGTTACGCCGATTGCGGTATATCTGCTCCGGTGGTGTGGAACTGCGCCCGAAAGGCTGGATGACAACGTCGTGTCGTAGTAACCTCACGTGTGCGGCGGATCGCGCACGCATTCTGCAAGGCCCGCGTGGCGCCCGAGACATGCGTTTTCTCGGGTGGAGCTTGCGGCCGTTTGGGCATCCGGGACGCCTTCAGCGTGCAGGCTTCCTGTGAAGCACTTAGTTGACGGATGGCGCCGATGCGTGTGTCGATCCTCCGCTCTGTTCCGGGTGGCACTCGGTTCACCCATGCAATCGAGGCGTTCGCCGTGCGGCGAAAAGCGAAGGGGATCTGTCGATGATCGTATCCTGGATGACCACTAATGAATGCAATCTACGCTGCGCGCATTGCTATCAAGATGCGGATGAGCGGCGTGCGCGCGAACTTTCCACGGAAGAAGGCATGGCCCTTATCGACCAGATAGCCGCCGCCGGATTCAAAATCATGATCTTCAGCGGAGGAGAGCCTCTGCTGCGGCCCGATATCTTCGAACTGGTCGAGCATGCCTCTCGGGCAGGGCTTCGACCTGTGTTCGGCACCAACGGCACGCTCCTCACTGACGAGGTTGCCATGCGCTTGAAGGAGGCGGGCGCATGCGCCATGGGCATCAGCGTCGACAGCCTCGACGCCGCCAAGCACGACAGGTTCCGCGGGTTGGAGCGTGCTCATGCGCTCACGATGGCGGGCATCGAAAGCTGCAAGAAGGCGGGGCTTCCGTTCCAGATCCACACCACGGTGGTCGATTGGAACCGTGACGAGATATGCGACATCACCGATTTCGCTCAGCGCATCGGCGCCGTAGCGCATTACGTGTTCTTCCTCATTCCCGTAGGGCGCGGCAAGATAATCAACGATACGGCGCTCGAGGTGCGCCAGAACGAGGAGCTCCTGCGCGCCATCATGCGCAAGCAAGCCGAGGTTTCGATCGACGTGAAGCCTACGTGCGCCCCTCAGTTCACACGCATAGCGAAGCAACTCGGCATTGAGACGCGTTTCTCGCGCGGATGCCTGGCCGGCCTGACGTATTGCGTCGTAGGTGCCGAGGGCCTTGTTCGACCCTGCGCCTATATGGAGGAGACGGCCGGCGATGTGCGCGAGACGCCTTTCGACGAAATTTGGCGTGACAGCCCCGTGCTCCAGCGTTTGCGCACGCGAGCCTATGCTGGCGCCTGCGGTACCTGCGACTACGCGGAAGGATGCGGCGGTTGCAGGGCGCGTGCGGCGTTCTACCACGACGGTGACTACATGGCGCAGGACGATTATTGCGCTCATGGTCTCGGGCTTGCGTTGTAGCCCCGATAATCATTCGATTCAACCGAAGAAAGAAGGCATCAATGACCGAACCGAGCGCATCGACCGGGCGTGTTCAGCGTATCCGCGCCACGCTCGCATCGCCGCTCAGGCATCTCAAGGCATCGCGTTTCGCAAGGCCTGTCGCCGTGCTCACGTTTGCGCTGTGCATGGCGACAGCTCTCGCACTGGCGGGATGCTCCGGCCAGGGCAGCGAAGGAGACAAGGGCGGCGCGAACCAGGAACCTTCGTCGTCGCAGGAGCAAGGAAGTTATACCTTCACCGACGATTTGGGCAATGAGGTCACGGTGAACAATCCCCAGCGTGTCGTAGCCTGCATGGGAAGCTTCGCGGATATCTGGCAGCTGGCAGGGGGAACGCTTGTGGGTGCCAGCCAGGATGCGTTCGCTGACTACGGCATCGACGAGCAAAGCGTGCAGTCCGTGGGTGACTTCAGCAGCCTGAATCTGGAGTCCATTCTTGCCTGCGACCCCGATTTCGTCATCATGACGGGATCGACCTCGGGCAGGGGCGGCGGCGTCGCGCAGACGGATCTGAAGGATGCGCTTGAGGCCTCGGGCGTTCCCGTGGCGTATTTTAACGTGACGACGTTCGGGGACTATCTGCGCATGTTGAGGGTCTGCTGCGATATCACCGGGCGCGACGATTTGTACACGCAGAACGGCGACGGCCTGCTCGTCAAGGTGTCTGACGCCATCGATGAAGGGAAGAAAAACGTTCCCGAAGGCAGCCGTGTGGCTCTTCTGACCACGTATTCGCAGGGAATCAGGGTGCTTCTCTCGTCGAGCACCGCGGGTGCCATGCTCAGCGACCTGGGCGCGACTAATATCGCCGACGAAAATCCGAGCCTTCTGTCCGATTTCAGCCTGGAAGCCCTCCTGCAAACGGACCCCGATTACATTTTCCTCGTCC
>NZ_CALUMA010000039.1 GCF_944321625.1 uncultured Slackia sp.
AAGGATCATCGCCGCAATACGTTTCCCCATATAAACCCCTTCATCACCTTCGTAAGAGTCAAGGCTGTCGCCCATCGTGCGCCCCAAACCGTCAGGGACGATTGCCTCATTTGCCCCTCGCCGGACCGCGCCACACACGCCTATGGCCCGACGCGCGAAGCGCCGGGCCATAGAACGGAACGAAACCCACTAAGCGTCTGGTCAAGCCAGATTGCCTCGAAGCCCTATTATGCCAGCTCGAAGCCCCACTCCTGCCAGATCTTCAGCGCATCCTCGTCGCTGACGGCCCAATCCAGGAAGGCCTGGGCAGCGTCGGCGTTCTCGGTGTTAGCACACACGGCGGCAGGATACACGATGGCCTTGCAGGCATCGGCGGGAACGGTGCCCACGATCTTCACGTTGCCAAAGCGGTACACGTCGGAGCTGTACACGAACGCCAGATCGACATCGCCGGTGTTGGCGTACGAGCACACATCGCCCACGGACTTGCCCTCGGTCACCTTGCCCTCGAGCGGGGTGCCGTCGAAGGTGCCGCCCTTGCCGTCAGACTCAGGACCCACGGTGCCTTCGTCATCGACCCAGGCGCCCACGGTGGACAGGGCCTGCTTGGCATAGTTGCCGGCGGGCACGTTGTCGTCGCCCACAGCAATTTTGTAGTCGCCGGATGCGGCCTCCTCGAGCGTCATCTCGTCGATGTCGGAATCGGTGCCAGCCACGATGACCAGGTCATTGGTGAACATGTCGAAGCGGGTGCCCTCGTCGACATAGCCCTCCTCCACGGCATCGTCCATGGTGCCCTTAGAAGCGGTGATCTCGATATCGGCGGTGGCGCCGCCGCCCAGCATCTCGTTCAGCGTGCCGGACGCCTCGTACTGCGTATCGGCGAAGGTCACGCCGGTCTGCTCGGTGTAGAGCGCCTGAACCTCGTTGAGCGCCTTCTCCAGCGAGTTGGCGGCAAAGATCTGCAGCTGCACCTGCTCCTGGGGCTCGAAGGCCTGCTCGGTGGTCGTCTGCTCCTCGGCGGGCTGGGCCTCTTCGGCGCTGGTGGACGAGCAGCCGAACAGACCGAATGACCCTACCATGATGACTGCCATGGCGGTCGCTCCTGCAAGCTTGAACTTACCTGCTTTAAGCATATTCCCTCCCTGCTTCGAACGGATACGCGCTTCATTGTTCTCATGCACGTATATCTCTCTGCAAAGTATATTCCTATTTAAGGATAATTCAAGATATTATTTTCATTCAAGAATAAATAAAGAGGCAACCAGGGATTGTTATGCGCCTTTACGAGTGCAGCGGGTTCATCCTCACGCTCATGTCGATGGGCTTCGCCGTGAACAGCGCCGTGGTGGCCAGGCCGTCCACCCCCGTGGCGGCGTATTCCCCCGCGTTCTGCGGATTGATGCCGCCGGCGGCGATGAGCGTCAGATGCGGATCGATGGCGCGCAGCTCGCCGACGAGCGACGACAACTCAGCGGGCGGAACCTTATCGAACTGGATGCCATCCACGCCCGCCCGCGCCAAGACGCGCGCCTGATGAGCACCCGCCTCCACGAAGAGCTTCTTCTCGATGCAGCGGCGGCGAATGGCGGGCAGCTGCTCCACGAAGGCGTCGAAGCCTCCCATGAACTTCATGTGGTGGTCGAACACCAGCACCGTTTCGGAAAGCCCCAGCCTATGGGGATACGCCCCGCCGGTCATGACCGCCTTGGTAAGCAGATCCTTGATGCCGGGATGGGACTTGCGCGTGGCGAGCACCTCGCAATGAGGGTTAGCGGCATGGGCGGCTCGCACCATCGCATCGGCCTTGGTTGCCACGGCTGAATAGTGGTCGAACAGGTTCAGGCACACCTTCCACGCCATATGGAGCTGCGCCGCGGTTCCGTGCGCCCGCAAAAACGCCTGTCCCGCTTCAAGCCTCGTGCCGCTTGGAAGCGACCAGTCCATCTCCAGGCCCAGCTTGCCCATGATGCGTTCGACCTCTTCGGTACAGCACAGCACGCATGCCTCGCGCGTGAAATACTCGATAGACCCCTGCGCATCCCCTATGCCCAGCACCTCGCTGGTCAGATCGATGTAGGGAACGTCTTCGGCGATGAGCTCGTCCAGGCGGGCATCGGATATGCGGAGCGTAACAGACATGGCGCCTCCTCAGGCAGCTTATGCAGCAACGGCTGAGCGTTTGGTTCTCTATGCGCAACCAATTATATTCTTTTATGAGAATATAATCGCGAGAGAAACCTCTCTCATTCCCCCACTATTCCGTTCAGTCGCGGCACGCGAGCAGCATATTCTCGACTAAGGTGATATGATTAAAACGATTTCGCAGGACAGGCGCACGTTTGAGGCGCCGCGCGAAAGAACGGTACCCAACGAGGAGGAACGTATGGCAGACGCGTTCTCGAACATGACGCCGCAAATCAAGCTCAGCTTCGTAAGCGATGCGGCAGAAGACGCGGTATTCGGTCGCGGCGTGGCTGCGCTGTGCCGCGGCGTGCGTGAACACGGGTCGCTCAACAAGGCGGCAAAGAACATGAGCATGGCTTACAGCAAGGCATGGCGCATCATGAAGACGACCGAGGAGGCGTTCGGCGTGCAGCTGCTCGAACGCGACGGCGCCCACGGATCGACCCTCACCCCCGAAGGCCAGCGCCTGCTGGACACCTACGACGAGGTGCAGCGCCGCACATCCGCCTACGCCGCAGACGCGCTGAAGGAGCTTATGGCGAAATAGTCCGCAGTCGCCAGGGATGCTTCCCTGGCGCCCGATATGATTACGGCCCGCCCAAGATGCCAAGCACCCTGGGCGGGCCGTTTTGCGTTCTCCTTGAAAGCCGATACTTCGGATCAGCTTCGCCAAGCGCCGCCTATGCCGCGCTTCTGTTTGGACCCGCGCATGGACACGGGTTCGAGCTCGAACACGCGCGGCGCCTCGATGTCGTGCGACACCGTAAGAGCCTTGCTTATGCATACGTCGGCGCACATGCCGCATCCGACGCAGTCCGACAAACGGAACTCAAGGCAATCCAGCTCTTTGGCATCCTTTTTCGCCGGTCTGCCGGGCTTCTTCTCGGCGTCACGCATCACCTTTGAAAGCGCCCCCGTGGGGCAGAAGGTCGCGCACACGCCGCAGTTGTCGCATTTCTCGGGGTCCATGGACACATCACCCCACAGACGCGTGGAAACCACCACGTCATCAGGCTCCCCCATCTCGAACAGGTCCTCGAGAAGATCCTCGTGGCGAGGGATGGGCCCATGGGGCAGACACCCGTCCTCGCCCACCTTGAGCACATCGCGCAACGTCGCGTGCTCCTTGCCGATACCCAGCTCTTTTTCCAGGCCATACGTCGCCGTTTCCTTGGCGAGCGTCTTGGCCTGCGACTTCACGCCGGTGAAGAAGCCGCGACGCGACACGCCGCCCACCGCCTGCTCGCGTTCGGTGGCAACGAGCGCTGCAGGCACCTGGCTGGTACGCGTGACGCGCGCATCGCTTCCCCATGCCGCGAGCAGCGCATTTGCCTCTTCAACCGAAGCGTCGATGAGCGGAACGGCGGCGCGGAATTTGCACGTAGAGCAGTCGGCGTCGATGAGCACGATATCCTGAGCGCCGCATCCCGCGGCCTTGATCAGCGACGGCACGTCCACGCGCCCCAGGCACAACGCCTCCGCCACGCGGTCGACGTCGGCGGTCTTGCGCGCGGCCACACGTCCGCAGATCACAGCGGCCCGACCATCGTTCGCCTCGATAGACCGCATCAGATCCGCCGCAAGCTGGGCGTCGGACGGCTTGTCGCACACGATAGCCGCCGTGGGACATGCCGCCGTGCAGGTGCCGCAGCCCGTGCACTTCTCGCCGTCGATGTCGATAACGTTTCCTTCGACCGTGATGGCGCCCGACGTGCACGCATCCGCGCACCGCGTGCACGAGGCGTTGCGATTGCGCACCTTCACGCAGCGCGTGGGTTCGATATGGAGCGCCTTGCGTTCCAGCCGCTCCAGGATATCCACCATATCGACGATAGAAGGCATAGGCTATCGGTCTCCGTTCTCCAGAATCATCTCTTCGGCGTGCGCCAGCTCTTCGGGTGTGTTCACGTTCACAAAGCAGCCGCCGAACGGCGCGGCGTCCTTCACCTCGTCGCGTGTGAACTCCCGCATGGCTATGTCGCCGAAGAAATCCTTGGCGCGTGAATCGCCGCGCGCAAGCGCCTCTTCCACGGCGGGCAAACAGGCGTCGACGCGGTACAGCCCGTGGAACGGCTCGTACCCGTTGGCGTTGCAGGGCACCACGGCATCGGCCCCCTCGCGCTGCGCGATGCGCGCCTGCTCGTAAACGAGCGCCGGCGAAGCGAATACCATGTCGCACGCCACGAGCGCCAGATAAGGATACTTCGCCGCCGAAAACGCCGTGCAGATGCCGCGCAGAGCGCCGCGCACGTCGTAGACGTCAGTGACCAGGCGCACCGGGCAGCCCAGGTCCAAATTGTCCAGAAACGTCAGGTTTTGGGGCTCGTTGGTGGTGATGAGCAGCTCGTCGGCCACAGGCGCCAGACGCGTGGCGATACGCTCGAGCAGAGGCCTTCCTAAAAACGGCACGGTCGCTTTCGACCTGCCCATACGCCGCGATTCACCGCCCGCCTGAATGGCGACGGTCACTTTGGGGCGCACGTAGCGCTGCTGCAGGAACGACGCGATGCCTTCGACGTCCTCGAGCCCGAACGCAGCGATGCCGCGGGCGAAAGCCGCATCCGCGGTGCGCTCGTCATCGGTCGCCACCGCCACGGGCGAGCCTCCGCGCACGGTGCCGCA
Source organism: uncultured Slackia sp. (assembly GCF_944321625.1). Taxonomy (GTDB): domain Bacteria; phylum Actinomycetota; class Coriobacteriia; order Coriobacteriales; family Eggerthellaceae; genus Slackia. Next base: position 4,810 of record NZ_CALUMA010000039.1, read on the forward strand.
CTCTATGAACTCCTCCATCGCCGCGGCATCGCGCTCGTTGGCCGAGCGCATGACCTCGATCGTGTCCAAACCGCTTTGACGATACCCCTCCACAATCACGATGTCGTGGCCGGGCATATCGGCAACCACCTGGTCGCATTCCGGCTCGGTATCGAGCTCGGTCACGCGCGCCATCAGGTCGGGCGCCACAATCACCACGTCGCGCGACCCCGCCGCGCGATGGCGATAGGAGTCTTTCCCGGGATAGTCGATGTCGAAGCCGCGATGCCCGTGGTGCTTGACGCTGCCGACGTCAAGCCCCTGCGCGGCCAGATATGCGATGACCTTCTCGATGAGCGTGGTCTTGCCCGAATTATGCCGCCCCACGAACGCGACGGCAGGGCTCGGCCTCCTGTAGAGTTGCGCCATGCGGATCTCCCCCATTCTTCCGCATGCAGGGCGAGCCGCACATCGCGGCCCGCCGTTTCGTCCTTGTGCTTTGCATATAGTACGCGTCGGATTCCTCGCGCGCCAGTGCCGTCTACGCGTAAATCTCGCGTTCGACCACCAAGTCGTTCTTGATATGGCCAACCAGACGCTGCAGCGCATCTACGGCATGCGGGCGAATGTCTGCTCCGATGAGCACGTACATGAGCGATTCTCCCACGGTAACCTCGCCCTCATTGAGCCATGCGCGCACGTAATAGATGCCGGGCCAGGTAAGAGCCTCGGCGATGGCGGCATCCAGGCCTGCAGCGTCGTAGGAAAAGTCAACCGCGACGACGCGCCCCAGGGCCTCGCCCGCCGCACGCTCTTCATCGCTTTGGGCGCGCACCTGCGCCTTAGGGGTGGATCGAACAATGCCGTTATGGGTCAGATACATTCCCACCTGATCGGCCTGAGGGTCCTGTTTCGCCTCTGCCAGCCAGGCATCGATGGAAGGATACGGTTTCATATGCCACCCTTTCTGCTCCGGTCGTGTGACCGGATTATCCTAGCACAAGAATACTAAGAACACAGCCTTATTCTTGCTCAAGGGCCCGCTGATCAACGCGCACCACCGAGAGCACGCGCGCGCCGTCGACGCCGCTCTCCTTGGTCATGGCGTCGAGCAGCACGTCAGGACGAAGGCTGCCGGTGTTTTTGGCCTCGAGCTCGAACGTCAGCACGTTCTCGCCATCCCGGCCATCAACCGCACCGAACCTCATCGAGCGAATGAATTCGGCGGGATGCAGCACCTTCTCCTTCTTCTTGCGCACCACCACGATTTGGTCGGGCACGCGCAGGCTCGACGCCGGCACGGTCAGCCGCGCCTCGTAACGGGAGATGGGAAACGCCACGCTTGCCGCCGCTTCGCCCTGCTGGAGGTAGCGCGCGGCGTGCGGCATCAAGTCGAGCGCGCTCGCCTGCTGCAGCCGAGCAAGCGCCTCATCGGCTGGAACGTATTCGGTGAGCGACACGTCAAAAATCTCGCAGGTGCTCTCAACACCCACGGGAAGCGCCGCGCCGAATGCAATCTTCATGTGGGGCGAAAAACCCTGTGTGACCGCATAGGGCAAATCGGCCCTGCGAACGGCGCGTTCAAGGGCACGAGCAAGCTCGAGATGCGAGAGCATGCCCAGACGACCCGCCTTGTTGAACGTCACACGCAAACGGAAATCAGCCATGGCGCACCTCCTGGGTCTGGATGCCGGAGTACGGCGTGGCGCAGATGCCGCATACCGAGCACGCGCCCATCGTGCAGTCGGGCGTGGTCTTCTCCTTGAGCGCCAGCTTGCGCTCGCGTTCAAGGAATTTCCTGGTCACGCCAGCGGAAAGATGCGCCCACGGAACCACGTACGAGGTATCCCATGCCGCTTGGGCAACGCCCTCCATCGACACGCCGCACTCCTCGCAGGCGCGCTGCCACGTGTCGAGGCTGAAGAACTCGGTCCACGCATCGAAGCGCGCGCCGCCGCGCCAAGCCGCCTCGACCACATTCGCCACCGCACGGCCGCCGCGGCTCATCATGGCCTCCACGAGCGACACATCGGGCTCGTGCCAATGCACATCCACCGCCTTGTACTTCACGCTGCCGCGCAGAAGGTCGATCCTGCGCTGCGCCTCCTCGGGCGCAATCTGGCCGTCCCACTGGAACGGCGTGGCCGCCTTGGGCACGAACAGCGCGCAGCTGATGCTCATGCGCACATTGCCGCGCTGGTTCTCAGGCACGGCCTTCTTGGCGCGGTCGTAGGCGCGCTGCGCAAGGCTTGCGATGCCTTTGATGTCGTCGTCGGTCTCGGTGGGAAGCCCGATCATGAAATACAGCTTGCAGCGACGCCAGCCGGCGGAAAACGCCGCGTCGATGGCACCGAACAGGTCGTCTTCGGTCACGTTCTTGTTGATCACGTCGCGCAGGCGCTGCGTGCCGGCCTCCGGGGCAAAAGTGAGGCCACCGCGCTTGCCGCCCGCCACGAGCTCCGCCATCTCGACGCCGAACGAATCCAGACGCTGGCTGGGAATGGACACGGAAATGCCCTTGCCCTCGAGCGCGTGGTTCAGCCTGCGCAGAATCTCCTCGATCTGGCTGTGGTCGGTGGACGAAAGCGACATCAGACTCACTTCGTCATAGCCCGTTTCGGCAAGACCGCGGCACACGGCCGACACGATGTTGTCAGCGCTGCGCTCGCGCACGGGGCGATACATCATGCCCGCCTGGCAGAAGCGACAGCCGCGCGTGCAGCCGCGCAGGATTTCCACGTTCAGACGGTCGTGCACCACCTCGGTGAACGGCACGATGGTGGGCTCGTAGGCGTCGGATTCGGCAAAGCCCTCCCAGATGCGTTTCTCGATGGTCTGCGGGATGTCATCAAAGACGGGGCGCACCCACGAGCCGCTCTCCTGCGCCTCCTCCTCGGACACTTCCTCATAGAGCGAGGGAACATAGGTGCCGGGAACCTTCGCCATCGCATGCAGGATGTCGGCTCGCGAGGCTCCCTCGGCCTTCATGGAGCGGTGCAGCTGCAGAAGCTCCGGCAGCGCCTCCTCGCCCTCGCCCAGCATAATCACGTCGAAGAACGGCGCATAGGGCTCGGCGTTGAACGCACACGGACCGCCCGCCATAACGAGGGGGCACGCCTCGTCGCGGTCGGCGGTACGCAGCGGAATGCCCGCCAGGTCGAGGAACTCCAGCACGTTGGTGGCGGCGAGTTCGTGCGGCAGCGTGATGCCCACCGCGTCGAACTCTGCCACAGGCGCGCAGCTCTCGAGCGAGAACGCAGGTATGTCGCGCTCGCGCATGAGGTCGCACATGTCGGCGGCCGGCAGAAACGCGCGCTCGGCAGCCATGCCCTCCACCGCGTTCACACAGTTGCACAGGATGCGTATCGCCTGGTTGGCCTGGCCCAGCTCGTAGGTGTCGGGGTAGGTCATGCAGAAGCGGTAGGTCGCCTCGGGCTTGTACGTGCAGCCCCATTCGTGGTTGATGTAGCGCGCAGGCCGCTCGATGCCGCGGCCCGCCTCGCGAATGAGCCCCTCGATGCGGGGCCAAAGGTCGGTCATAGTTCCCTCGTTTCCTACGAGCGCCCCGGATTGCGGGGCGCCCGGTTTCTCTTTTGAAATGCA
>NZ_CALUMA010000040.1 GCF_944321625.1 uncultured Slackia sp.
ACCATCCGCAGGATGCGCTGCAGTTTGCGCTGGTGTACGCCGCCGCGCTGCCGTTCGACATCGTGCACGGCGTTGCCACCGTGGTGTTCCTGTTGGCGCTTTACGCCCCGTGGCATCGCAAGCTCGAACGCGTGAAGCGCAAATACGGAATCTCTGGCTGAGTTTGGCCCCGGCAATAGAATCGGCCTTCCATACATCCCATGCATCATTTGGCGTTAACCAACTTTTAATATACGCAAACATGCATATTTGCCTGGACATACACACTGGCGCTTCGCTGTGCTAAACTGCCTGCAATCGCATGGATGCCGGAACATTTCCAGCATGTTTGGGCGTGCATGCGATGCGTCGCGGGAAAAGGCGGCCCGCGGGTGTTTCGAAGTGAGAATGCGTGGAAAAGCAGGCATAGGCGAAAATGCCGGCGAATCCAGGATGACGACTTGCGGATGCTCCGAGCGGCCCTCATCTGCGATGGGTAGTGCAATCGACAAGAAGGGGACCATCATGTCATCCGAATCTGAGGTCATGAGCTTCGACGCCGAGAGCATGCACGTGGACGAATCCGAACGCCGCGGCCTATGGCCGCTTACGGTCATCTGGATCGGCAACGCGTTCAACGTTTCCACGCTCATGACGGGCGCCGCGCTGGGTGCCGCGCTCACGCTCGCGGACAGCTTCCTTGCCGCCGTCATCGGCTTCGGCATCATTTCCGCCTACATGGCGTTCATCGCAATGGAGTCTGCCGACGTGGGACTTCCCACCTCCGCCATGTCCACCGCCGCGCTAGGCAAATCCGGCGGTCGCTACCTGATCAGTCTCGTGGTGGGCATCGCGCTCATCGGTTGGTTCGGCGTTCAGGCGGCCGTGTGCGGCTCGTCGTTCTCGGTGGCCATGCTCGAGCTCACCGGCATGGATATCCCCGTGTGGATCCCTTCGGTGGTGCTGGGCGCGCTGATGCTCGTCTCCGCCGTGTACGGCTTCGACGGCGTGAAGTGGGTTAACTACATCGCGCTGCCGCTCCTGTTCGTCATCTGCATGTACGGCTTGATCGTGTCCATCGCGGGCGTTGGCATGGACAGCGTGTTCAACTACGTGCCCGTCGAGGGCATGGGCCTGGTTGCCGGCATCAACATCTCCGTCGGCCTGTTCGCGCTGGGCGGTGCCACCATCGGCGACTTCACGCGCTATGCCAAGAGCCGTCGCGATTCCGTCATCTCTTCCGTGGGCGGCGTGTGGCCCGCCAACGTCGTCGTGATGATGATGGGCGCCATCCTCGCCATCGTCGTCCCCGAGTCCGGCGGCGACATCACGCTCATCATGAGCGGTCTGGGCCTTGCCGTCATCGGCATGGTCGCGCTTATCGCCAGCACCTGGACGGTCAACGTGTCCAACGCGTATTCCGCCGGCTTGGCCTTCGCTGTTATGGTGAACAAGGGCGAGCGCGGCTACAAGATTTCCACCATCATCTCCGGTATCGTGGGCATCGTACTGGCGGCCGCCGGCATCATGGACTACTTCACGTTCTTCCTGACGCTGCTCTCCGCCATGATTCCCGCGCTGTCCGGCTCGATGATCGCCGACTACTGGTTCATCCGCAAGGCTCGCCCCGAGAACTTCAAGCCGCTCGACGGTGTGAGCGTTCCGGGCGTGGTGAGCTTCGTGGTGGGCGCGCTTATCGCCATGATCACCGGCGGCACCTTCGTGGGCACGCCGCTTGCCTTCTTGGACTTCCCGTTCTTCCTGGGTCCCGTGAACGGCATCGTGGTGTCCATGGTGCTCTACGTGCTCATCTACAAGGCCATGAAGCTTCCTGCCTTCGACGGTAAGATCATGGTTGTGAGGAAATAACAGAGCGCATGCGTCGTTGGGCCGCTACCGCGCTCTATTCGGTCAGAGTGGCGTATGATGTCCCTATCGACGCAATATACGGAAAACCGGGTGCGCGCGCGTTCCGCTTGGGGCGCCGCGCATCCTTGTGTTTGCGCGAAGCGTCTGGCCATTGGGTACATTGCGCATCCAACATGGCTGGTCGCGTGCTCAAGCCGACGTGATGCGCGTTCGGCACGATTGAAGGAAAGTGAGGGGAAGCGTGCGAAAGATCGGAATCGAAGATATCGACGATATCGCGCTCGGCTCGTCGCTGCTCGGATCGGGCGGTGGCGGAGACCCGTACATGGGTAGGCTCGAGGCTATCGCCGCCATCAAAGAGCACGGCCCGGTGACGCTGCTCGACGTGGACGAGGTGCCCGACGAGTGGACCGTTGCCCCCATCTGTGGCGTGGGCGCTCCGAGCGTCTCGCTGGAGAAGGGAACCAACGGCATCGAATATCCCAAGGTGCGCGCCATGATGGAGCGCATGCTGGGCAAGAAGCTGGATGCGTTTCTGCTGTCCGAGGCGGGCGGCATGAATTCCATGGTGCCCATCAGCGCTGCGGCGCGCGCGGGCATGCCGCTGATTAACGCCGACGGCATGGGGCGTGCGTTCCCCGGCATCCAGCAGGACACGTTCAGCCTGAACGGCGTGTCCACCAACCCCTTCGTCATCGCTGACGAAAAGGGCAACTGCACGGTGCTCTACACCATCAACAACGACTGGACCGAGGAAATCGGCCGCGAGATCACGTCCGCTTCCGGCGGCCAGGTAACTACGCTTGCCAGCCCCATGACCGGCAAGAAGATGAAAACCAGCGTCGTGGTGGGCACCGTCGACTACGCTCAGAAGCTGGGGCGCATCATTCGCACCGCCTCCAACCAGGACAACCCCGAGGAATACTTCCTGCGCGAGAGCGGCGCGTACCGTTTCTTCAAGGGCAAGATCGCCGATGTGCTGCGCGAGACGCGCGAGGGCTTCAACTTCGGCAAGGCCGTGCTCGAGGGCATCGGCGAGGACAAGGGTAGCCAGGCGGTCGTGGAGTTCCAGAACGAGAACATCTACGCCGAGGTCGACGGCGTAATCGCCGCCACCGTGCCCGACCTCATCTGCATGGTGGATTCCGCCACGTTCGTGCCCGTGACCACTGAGAACCTCAAGTACGGCAAGCGCGTGCTGGTGGTTGCGCTGCCGTGCGACCCTGCGTGGCGCACACCCGGCGGTTTGGAGCTTGCCGGTCCGCGCTGGTTCGGGCTGGATATGGATTACCGCCCGCTCGAGGAATGCTATGCGGACCACGTGGCGCGCAAGGCCGCCCAGAAGAAGGAGGCCTAATCATGCGTAAGATTGGCGTTCAAGAGATCGAAGACATCGCCCTGGGCGCGGCGCTTCTGGGCGCAGGCGGCGGCGGAGACCCCTACATCGGCAAGCTTCTGGCCATCGGCGCCGTAAAGGAATGCGGCGAGGTGAGCCTCATCGACGTGGATGAGCTTTCCGACGATGATATCGTGGTGCCTGTGGCAAGCGTGGGCGCGCCCACCATCCTCACCGAGAAGGGCGTGGGCGAGAGCGAGTTCGATCGCCTGCTCGATATGATTTCGACCTATTACGGCAAGAAGGTCACGGCCGTTATGCCCATCGAGGCCGGCGGCGTGAACTCCATGCTGCCCATCGCCGCGGCGGCGCGCCTGGGCCTTCCCATGGTGGACGTGGACGGCATGGGCCGCGCGTTCCCCGAAATCCAGATGGTCACGTTCTCCATCGGCGACATCTCGGCCAGCCCTATGATTTTCATCGATGAAAAGGGCAACCTGGGTCTCATGGAAACTGTCACCAACAAGTGGGTGGAGAACATCTGCCGCGCCGGCTGCACCGCATGCGGCGGCAGCGTGGTGAGCGTGGAATACGTGATGACCGCTGACCAGGTGAAAGAGTACGGCGTGCGCGGCATCGTGACCTACAGCGAGGAGCTAGGTCGCACCATCCGCGCCATCAAGAACTGCCCCGAAGGCATGACGCCCGAGCAGTACTTCCTGGAGTACACCAAGGGATATCGCCTGTTCAAGGGCAAGATTGCTGATGTGCTGCGCGAGACGCGCGGCGGCTTCAACTTCGGCCGCGTGGTGCTGGAGGGCATCGGCGAGGACAAGGGCGGCGAGGCGCAGATCGAGTTCCAGAACGAGAATCTGTGCTGCACGGTGAACGGCACGATCGTTGCCACCGCGCCCGACCTGATTTGCCTGGTGGACACCGAGACGTTCACCCCCGTGCCCACCGACGCGCTCAAGTACGGCAAGCGCGTGCTGGCCGTGGGTCTGCCGTGCTACCACCTGTGGCGCACGGAGCGCGGCCTCGAGCTCGTAGGCCCGCGTTACTTCGGCATCGATACGGATTACATTCCGGTTGAGGAGCGGGTGAAGGAGTTGGTGTAACGATGCCCGAGTTCGGGACTGGCAGGGCACCCCATGCTCAAACAGTCCTGGCTCGCGCAAACACCCCACTGGGGTGTTTGGCTCGTGCGGAACTGCGCGTGGGATGTCCTGCCAGTCCCGAACGAAGCCGCAATTGGTACTATCCGACAAGCTTGAATATTCTGAAGCTTGATTGCCAGGAGGAACAATGTACAAGTTGGGAATTGACGTTGGCGGCACCAACACCGACGCGGTGCTGATCGACGAGAACTTGAACGTGGTGGCAGCTATCAAGAACCCCACCTCGGGCGACATCTACGAGGGTATCATGGGCGCCGTGGATGCGGTGCTTGCTGAGAGCGGCGTTGACCGCACCCAGATCACGCAGGCGATGCTCGGCACCACGCAGTGCACGAACGCTATCGTAGAGCGCAAGGGCTTGGCCCCTATCGCCATTCTGCGCATCGGCGCACCGGCGAGCGTGGGCATTCCGCCCATGGTCGATTGGGCGGAGGATATCGCAGCTGTGGCCGTTGACCACGCCATCATCGGCGGAGGCTTCGAGTTCGACGGCAAGCGTTTGGCCGAGTTCGACGAGGAGGCCTGCCGTTCCTTCTTTGAGGGCGTAGCGGGCAAGGTGGGCGCTGTGGCGATCAGCTGCGTGTTCTCCACCGTGCGCAACGACGACGAGCTGCGTGCCGCCGAGATCGCTCGCGAGGTCTTGGGCGACGACGTGCATGTGTCCATCTCTTCCGAAATTGGCTCGATGGGCCTGGTCGAGCGTGAGAACGCGACCATTCTGAACGCGGCGCTGCACAAGGTGGCAGAGCGTTTCACCGAGGGCTTTGCAAAGAGCTTGGAGGAGCGCGGCATCGTGAACGCCGAAGTATACCTGTCGCAAAACGACGGCACGCTCATGACCATCGAGCATGCGCGCCAGTACCCCATCCTCACCATCGCATGCGGCCCTACCAACTCCATCCGCGGTGCGAGCTACCTGTCGCGCATGGATGACGCCATCGTGATCGACGTGGGTGGCACCACCACCGACCTGGGCGTGCTCTCCAGCGGTTTTCCGCGTGAGAGCGGCGTGGCTGTGACTATCGGCGGCGTGCGCACGAACTTCCGCATGCCCGACGTGATCTCCATCGGCCTGGGCGGCGGCTCGATCGTGCGCCAGCGCGAGGACGGCACCGTAACCGTGGGCCCCGATTCGGTGGGTTATGAGATCACCAAGCGCGCGCTGGTGTTCGGCGGCGACACCATGACCGCAACCGACATCGCCGTGCGCCTGGGCATGGCCGAGGTGGGCGACGCCTCCAAGGTGGCTGACATCGACGAGGAACTTGCCACCAAGGCGCTCGCCGCGATGCGCGAGATGGTGGAAGAGGGCATCGACATGATGAAGGTGTCCAACGAAGACATCGACGCTATCCTGGTGGGCGGTGGCTGCATCATTCTGCCTACCGACCTCGCCGGCACCGCTAAGTGTGTCAAGCCCGAGCATTCCGGCTGCGCGAACGCCATCGGCTCGGCCATCTCCAAGGTGAGCGGCACCTACGAGGCGCTTGTCGACTACGACGTCACGCCGCGCGAGGAGGCCCTGGCCCATGCGCGCGCTGCCGCCATCGAGGAGGCCGTGAAGGCCGGCGCCGTGCGTGAAACGGTGGAGATCATCGATTCCGAGGACGTGCCTCTGCAGTACTATCCCGGCCACACCAACCGCGTAAAGGTGAAGGCTGCAGGCGAGCTTGTTTCGATGGCTTAACAGCCATCGAAACTACTCGGTGAGACGCTGCGACGTTGCGGCTGGCTCTCGTTGAGAGAGTGGGATTTTGAGTAAGGAGGAAGCATGGTCGCGTTTGGTTCGGTTGACGAAGCGGCCCGTGCGTTGCGTGCGGGGCAGGCGGCCGTGTTTCCTACCGATACGGTGTATGGCATCGGTGTCGCGGTGACGCGAGCCGCCTCGCCGATTGAGGTCTATGATGCCAAGCGTCGCGACCATGACAAGCCGCTGCCGTGGCTGGTGGACGGTCTGACTGCGCTCGACATGTTTGGACATGATGTGCCGGAATACGCGCGTGCGCTTGCGAGGGCTTATTGGCCTGGCCAGTTGACGCTCATCGTGCCCGCTAGTTCTGCTGTGCCGCGCGAATTCGGCGCGGAGAATCGCACGGTTGCCCTGCGCATGCCCGATGACGCCACGGCGCTCGAACTCATCGCGCGCGCGGGATGTCCCATTGCCAACTCGAGCGCGAATTTCCAGGGGCACACGCCTCCGCAGTCGTATGCCGACATCGATCCCGATTTCTTGGCGCAGCTCGCGGCATCGTGTGGCGATGATGCGCCTCGCAGCGGTGTATCGTCCACCATCGTCGATTGCACGGGAGGCGTACCGCGCGTCGTGCGTGTGGGGGTCGTCTCAGAAGAAGACATTGTGCGCGTGTGCGCAGGGGCAACCCAGGCGAACGACCATACAGCACACGTCAAGAGCACACGACAAGGAGACTGTTCGTGGATAAACAGCGACGCAAAGAGCTAATCGGGGAATATAAAACGCGCCAGCCGGAAATGGGCGTGGTTTCCTATGTTTGCACCATGACGGGCGAGATGTTTTTGAGCGCGGCGAAAGACACCAAGGCCGATGTGAACAGCACGTTGACCAAGCTCGAGAGCGGGTTTCATCCCAACAAACGTCTTTTGGAACTTTGGAAGGAATATGGCCGCGATGGATTCGTCATTTCAACGCTGGAGACACTCGAATACGAGGATGGCGTTGAAGACTACACCCAGGATTTAGAAGTTCTGCGCGATGAGCTGCTCGTTCAGAATCCGGGTGCCAAAAAGGTGTGGCGTTAGCGATCGCGACCAATTATACGATAACAAAAGAAGGGGCTCTCGGGCCCCTTCTTCGCGCGTGCGGACGAATGTGGCGCTGCTGCTCCGTGACTAATGCATCTTCTGGGCGAGTTCCATCATGTTCTTTGTCAGATTGTGAAGCGACGCCTGCGCCTGCGGTCGCGTGCGATCGATGAACGTTTTCATGCGCAATCCGATTCAAAGGTGCACAGGACCTCGGCAAGTTTTCTTTCTCCGCTAAAGGGGTATTCGGCAAGAATCCGGCAAGGTGCGGGCAAGGTTTGGGAAAGGGTTTGGCAAGGTTTGCAAGCTAGCCTATTCCCATGGATTCTTTTGCTACATATGAACTCATGACCCTCGCGATCGACGCATCGCCCTTGACGGCGATGGCCTCGATTGCCGCGTACGTTGTTCTCGCGGTGTCGCTCGTGTACGCGTCTGCCGTCGATGTCCGAACGCGCTTAGTGCCTCTTTCGGCGCTGTTAGCTTCTCTCGCCGCATGGCTGCTTGCCGTCGCAGGGGGCGCAATAGGCGGCGGCTGTCCGTTCCTTTTCGATTTCGGTAGCCCGCGGCTTTTCTCTTGGGCGATTGCCGGCGTGCTTGGCGGAGCCGTCACGTCAGGCGTTGCGGCCTTGTGCGCCGTCACCCTTGAAAGGCGCACGGGAAGTCTGGCACTTGGCGGGGGAGATGTGAAGCTGCTCTTCGTGGTGGGTCTTTATCTGGGCCCCGAGGGCGGCATTGCTTCGCTTGGTATCGCGTGCGTCCTGGCTTTGCTGCGGCAGGTCATCCTCTGCGTCGCGGATGGAATCGCGCGCATCGCAGAGAAGCGTCGCGGAACCCCGCCATGTTGCATTCCATGTCCCAAAACGTTCCCTGTGGGTTCCTTGCACGTTCTATCGAACCAACCGTTTCCCTTCGTGCCCTTTATTGCCATAGCGGTACTGGCTGTAATACTGACAGGAGGAATATGGTATGGATAAAGATGAAAATAAGAATAGTAATAGAATAAATATAGACACATTAAGGTTAATTGCGTATCCTAAAAATCAGGAATTCGAGTTCGATGAAACAAAAAGCCGTTCAAACGCCCAAAAGCACGGTATCGATTTTGTCGAAGCTCAAAGACTTTGGGATGCTCCGTATGTCAAGCTGGGTGCGCGAAAGCGCGGAGAGCGAAGATATTTGTTTATCGGGCGAATCGATGGTCGGTACTGGACGGTTGTTATAACGATGCGAGGCGAAAAGAAACGCATCATATCGGCTCGCAAATCGACGAAAGCCGAGGTGAAACTGTATGTCAAGAAAAACTACGGAAGATAATCTTATGGACAAGTTCGAAAACGGAGAAGACGTGCTCGATTACTTCGACGTGGACAATGCCGAACTAATTTACCCCGAGAGCGTCAGCGGAACGCGTCGCGTGAATGTCGATTTCCCTCTGTGGGTGGTAGATGCGCTCGACCGCGAAGCAAAGCGTATAGGTGTAGGTCGTCAAGCAGTCATCAAAACCTGGATCGTCCAACACCTCGACGAAATGGGCGAGCGCCCCGCCTAGGAAGCGCACGAGCGAAAGCGATGTGCGCCAGAGTGGGCAATAAAGCCCCGATTGGCCGGTTTCCCATGCGAGCTGGAGCAGTAAACACGCCACTGGCGTGTTTAGTCCCTGACTTCTGCGCGCGAGAGCGCGCCGGGGTTCCAAAGGGGGGAAGAGGCGAGGAAACATCCTCGCCTCCTCCCCCCTTTGCCGCCGGAGGCATTATTCGAAATGCTCCGCAGCAATCTTAAGCTGGTTAATAATATCAATCCCCTGAGGACACATATCCTCGCATGCGCCGCACTCGATGCACTCGCTCGCCGGCGCCTTCGCCTGCCAAGCGTACTGGCCCTTCACGAACTCGTTGTTCTCGGTCATGGCCTCCAGATTCAAAAGACCCAGAATGTTGGGGATGGCCACGCCTTGCGGGCAGTCCTTCACGCAATAGCGGCAGTTGGTGCAGGGGATGCTCGCCATCGAACGAAGCACTTCGGTCGCTTCGGTCATGGCTTTCTGCTCGGCCTCGTTGAAGGGCGCGTTCGCCTTCCATTCCGCCACGTTCTCCTTCATCTGCTCAAGCGTGGATGCGCCGGAGAGCACCGTGATGACGTTGGGGAGGTTGTAGCAGAAACGATACGCCCACGAGGCGAGGCTCTTGTCGGGGTCGGTCGCCTTGAACACGTTCGCCACGCGTTCCGGCAGATCGGCCAGACGGCCGCCGCGCACGGGCTCCATGATCACCACGGGTACGCCATGCTTCTGCGCCGCTTCCAGGCACTTACGGGACTGCACCACAGGGTCGTCCCAGTCCAGATAATTGGCCTGCAGCTGGACGAAGTCCATGTCGGGATGCGCGGTCAGAAGCTCATCGAGCGTTTCGGGGCCGTCATGCATGGAGAAGCCCACATGCTTAATTTTGCCCTGCTCCTTCATCTCGCGCACGAAATCCCACATACCGTATTCGTCGAATTTCGCGGTACGCGGACCGCCCACGTTGTGCAGCAGGTAAAAATCGACGTAATCCACGCCCAAACGCTCCAGCGAAATGGCCAGATTGCCCTTAGCGGTCTCGGCGTCGGGAGCCGCCCATGCGAGGCATTTAGTGGCAATGGTGTAGGCGTCGCGTGGGTAGCGCTCCACGAGCGCCTGACGCACGGCGGCCTCCGAGGTGCCCTCGTGATACACGAAGGCGGTGTCGAAATACGTGCCGCCGCCGGCGATGAACTCGTCGACCATCTGCTTGAATTGCTCGATGTCGATGCTGGTCTGGTCATTTGCGTCCAAAAGCGGCAGGCGCATGCATCCAAAGCCCAGCTTAGGCGTGTTCAGAAGGTCGTTGCTCATAATTCCCCCTCATAATTCGATTTAGTGCGGCTCATACTTTACCCATTTGAGTGCGCTCCAAGTCAAGGCAAAAGATGTGCGCGATGGTGGAGGTTCTGTGGATGCGCCGTCAAATGAGCGCCGCTCCGCAGCGACGAACGCCGTTCGCGAACGTGCGGAGCGGTTAACAGAGTTAAATGCGAGCGTCGAACTTACAATTATGCCATCGCATAGAAAATGCGCACGCTGCGCCGCAAGGCAAGGGGCTATCACCGATGGGTAGAAACCGTTTCAATTTGCCTAACGTGCGGCGCCCGACATGATTGGAGGTTCTCCGATGGATAAGCTGCTCGAAGGAAAGGTCGCCGTCGTCACGGGAGGCACGCGCGGAATCGGATTCGCCATCGTGAAGAAGTTCCTGGAAAACGGCGCCAAGGTTGCGCTGTGCGGAAGCCGCCAAGAGTCGGCCGACGCCGCGGTTGCCAAGCTCAAGGAAGAGAACCCCGACTGGGAGGTCATGGGCATTGCGCCCAGGCTGACTGACCCCGCATCGGTCGCAGAGGCGCTCACCCAGGTCAAAGAGGCATGGGGCCGCATCGACATCATGGGCAACAACGCCGGCGTCTCGGCGCGCGAGAGCATCTACGACTACGATCCCGAGGCGTTCCGCAAGACCATCGACCTCAATGTGAACGCCGTGTTCTACTGCTCACAGGCTGCTGCGCGCATCATGAAGGAGCAGGGCGGCGGCGTGATCATCAACACCAGCTCCATGGTAAGCATCTACGGCCAGCCGTCGGGCTGCGCCTATCCTGTCTCCAAGTTCGCCGTCAACGGCCTCACCAAGTCGCTGGGCCGCGAGCTGGCGCCCGACAACATTCGCGTGAACGCCGTCGCGCCGGGCATCACCCGCACTGATATGGTTTCCGCGCTGCCCGACGAGATGATCAAGCCGCTCATCGCCACCATTCCGCTTGGCCGCATGACCGAGCCCGAGGACATCGCGAATGCGTATCTGTACCTGGCGAGCGACCTGGCGTCCGACGTCACGGGCGTGGTGCTTTCCGTAGACGGCCTGGCAAGGGCGTAGTTTTTCGCCAGAGCCTGACGTATTTCGGCAATCAGATTGTGCTGTATGCCCCGCATCGCATTCCGGTGCGGGGCATTTTCGTGCAAAAAAAGCGACGCGGCCAAGGGAGGGAGGTGCCGCGTCGCTTTATGTGTGGCAGGCGTTCAAGCTGAGTTGATGTCTAGCCCAATCTCATCGGTCATCTTGCTTTTGCGCACCGATGCTTTAGAACGTCTGCTGCGAGAGTCTCGGCGAAGGATTACGTCGCTTGCGAATTTACTTGAGTTCGCTCGCCACGGTCTCGCCCATGATGTAGCCGAAGTTCATGGCCGCATCGAAGCCCATGCCGTACTGCTTGCCGTCCTTCTCCTCGATGGAGCCGCACACGTCGCCAGCGGCATACAGGCCAGGGATAATCTCTTCGTTCTCGTCCAAGACATGGGCCTTGGTGTCGATAGCCAGACCGCCCGTGGTCAGGTAGAACGTAGGCTCGACGCCGCACACCCAGATGCCGTCATGCGTGTCGATGAAGGGCAGGTTCTCGCGACCGAACTCGTCCGCCTCGCCGGCCAGCGCATGCTGGTTGTTGGTTTCGATGGTGGCGGCAAGGTTGGTCATGCCAGTTGCCTCAGCGGCCTCTTCCACGGTGGCATAGTGCACCATGTCGCCTCGCTCGAACAGCGCCTTGTAGGTGTCGAAGGCATAGGTGAGGTTGTTCATGGTGGTCACGGCGCCGGACTCGTCAGTGATCCAGTAGAACTTGCCGCCGTTGGCGTCGTCGCACAGGGCGCGGCCGATGACGAAGTGGTTGGAGCTCATCACGTTGCCGAACTGGTCGCCCGTGGCGTTCACCATGATGCCCGGGGTGGTCTGGTACATGAAGGCAATCTCCATGCGGCTGCCTGCCTGGCCGGTGGTGCTCATGAATGCGCCCAGCTCGCGACCCATGCACTCGATGGCGGCGCCCACCTTCTGGCCGAGCACGATGCCGTCGCCGGTGGAGGCGGGGCAGCAGTTGAACGAACGGCCCGCGTAATCGGGATAATACTGGTCCACCATCTCCTGGTTGGCGCCGAAGCCGCCGGATGCCAGCAGCACGGCCTTGGCGGTGGCGGTGTAGGTGGAGCCGTCCTTGCCCTCGGCAACCAGGCCGGTGGCGCGGCCGTCGGCCATGGTGATGTCGGTGACGGTAGCGCCGTAGATGATGGTTCCGCCCAGCGCACCGATGCGGTCGACCAGGTACTGCATGGCATATCCGCAGCCGCCTTCGTAGCAGCCGGGGGCCAGGTACGGGGTCACGCCGTAGGCGGCGTTCACGCCCAGGCTGTAGAAGCCCACGCCGATCTCATGCAGCCAGTCCACCATGTCGGGGGAGGCGGTGTACATCGCGTCGTCGTAGGGCATCTTCTTGTCGAAGCGGTCGAACTCGGGATTCACGTAGTTGGACAGCAGCGCCAGCATGGCGGTCTTGTCGAAGTACGGGCTGTCGTCGAAGCGGCCCAGCGAGTAGTTTTTCTGCAGCTGGCTGCCGGCACAGGCGAGGCCGGAGTAGGTCATGGACATGGAGCCACCGGGGATGTCCTGCTTCTCGAAGAGCGTCACGGTGTAGCCCTTCTCCAGCAGGCGGGTGGCAGCGGTGAGGCCCGCGGTACCAGCGCCCATGACGACCACATCGCTCTCGATTTCCTGAGCGGTGCCGCCGGTCAGCTCCTCGGGGCCAAGCAGGAATGCGGAGGAATCCACGCCGGCGTTGGCGAGGCCTTCCAGTGCAGCGTTCTTGATTGCCATGCAGGTGGTGGTGGCGCCGGAGATGGCGTCGACGTCCAGGTTCTGGGCCTCAAGAGCCTTGGCGGGCCACATGTTGCAGGCGAGGCTGCCCACACCCACGGTCTCGTCGTGCGAGAGCACGCGCAGGCCGGCAAGAGCGCCGCCGGTGACGGTGGTCTCGACGAACACCCAGTTCTCGTGCCCCATCGCCTTGGTCACATATTTGCCGTCGGTGGGTTCGGAGGCGGCAGCGTAGGTGGTCTCGACCGGGCTCTTGGGTGCAACGGCGGCTTCGGTAGCAGCGTCGGTGCCGGAATCGGCGGCCGGCGAGCAGCCAACGCCCATCGCGGCTACGGCGCCCAGGGCGGCAACCGCGCCGGTTCCCTTGAGGAAATTACGGCGAGAAAGTTCGAGATCCATAGTATGTCCCCTTCCTTGGATATGCTTTCGCTCCGGAATGGCCGAAAGTTCGAATGCCGTGCGCCCTCCTGCACGATGAGTGGCATCCGGAATGGTTCGAGAGTACGCCTGCGGGCGCGCGAAGTCCTCACCGACTATCGGTGAGATTTGCGTTTTGCCTGATAAGGAGCCAATGAATACGGTGAGGAAATAAACGGGAGCTCGGCGGAAGACGGGCGCTCTCCTGCGGCGAGGCGTTTCGGCGGGTTTGCACGTCGTCGCGCCTTGCGCCGTCGGGTACAATGGCATAAGGTCGATTGCAAGCAGGGGAGGGGGAGCGATGGCCGAATCCATAACGAAAAGAGGCGTGTGCTCCGCCCTCGGTTTCGGCATGTCCAAGGCCGCCACTTCGGTCGGCTATCTCACCGCCATGGGATCGGTAATTCACAATATCGGCTTTGTGACTGAGCTGTGGTTCATGCTCGCAAGCGAGACGGCGTCCATCGTCCTTGCCTGCGTTATCGTCGCGTGGGCGGCCAAGGCCCCGCTGTCCGAGACGGTGCCCCAGTGGCCGGCGTGGGTGACGTTTGCCGCGGGGTTCGTTCTGAGCGCATCTGGCGTGTTGGCGAACGCTCCGGCCGCTGTGGGTGCGGCCGCGCTTGGCGCGCTTTACGGCGTCTCGTCGGTGGTGCTCTCGTGCACGTGGCTCGAGGAGTTCGCGCGCCAAAGCTCGCGCGAGGCCCCGCGGCATATGGTGATAGGCCTGTTCATCCAGCTTGTTGCAGTGGCGGCATCCGCCGTGTTCTCCCAAATGGCCCTGGTGGTTTCTGCGCTGGTTTTCTTGGCCGTGTCGGCCGCTTGCTTCGCTGTGGTGAACAAGGAGCCCGCCGCTGATGCCATTGGGTTCGCGCAATCCGAGTCGCGTTCGCGCGTTGATGTGCGGGGCTTTCTGCATCGATTCGGCAATCCGTTCATGTGCCTGTTCGTGCTGGTGGGCGTTGTGGGCATCTTGCACACGTCGGTGCTCGGTTCGGCGTCTGAGCATATCGTGGGCGATGTTTCCATGGCGATTCCGTTGGGCGTTGCTACACTCATCACCGCGGTGTTTGCCGTGGTTGCCATGCGCCTGCCTGATCCGACCGCCGTCTACAAGGCATGCCTGCCGGTTATGCTGGTGCTGCTCTCCTTGCTTCCGTTCGTGGGGCAGCTCTTAGGTTCGTTGGCCGGCACGATCATGATCGCCTGCAACGACGTGTGCGGCATGCTGTTCTTGTTCTACATCGTGGGTGCCGCGCATCGCCACGGCTGGCGCAGCTACGTGCTGTCGGGCGTGTATCTGGGCGGGTCGAACCTGTTCTTGTGCATAGGGTTGGCCATCGGCCTCGGCTTGGGCGCCGCGAGCGCCGACTACGGGGTGTCGCTGCTCACGTTGCTGGCATTCGCTGCCATGTATCCGCTGGGGATAGCCTTCGTCGTGCTCATGCGAAGGGGCAAGAGGCGCGATGGCGCTGCGTCTGGGCAGGGCCTTTCGACGGAGGATGCGCAGGTGGACGAAAGCTCCCGGACCCACGGTCAAGTAGGCGAAAGCGCTTCGAGCCATGGCGCGGTTTTGATTGCCCAGCAATCCAACAGCCAAGCGGGCCAAACTTCCGGTCAGGTAGGCGAAAGCGCTCGGGTTCCCGAGCGGAAGAGCGAAAGCACCCAGGCCCACGAACGGGCGCTCGAAGGCGCCCAGACTCCCGAGCGGCCTGACTGGCCCGCCATTTTGGCAACGTTTTCGAAACGCTACGGCCTCACGCGCCGCGAGTCCGAGATTTGCTCTTATCTTGTGCGTGGGCGCTCTGCGCGCCATATCGCCGAGGAGCTGGTGATTTCCGAGAACACGGTATGGACGCACATTAAGAATGTCTACGCCAAAACCGCGACCTCCGGCAAGGACAGCCTCATCGAGCTGTTCGAAAGCCAGGCGCGCGAAGATGCGCGAAGCAGGTCGGCCGGTCTCGCGGCGCACCGCTGACGACGTTTTGGCGCTCGCGTTTACGAAGGTGAGAAGGATGAAGGCAACCGAAATAGCATTTCCCAGCGCCGATGGCGCGTCCACCGTCGCAGCACTCATGTGGCGGCCGGATGCTGCCGCCGATGCCGACGTGCGCGGTGTGGTCCAGCTCGTCCACGGCATGGCGGAGCACAAAAGCCGCTACCTGCCGTTTGCCGAGTTCTTGGTTGACCAGGGGTTTATGGTGTGCGCCCACGATCATGTGGGGCACGGCAAAACGGCATCAAGCCCAAAGGATTATGGCCATATTCCGTTCCGTTCCAAGCAGTCCGAAGAAACCACCGCGCAATCGAATAAGCGCCTCAATGGCGCCGACATCCTCATCCAAGACACGCACACGCTGCGCTGCATGATGCAGCGGCGATTTCCTAACGTGCCCTATGTGTTGTTCGGGCACTCGATGGGAAGCTACGTGGTGCGCGCGTATGCTACGCGCCACGGCGAAGGGCTGGCGGCGATCATCATGTGCGGTACGGGTCAGACGCCGCAGTGGCTGTCTCGCGTGGGTATCGCCGCGACGCACCTGCTTGCCGCGACGCATGGCGAGGGCGAGCGCTACCACAGCGGTCTGGTTGATTCGTTGGGCGTGGGCGCGTTCTCTCGACAGGTGCCCGATGCCAAGACGAACTACGATTGGATTTCGTCCGAGCGCGATGCCGTGGACGAATATGCTTCCGACCCCTCATGCGGCTTCATGTTCACCGTGGGTGGGTACGCCGCGCTGACGGGCGCCACCTTGGAGGCGGTATCGCCGAAGTGCGCCGCGCGCATTCCCAAAGACCTGCCGATGCTGTTCATTTCGGGTGCCGAGGACCCGGTGGGCGGCAAGGGCAAGGGCGTGAAGACTGCGGTGGAGGAGTACCGCGCTGCGGGTATACTCACGGTGGACGTGCACCTTTACGAGGGCATGCGCCACGAGATCGTGAACCGCGCCGAAGGCAAGCAGGTCCGCGAAGACGTAGCCTCCTGGCTCAAAAAGCAGGGGATTTAGGGTCTCGACGAGGATTTCTGCCCTGTCGAACGCTGTGACACCGCCGCAACACCGCCGAGATCGCTGTGTTTTTGCTCGTAAATTGCTTCATGCTGCAGTTTTTGCGGAAGGCGCGAAGTACACCGCCGTTCTGCCGTCGTATTTCTCCAGGTCATAGGCGAACTCCGATTCGGCCTACTCTATGGAGCCCATCAAAACTGCACCGAATCACCGTTTGTTGTGGCAATCATGGATCGGTTCAACATGCGAGCGAGTTGCGGTTTGGCTACAATACCCCCAACAAACAAAGCGAATCGGAGGGAGGCTTTATGACCGCATGCGATAAAGAAGACTATCCCTACGAGCCCATGACCTCCGACAATCTAGAAGAGTCATGGCGGTTTGCCATTGGTTTGCAAGAAGTCGATGGTTTGTGTCCTTCGAAATATCTTCGCTCTCTTGCGTCGGATACCATTGAAGGCGAGATGTCGCTTGATGCTGCCGGCAAGGCCATTCGCACGTACTACAAGCTGCGCGATGAGTCTGGTGAAGTTACGGACGCTGGTGAGCGGGAAGCCGATCTTGTAAGCCAGCGTATCACCGAGCTGCTAACTCGGCGCGCATTCATCATGGCTCCGTCAATGCTCGCCCATATTCATCGACATCTTTTCCAGGATCTTGACGATGCGGTATACGCTCCGGGTTCTTACAAGACCGTCCAGCTTGTAAAACGAGAATACGTCCTGAATGGTGATAGCGTTTTATATGGTGCACCGGAGTTCATCGACAACGCGCTCACGATGTTTTTCGCTGGCGAGGCATCGTATGTGTACGGTGCAAGTATGTCAGCTGACGACATAGGGCACCTGGCGGAATTTGTTTCTCATATTTGGCAGGTGCATCCTTTCAAAGAGGGTAATACCAGGACAATTGCCGTGTTTACGGAGTTGTATCTCGACTACTTGGGATTCGATGCCGCTAATGAGCCATTTGCTGACAATGCTCGCTACTTCCGTAACGCGCTGGTCAGGGCGAATTATCGCAACGCCAAGGCAGGCATCATGCCAGATTTGAAATACCTGATTCGGTTTTTCGAAAACATGCTGCATGGCGCGACTAACGAATTGCGTTCGCGTGACATGCTTTGTGAGGCGCTTTTTGAAGACCCATCTCTCATCAGGAATATGCCCACATCAGAGGCGATCGAGAAGTAGTACACCGACGTATCGTTGTGCCTCAAATGCTGCATGATTGCACAGTAAGAGGCAGAGACATGTTGTGGCGCTGTGATTCTAGATTGATGGGCGGCGTGATAGCTAGTCTTGCTTCTTCGTCTCGACAAGCGCTCGTCGAATGCGCAGGATGGCGTACGCCGCGAACACGACGGTGTACACGGCCATGCTTATCATGGCTGTCTCTTTGCCCGAAAGCGCGGGCGGCATCAGAATCACGGCCAGATGCACATACATCAACCCGAAAAACACATATGCCCAACGCTGCACGTTTTTCCAGGTCTTGGCGTGCATGCGACGTTTTACGGTGTTGAACGATGTGACTAGCAGCATGACGAACAGAACCAGCAGAACGCCCGATATAACGAATGACACGGCAAGGTTCATCGTGGGCACGCCGCCTGTTGCCTGGATTACTTGGAAGAAATAGGTGTACACGTAATACACGATATGGCAGAGGGCAAGAATGCAGCCGGCGATAGAAAGCTGACGACGGATGGCCATCAATTTTGTTTTAGCGGACGAGCCCTCTTTGAGCACACCGACGAACATGACCACCGTGAAGAACGCGAACGCGAGCGTGCAGCGCTGCATGAAGGGGAGGAACGCCGCCCAGAATCCGGTAGACGCGCCGGTGTTGGCGCCGCTTGCCATGCCGTAAAGGTAGAGCAGGTCAAGTGCGACCGCGATGGCGTAGAGCGCGACGGGTGCCTTTCTGATGGGTTTCGAGCACAGGAATGCAAGTGCGAGAACGATTGCGAAAGCGACGATGAATCTCATATCTTCCCCCTTGAGACATGATGGCGAAGCATCGCTCTATCTGTCACAGTATCTTAGTACAGTTTTGATGCGATTGCAGTGACAAAATGAAGAAATAAGTAAGCGGTCAGTATGATTAAACTTGCAAATAAAACCAGAAAACGCCTTTATTCTCAAATGAGATATTCATGATGCATTGACATATGGAGGAATTATGACTAGTCTGACATCAATGAAACTATCCTATGAATTTAGGACAGTAGGATAGATTAAATTCCCGAAGCATCATGGAGATGCAACCGCGACGAGGGAAGGGGGAAACGTGGATACATCGTTGACTCGTCGTAATTTCTTGAAGTGGGGCGCTGTTGCGGCAGGCGCAACCTCTCTGGCTGGTCTGACAAGCTGTGCGCCTACGACCGAAAGCGGAACCGAAGAGGGAGGCGAAGCTCAAATTCAGGAAACCGGCACGTGGCTGACGGGCGCCTGCATGAACAACTGTAGCTGCGAGCATTCTCGTTGTTTGCTCAGGGTGTATGTAGAAGATGGCGTGCCGCGCAAGATTCGCACTGACGAGGAGGACGAGGATACCATTGAGGTTCCCCAGCGTCGCGCGTGCCTCCGCGGTAGGGCCAAGGTGAGCGACATGCTTTCTCCCGCTCGCATCAAGTATCCCATGAAGAGGAAAAACTGGAGCCCGGACAACCCAAACAAAGAGCTTCGTGGCAAGGACGAATGGGAGCGCATAAGCTGGGAAGAGGCGCTCGATATCATCGCGGAACAAATGCAAAAGGCTTACGATGACTACGGTCCGCATTCCATTTTGGCGGCGGCCTATAGCGATATTGGCGATGAATACTTTGATCCCATCGTGTGCCTGCTGAATGCCAAGGGCGGAGCGGTTCACCATGAGCTTGGCACTGTTTCTCTTGGATCGTGGCCTATGCCAGAGTTCTTCATGACCGGTAGCCTGTTTGAGGCTCCCGATGCGCTCAGCCTTGCGGAAAGCCAGCTCCACTTCCACTTTGGAAATAACTGGGCTGCAAACAAAGCCGGCAATACCGCCCATCAGCTTCAATACGCAAAAGAGCAGGGAGGAAAGCTTATCATAGTTGATCCTTGGCTCAACCAAACTGCGCAAGCCATGGCGGACGAGTGGGTGCCCATTATTCCTGGAACCGATACGGCATTCTGCCTGGGAATGATGTATCACCAGGTTGATAAGAATCTGCAGAACCAAGAGTTCCTGGATAAGTATTGCATTGGTTTCGACGCCGACCATATGCCCGAAGGCGCCGACCCAAAGGATAACTTCAAGGACTATCTGTTGGGCACGTATGACGGGGAGCCCAAGACTCCCGAATGGGCAGAGGCAATCTGCGGCGTTCCGGCGGACACGATTCGCCGTCTTGCGGAAGAAATCGCTAACACCGAGAAGGTCGATTTCTTTGCCGGGCAGTCTACTACTAAAATCCCTGCGGGAGAGATGTTCGCCCAAGCGTTCTACACGCTTGCGTTCATGCACGGAGTGGGTACGCCGGGCAATTACGTGGGCTGGATCGGCATGCATGAGCATGGCTATTCGACCACACCGTATTGCTTTGCCGGCGACTCTTCTAACGGTGCCGGCAAGAACCCAGCCAATCCCTTGACCCCTCCTGCGCTGGTTGTGGTTATTGACTGGTCGAAGATCAAGGATCAGTCATCGTGGGAAAAGATCGATTACACCGAATGCTGGCAGTCGATACTCGACGGCGAATATGGCAGGGATTCATGGCCGGGAGGCAAGAAGCCGCTCGATATCCATGTTATTTATACCGGAGGATATGAAAACTCTCTCAACTCTCTTCCCAACGCCAACGCAGGTATTAAGGCTTTCCGTAAGGTTGATTTTGTTTGGGGCGTCAATCCGTTTTTCGACGCTTCGCGCCAATACTGCGACGTTGTTCTTCCCGCTGCTACATGGTGGGAGAAGGGCAATATTGCCTGGAGTGTAAACGCGGAGACCGTTTACTGGGCGGACCGTATCATGGAGCCGCTTTACGAGGCCAAGCCTGAAACGTGGATTGCCGAGGAACTGGCAACGCGTCTGGGTCTCGATCCCAAGACTGTGAACACAATGACCGATGCGGAGCGCACGTACTATTCGCTCGCCGGAGCGATTAAGATGACCGATCAGGCAACTGCGACTTACGAACCACTTATAACCATCACGCAGGATGACATTGACGAGTTGGGGGTTGAAGGTACTCCTCAAGAGGGAAGCATTACGGTTGCGGAGCTCAAAGAAAAGGGTCTTTATAAAACCCAGAGATCGTTTGACGACGCGCTTACGTATATCCCGTTTGCGGCGTTCGTTGACGATCCCGACAATTATCCTCTTGCGACCACTACGGGCAAGTTTGAAATCTACAGCGCAGCCCTCGCTTCTTCCGTGAATTCTCTCGGATATTCCACTATTTACCCCATTGCGAAGTGGCAGGTCGGAGATCCCGATCAGGGCGCTGGCCAGCAGACTGATGAATATCCTCTGCTCCTGTGGACTCCGCATAGCTTGAGGCGCGCCCATACGGTGAACGACAATACGATAAGCCTCAGGGAGGCCTTCCCTCAGGAATGCTTTATTTCCACGGTAGACGCTGAGGCGCGCGGTATCGAAAGTGGCGATATTGTCCTTATGACCAGCCCGCATGGTAAAGTTCTGCGTCCTGCCAAGGTCATACCCACGCTTGTTCCTGGGGCCGTTGCATTGCAGGATGGCGCATGGATTCGCATCGACGAGGAAACAGGCATCGATCTGGGAGGCGATCCGAATATCCTTCAGGCGCCTAAGGCTTCGGGCGAAGCATCTCAGTCCTGGACTGGCACGCTCGTGCAGGTTGAGAAGTACACCGGTGATATCGAGCTTGTTCCCGATAAAGAATGCCCCATCGTTATGCCCGTTGGTATAGAGTAAGAGGGGGAAGAGGATATCATGACATATGGATTCTATTTTGACTCCACCAAGTGCACCGGCTGCAAGACCTGCCAGGTTGCCTGCAAGGAAACGCATGGGCTTGGCGTAAACAATCTGTGGCGTCGTGTGTACAACTATCAGGGTGGCACGTGGGAGAAAAACGATGCAGGCAGCTACGTTCCCAGCGGCGTGTTCGGGTACTTTGTCTCCATTGCCTGCAATCATTGCGAAATGCCTGCTTGTATGGCGAACTGTGCAACGGGCGCCATCTCCAAAGACGACGAAACGGGCATTGTGACCATCGATCAGGAGGCTTGCATTGGGTGCAAGACGTGCATTCCTGCATGTCCCTACGGCGCTCCGACGTTTGTTGAAGAGACGGGCTTGGTCACCAAGTGCAACATGTGCGTTGATGAAATAGCGCTCGGCCGCAAGCCCGTTTGCGTGGCTGCCTGTCCCATGCGTGCTCTTGATTGGGGAGATATCGACGAGCTTCGCGAGAAGTATGGTGAAGGCAACGTGGAAATCGAGCCCCTGCCCGAGAACACCACCAATCCGAGCATCATTATCAACCCGCATCCTGCGGCCCAGGCTACCGGATCGGGCACTGGCTCGGTTGTGAGCCTCGCCGAAGAGCTTGACTTGGCTGAATAGCCTCCGTCAGTCTTCGTTTTTCGAGCGCTGCGTTTTTAATAGGCTCCGCAAGACGTAAGGCACCACTAGGCGGGCGGACCCCTCCTCTCCATTCCCTCCCTTCATCCGCCCGCTTTCGGCGCCGCGAGGCATACAGGCTTCGCGGCGCCTGCTTTATACTGGGGGTCGGCTTAGCGTCTTCGTATGGATTGCGGAAAGCGAATGAATCATGCGATTGCTTTTGGGCGTGCTGCCCGATGGAACGAGAAAGAGGTTCCCTCATGGATTTCGATAAAGAAACATTGCAGGCCGCCCAAGCGGCGTTCGGTTTCGCTGCCGGCTTGATCAGCCAGGAGCCCACTGAAGGCTGGGTGCGTTCCTGCATCGACGACGATATGTTTGCTGCCGCGCCGTTCGGCGAGGAAGACCCGGCGGTCAAAGACGGCCTCGTGCTGCTTCAGGCCTGGTGTAACGCCGCACGCAATAACGTAGTGGAAGCCACTGCCGATATCCAGCGTGAATGGCTGCGCCTGTTCGTGGGCCTCGGATCGCCCGAGGCGCCGGTTTGGGAATCGTACTACACCGAGCCCAACTCCACGATGTTCGGACGTTCCACCCTCGAAGTACGCGCTGCTTACAAGGCATGGGGCCTGGAGTTCGAGCGCAAGGCGCATGAGCCCGACGACGCACTCGGCGTCATGCTGGCGTTCTGCTCCTATCTCATGGGTCGCGAGCTGGAGGCCATGGACGCGTTCGACCCCGTTGCCACCGAGAAGGCCGCAAAAGCGCTCGAGGAATTCATGGTTGCCCACATGCTCCCATGGGCTTCGGCGTGGCGCTTCCTGGTGAAGAATCATGCCAAAACTGATTACTATCGCGGCGTGGGCGAGCTGGTGTTCGGTCTTGAGCGTGCGTACGCGAAACGATTCGGCATCGAGTGCAATGAGGAAGATGGGACGTTCTCCTACGTTTCACATGTGAAGGCGGCCCAGGACGAGGCGTAATTGCTGCGCCCGGCGTATTGCCGGGTAGGCATGCGACGCGGGGATACTATAATGCGTCACGGCGAAAGGGGGAGTGCGCCGTGTTTGGTCCGTTTGTGGTTCTCTATCTGTTTCTTGGCGGATGTAGCGCTGGCGTGCTGCTGGTGTCTTCGCTATGGAGTTTCGCGTTCCATATGAACGCTGACCGCACGCGGCCTGAAACCGACGTCTTCCGCGCGCTGCGCAATCGCTCGTTCGCGGTGGGGTTCGTGATCGCATGTCTGGCGGCGCTGTGCCTGCTTGCCGACCTCGGACGCCCCGAGCGTTTCGTGCTGTTATTTTTACGCCCCTCCTCTACGTCGGTCATTGCATTCGGAACGTTCGTCCTTGCGGGCATGATCGTGGTGTCGGGCTTTCTCGCTATCGCCAACAATTTCTACGCTCCCCATGTGTCGGCGCGCATGAAAGCGGTCGCTGAAATCGCCTGTGCGATTCTCGCGGTGGCGGTGATGACGTATACGGGCGTGTATCTGCAGTCCACCAAGGCGGTTGCGTTCTGGGACACCCCGCTTATGCCCGTGCTGTTCGTGTTCTCTGCCGTATCGTCGGGTATCGCGATTATCGTTGCCATCGCCGCCTTCATGCGCGATTCGTGGCGCATCGATTTCGGGCTTGTTCGTTTGCACGGTATCCATATAGCGGTGCTCGTGCTGGAGGTGCTTGCGCTCGCGGCGTTCATGTACGTGTCGGCAACCGGTCGTGGCGAGGCGCCCACGTCGCTTTCCCTCTTATTCGCGGAAGATTTGCGCGTATGGTTCGTGGGCGGCGTGTGCATCGCCGGCATCGTCGTGCCTCTGGTGAGCGAGGTTGTCTGCGCGCTGCTGCGCCGTACGCGCACGTTTCCCTTGCCGGACGCGTTGTGCCTGCTTGGCGGCTATGCGTTGCGATACTGCCTTGTAGCCGCCGGCCTGCATTAGCCTCGAGGGGAAGAGAGGCGCCCGCCGCCGGTGGCGCAAAGGCGCAGGAGTGCGCGAGCCGCGTTTTTCTTCCCCCGCGCCCATGCAAACCGTTACAATTGTCCGCAGCAAATAGAACGCGCCGCGCCCAGGTGCCCATAGCGGCGGCATCGCGCCCGCGCGCTCGCATATTCGGTAGAAAGCGTAGTAGGAAACCCGCATGCCAGACTTCAAACTCGATGAAACTTCCGGTCTGCCCGTGTGGGTCCAGCTGCGCAATCGGTTCATCTATCTGATTAAAACCGGCTACTATCAGCCCGGCGATCAGCTGCCCAGCGTGCGCAGCCTCGCCGCCGAAATTTCCATCAACTACAACACGGTCAGCAAGGCCTACGTCGACCTCGAGCATGCCGGCTATGTGATGTCGGTGCGCGGGCGCGGCGTGTTCGTGCGCGAGACGCCCGATTCGTCGCGCGAGGACATGCTTTCAGCAGTAGACACCGTGATCGAAGACGCCATCAAGCGCTGCATGTCTATGGGCATGTCGCTCGACGAGGTGAAGCTGCGTATGCTCGACGTTGCCCACAAGGTTCAGGAAGAGGGCGGCGCGCTGGCGCAAGAGAAGAGGATGCTCTATGAGAGAAACGAAAGACGCAAGGGCCTCTAAGCGTTTCGGCAAGGACCGCCGGACGTTCCCTATAGAGAAGTACAATTCGCGCGCCGATCGCCGCACGTCGCAAAACGGCGCCATGCTGTTCTCGGCGTTCGTATTCGTGGTGGCGTTTTGCCTGGTAACAGGTCTCGAATATGCAATTACGGGCGAGCTTTCCGTAGCGGGCTTCATCATTGCGGCGCTGGTTGCGTTGCTTGCCGTGATGTCTATCCACATCGCCCTGCAGTGGGAAAAGGTCGTGGTGCTGCGTCTGGGTAAGTACCACCGTACCAAAGGCCCCGGCATCTACTTCACCATTCCGTTCATCGAGCAAATCGCCCTCTGCGCCGACCAGCGTGTGATGCTTACGGGCTTCGCTGCCGAGGAAACGCTCACCAGCGATCTTGTGCCCATCAATGTGGATGCTGTGCTGTTCTGGATGGTGTGGGACGCCGAAAAGGCGGCGCTCGAGGTTGAAAATTATTACAACTCCGTGAGCCTGGTGGCGCAGACCGCTCTGCGTGATGCCATCGGCCGCGCCAGCGCTTCCGAGGTGGCCGTGCGTCGCAACCAGCTTGATGCCGAACTCCAGGAGGTCATCGAGGAAAAGACCAGCGAGTGGGGTATCACCATCCTTTCGGTGGAGATCCGCGACATCGTGATTCCCGAAAGCCTGCAGGAGGCCATGAGCGCCGAGGCGCAGGCCGAGCGCGAGAAGAACGCGCGTATGGTGCTCGCCGAGGTGGAGAAGGATATTTCCAGCATGCTGGTAGAGGCTGCCGAGCAGTACAAGGGCAACGACGTGGCGCTGCGCTTGCGCACCATGCACCTGTTGTACGAGAGCGTGAAGGGCTCGGGCGGCACCGTGGTCATTCCCAGCGCGTACTCCGAGGGTTTCTCGGACGGCTCGCTCGAAAAGATGATTGAATCGCTGAAGACGCAAGGCAAATAGGGCAACAAAGGAGGACTTCATGGCGCGTAGATTGACGACGAGGGCGGCAGACGGCACGGCGTCCGTCGATCCGGATATGGTGCAGGAGGCTATCCAGCGTCTTGCGGCATATGAGGATATGCATGACGATCTTGAAGCGCGCTACGAAGACCTCGAAGAGAAGGTGGAGGAGCGCAAGGCGGCCGGAACCATCAAAGGCGCCGCGGGCAATCAGCTGCTCGCGCAGAAGGTTGCGCTCAAAACCACGTTGGGCATGTTCGAAATCTACGGAATCGAATAACGGCAACCGCCGCTCGCCTGCGCGAGCGGCGGTTCGTATGAAGGGCCAGCAAAGTGAGGCAGCTATCATGACCAAGAAATACGTGCTCGCGCTCGACCAGGGGACCACCTCCTCGCGCGCTATTCTGTTCGACCATGCCGGTCTCATTCGCGGCATTGCCCAGCACCCCTTCCGCCAGATTTACCCTCAGCCGGGCTGGGTGGAGCACGACCCCCGCGAAATCGCATCGTCGCAGCTGGGCGTTGTCACCGAGGTGCTGGTTTCAAGCGGTGTCACGCCTGATGAGGTGGACAGCATCGGCATCACCAACCAGCGCGAGACCACCATCGTGTGGAATCGCGAGACCGGCGAACCCGTGTACAACGCCATCGTGTGGCAGTGCCGTCGCACCACCGACATCGTGGAGGCCGTCTGCGGCGACCCCGAGGTTTCGGCGCGCGTCACTGCCAAGACCGGCCTGGTGCCCGACGCGTATTTCTCGGCCAGCAAGATTAAATGGATCCTCGACAACGTCGAAGGCGCGCGCGAGGCGGCCGAGGCGGGCAAGCTCGCGTTCGGCACGGTGGACACGTGGCTTGTCTGGCAGCTGACGAGCGGCAAGGTGCACGCCACCGACGTGACCAACGCCAGCCGCACCATGCTGTTCGACATCCACAAGGGCGCATGGGACCAGGAGCTGCTCGACCTGTTTGGCATCCCTGCCTCCATGCTTCCCGAGGTGCGCCCCTCGTCGGGCGATTTTGGCGTCACGGCGTATCCCGGCATGCCGCAGGGCATTCCCATCCGCGGCGTCGCGGGCGACCAGCAGGCGGCGCTGTTCGGGCAGTGCTGCACGCAGGCTGGCCGCGCGAAGAACACGTACGGTACCGGATGCTTCCTGCTCATGCACACGGGCGGCACCCCGGTCGCATCGTCGCACGGCCTGGTCACCACGGTGGCGGCCAGCGCGCCGGGCGTGCAAGGGCTTGAGTACGCGCTCGAGGGCAGCGTGTTCGTGGCGGGCGCGCTCATCCAGTGGCTGCGCGATGAGCTGGGCATCATCTCCGATGCCGCCGAAAGCGAGACGCTTGCGCGCAGCGTGGAAGACACCGCTGGCGTATATGTGGTGCCTGCGTTTACCGGCCTGGGCGCTCCGTACTGGGATTCCGAGGCGCGCGGAGCCATCCTGGGCCTCACCCGCGGCGCGAACAGGGCGCACATCGCCCGCGCGGCGCTCGAGTCCATGGCGTTCCAGGTGGCCGATGTGGCACACACCATGGAGAAGGATTCCGGCATCGCCATCGCCGAGCTCAACGTGGATGGCGGCGCGTCGGGCAACGATTTCCTGCTGCAGTTCCAATCCGACATTCTGGGCGCGCGACTCAACCGGCCCAAGGTTATCGAAAGCACCGGCGCGGGTGCGGCGTTTTTGGCCGGCCTTTCCACGGGATTCTGGGAGGATATGGCCCAGATTCGCGCCCTGCGCGAGCACGACGACCACTTCACGCCCAAGATGGATGCCGCCGAGCGCGATGCCCTCATGGCCGGCTGGCACGATGCCGTGCGCCGCGTGATGACCAAGTGAGCGGGTGCTGTATTCGAATCGCGTGATGATCAAATAGGGTATGATGGCGCAGGATTAAGCAAATCGTCCTGCGATCGAAAGGATGCGCACATGAAGATCTCCATCGGAAGCGACCACGCGGGCTTCGAGCAGAAGCAGGCGCTGGTCGAATACCTGAAGGGCGAAGGCCACGAGGTTATCGACCGCGGCCCCGATAGCGACGACCGCGTCGACTATCCCGATTACGCCGCCGCTGTGGCACACGATGTGTCCAACGGCACCGCCGACCGCGGCGTGCTGGTGTGCGGCACCGGCATCGGCATGGCGCTCGCGGCCGACAAGGTGGTGGGCATCCGCGCCGCCAACGTGATTAACACCCAGTTCGCCGAGCTGTGCCGCCAGCACAACGACGCTAACGTGATTACGCTTTCCGGTCGCTTCGTGGACCTGGAAACCAACAAGCAGATCGTGGATACGTTCCTCACCACTAAGTTTGAGGGTGGTCGTCACGCCATGCGCGTGGCCAAGATCATGCGCCTCGACGCCGACAAGGGTGGCGTGAGTGTAGACGCCAACGGCAACGTGGTGCGCGGTTAATAATTGCGGCGTTCTGCCGAACGCCGGGCATTCTATGTAATCTTCGTAACGGCCACAGGGCGCTTTAGCCTTGTGGCCGTTTTCGCGCTTGGGGCGAACGCTCTCGGTGGTAGGATGGCGGGGTTCTAACGAATCGCGGGTATGCTCCGCCGTCTGGCGCGTGCCTGCTGCATGGACGAAAGGAACTGCCATGCCCTTCACCTATCTCGCCCAAGCCGATCCGGCCGTCGCTGCCGCCATCTCCTTCGAGCTCACGCGCCAGCGCGACTCCATCGAGCTTATCGCCTCGGAAAACTTCACCAGCACGGCGGTGATGGAGGCCGTGGGAAGCGTGCTCACCAATAAATACGCGGAAGGCTATCCGTCCAAGCGTTATTACGGCGGCTGCGAGAAGGTCGACATCGTGGAGGATCTCGCGCGCGACCGCGCCAAGGAGCTCTTCGGTGCTAACTTCGCCAATGTGCAGCCTCATTGCGGCGCTAACGCCAACTTGGCGGCGTACTTCGCGCTCATCCAGCCGGGCGATACGGTGCTGGGCATGAGCCTGGACAACGGCGGGCACCTCACGCATGGCTCTCCGGTCAATTTCAGCGGCCGTCTCTACGATTTCCATGGCTATGGCCTCACCGAGGACGAGACCATCGACTATGACGCCCTGGAGCGCATGGCGCACGAGCTGCGCCCCAAGCTTATCGTGGGCGGCGCAAGCGCCTACCCTCGCTTGATTGATTTCGAGCGCATGGCCGCCATCGCGCACGAGGTGGGCGCCTACTTCATGGTGGACATGGCGCATATCGCGGGCCTGGTGGCAGCCGGCGCACACCCCAGCCCCGTGCCCTATGCCGATGTGGTCACCTCCACCACGCACAAAACCCTGCGTGGCCCGCGCGGCGGCATGATCGTGTGCAACGACGAGGAAATCGCCAAGAAGATCGACAAGGCGGTGTTCCCCGGCAGCCAGGGTGGCCCGCTCATGCACGTGATCGCCGGCAAGGCGGTTGCATTCGGCGAGGCGCTGCGCCCCGAATTCAAGGACTACATCGGTCGCGTGGTGACCAACTGCGCCGCCATGGCGGAAGGCCTCACGGCAGGTGGCTTGCGTCTGGTGTCGGGCGGCACCGACAACCATCTGTGCCTGGTGGATCTCACGCCGGCGGATGTGACCGGCAAGGATGCCGAGAAGCTGCTCGAGCGCGTGGGCATCACGGTGAACAAGAACTCCATCCCCAACGAACCCCGCAGCCCGTTTGTGACCAGCGGTATCCGCGTGGGTTCGGCGGCTGCCACCACGCGCGGCCTGGATGCGCAGGAGTTCCGCCGCGTAGGCGAGCTCATCGCCGCGACCGTGTTCGCGCAGGGCGACGATGCTAAACTCGATGCCATCGCGGCTGAGGTGCGCGGCATCCTGGATGCGCATCCGCTGTATCCCAGCTACGATTTTTAGTTGCGTTTCGTCGTTCTGCCGAACGACGAAATACTCGACATTGCGGGCGAATTTGGCGGCAGGCTTGGCCCTTGTGCTTCCCTCGGCGCGTGTCCGCGGCGCCAGCGCCGCGCTCCCTCTCGGTCGCATAGACGGGGAGTGAACAGGCTACAAGCCTGTTCACTGGGGTCGCGGCAGGCCAATCCAGCTCGCCAGATTCTCCCTCATTGACCTCTTTTGATCTGCAGGAAGTTTACTATGGAACTAGAAAACAAACGTTTTACCGTCATTCAGCATCCGCTGGTGGCGCACAAGATGTCGTATCTGCGCGACGAGGCGGCCAGGCCGACGGAATTCCGCCAGCTGGTAAGCGAGCTCGCTGCCATTGAGGCGTACGAGGCGCTGCGTGACGCGCCACTGAAGGATGTGACGGTGCGCACGCCGCTCGCCGATGTGCCGTGCCAGCGCATTCCTTCAGGCGCTATCACGGTGGTGCCTATTCTGCGTGCCGGCCTGGGCATGCTCGAGGGCGTGCACCGCACGTTACCCGCCGCCTCGGTGGGCCATCTGGGCATGGATCGCGACGAGACCACGCACGAGGCGCATCCGTACTACGCCAAGTTCCCGCCCCGCATTGCCGAAAGCACGGTGTTGCTAGTTGATCCCATGCTCGCCACGGGCGGCAGCGCCATTGCGGCGCTCAAGTACCTGCGTGACGCCGGCGTGCAAGACATCCGTCTGCTCGTGCTGGTGGCGGCGCCCGAAGGCGTGCAGGCTGTGCTCGAGGCCGACCCCAACGTGCGCATCTGGACGTGCGCGCTTGACGATGGCCTGAACGAAGACGCTTACATCCTGCCCGGCCTGGGCGATGCCGGCGACCGTATTTTCGGAACGTTGTAAGGCTTCGATCCGAATTGGGTAGCTGCCCTGCGGGGAGGCGCCCCTTGCAGCACCCATTTCCTTCCTTTGAATTAAAACGGGAGAAATGGAGTGCGACGCATAGCGAGCGAAGCGAGCGGTAGGAGCACGGGTGCTGCAAGGGGCGCCTCCCCGCAGGGCAGCGCTGGGATAGATTAAACATACCAAGGAGAGGATTGCGCGATGCGCGATATTCAGCGTCCCAGTTGGGATCAGTATTTCATCCACCTCGCCTTCGAGGTGTCCAAGCGTTCCACGTGCCTGCGTCGTGCGGTAGGGGCGGTTATCGTGAAGGACCGCCGCATTCTGGCCACCGGCTACAACGGCGTGCCGTCGGGCCTGCGCCACTGCGACGAGACGGGCTGCCTGCGCGAGCAGCTGGGCGTGCCGTCGGGCCAGCGTCATGAGATTTGTCGCGGCCTGCACGCTGAGCAGAACGCTATCATCCAGGCGGCGCGCTACGGCATCGACATTGAGGGCTCCTCTATCTATATAACTACGGAGCCCTGCGTGGTGTGCGCCAAGATGCTCATCAACGCCGGCATCCGCGAGATCGTGTTTGCGGAGGGCTACCCCGACAAACTGGCGGAGGAACTCCTGGGCGAGACGGACATCAAGATTCGCGTCGTGGAGCCCGGCGAAGCAAGTGGCATGCCTGTCGATTAGGCTGAAGCCGCGGGCGGATGCGACGGAGCGTGGAGGGCTCGGAGAGTTGGGCGTGAGCGCGCGTCAAGCTGTTCGTGCCTCCATCCATACGCTCTCTCTTCGCGCTACCTCCACAATTGACGCTGCCATTTGTGAAGAAATACTCAAATGTCGGCATAATGTTGCCTGGTCGCACGTAAAGAGTGCATAAAAATCACCCCGCTTGCGCGATTTTTTCAGCTTTTCGTCGCATCGCCGCGTGCGGGGCGTAAATATTTGTTAGCATACTACCCGTTTTCGGCTAAGCCGTTGTGTGCGCATGCCCAAATGCCACGGAGAAGGAGAGTGACCAGCGCCATATGCTCATCGCACTAGGGATTCTGACCGGAGTCCTCGGATTCCTGCCTCTGTTCCTGTCGCTGAGGCTATCGCGCCGTTCTACTTCCACTCATGCCCTGACCATCGGCCTGTACGGCCTGGTGGGCGTCTGCATCTCCATGGTCATCCTCATCGTGGGCCTCATCGCGTGCGCAATGCTTGCGCGTGATTCGCTGGTGTCCTACGTCGTCGCTGAGGGCGTCGTGTTTCTGGGCTGCACCATCGCTTACGTGTTGTACAAGAACGTGCTCGCCAAGCGCAAGCGCGTGAAATAGGGAATTGTCGTCTAAGGAAGGAATCTCATGGGCGAAGCTCTCAATATGTTCGTCGAGGAGGCACAGGGCATCGCGGCTCACTTCGATCCGCAGACGGTGTTCAGCATCGGCGGCTCGAACGTCACCCAGTACGTCATCTGGCTGTTCATCGCACTGGCCGTCACGTTCATCGTGATCTTGGTCGCTGCCAAGAAGCTCAAGCTGGTCCCCACCAACAAGTTCGTCAACATGGTGGAGTATGGCTATGACTTCGTGAACAAAAACGTTGCCGAGGACGTTATCGGCAACGGCTTCAAGAAGCACGTGCCCTTCCTGGCCACGCTGTTCTTCTTCATCCTGATCTGCAACTTCTTGAGCCTCATCCCCGGCTTCAAGACGGCTACCGGCGCCATCTCTTGCACCTGGGCGCTCTCCGTCATCTCTTTCGTGTACTTCATCGTCTACGGCATCAAGGCCAACGGCCTGGGCGGTTACATCGCCAGCCTCGCCCCCTCGGGCGTGAGCGGCCCGCTGAAGCCGGTCATCTGGTTCCTGGAGCTGTTCTCCACGGTCATCCGCGTGCTCACGCTGGCCGTCCGACTTTACGGCAACATGCTGGCTGGCCACATGATGCTCGCCATCTTCGCCATCGCTACGACGTGCTTCCTGCAGGTGAGCCTGTTCAGCGGCTCCATGGACCTGATCGCCGGCCTGCCTTCGATCGCATGGTTCCTGCTGCTGGTGCTCATCTACGCGCTGGAGTGCCTGGTGGCGTTCATCCAAGCGTTCGTGTTCGCCATCCTCTCGGCTTCCTACATCGGTGGAGCCGTCCATCCTCACTAAGCGCACCGCGCTTCGAGGACGCATCGCCGGAGCGCATCCGGCAGCTCGCCAAGGCGCACTTGGCCGCCCGCCGCGGCGTCACGCGGTCTGAATTTGGTGTTGCAGCTGCACCCCTCAGCTGAACAGTATAGGCAGAAGGTTTCGCAATCCCGCGAAACCCGTCAAAGGAGGAAACAGTGGAAATCACCCTCGCGCTCGCCGCACTGAAGGTCGTCGGCTATGGCCTCGCTGCCATCGGCCCTGGCATCGGTATCGGCATCGCCACCTACGGTCTGTGCACCTCGGCTGCTCGCCAGCCCGAGATGAAGGGTCAGCTCATGGGCTACTTCTTCATCGGTGCCGCTATGTCTGAGGCACTGGCTCTGCTCGGCTTGGTTCTGTTCTTCATCGGTTAATCGACGATTCACCGTATGACTCTTACGAGAAAAGAACAGGAGGCAAGCGAGTTGAAAGCGTACAAGACCAAGGCAGCAAAGCTCACTTCCGCGGTCGCTATCGCGGGCGCTGCAGCTCTGGCCTGCCCGGCGTATGCATTCGCTTCTGAGGAGGGCGGCATCGGCGCCATTCTCCCCAAGATGAACGAATTCATCCCCATGCTCGTCGCCTTCATCATTCTGTGGATCGTCCTCGCGAAGTTCGGCTGGCCGATGTTCGACAAGATGCTCGAGAAGCGTGCCAACACCATTCGCGATGACCTGAAGAATGCGGAAGAGGCCCGCCAGGAATCCGAGCGCGTGCTTGCCGAGTACAAGCAGGAGCTCGCCGAGGCCAAGGCCCAGGCTTCCAAGATCATCGCCGACGCTAAGCAGACCGGCGAAGACGTGAAGGCCGACATCACCGCCAAGGCGCAGAAGGAAGCCGCTGACATGATCGAGAAGGCCCATGCGGCCATCGAGGCGGACAAGAAGGCGGCCAAGGCCGACCTCCAGGCGTCCGTCGCCGACATCTCGGTCGCTGTGGCTGCCAAGCTCATCGGCAACGACCTGTCCGATGAGGAGCATCGCAAGATGATCAAGCGCTACGTCGAAGAGGCAGGTAGTTTCGATGCCAACTAACCGACTGCTCGTAAAAGAAGAGGTTGCCACCTATTCCGGCATGCTGCTGGACGCCGCCTACAACGCCGGCGGTCAGGAGCGTGTGCTGGAGGTGCGTGACCAGCTGGAGCAGGTGCTCGCCATCTACCGCGGCAACGCGGATCTGCGCGACGCCCTGTCCAACCCGGCACTCTCCGCTGAGCAGCGTCACCAGTTGGCCGAAGGCGTATTCGAGGGGGTCGACCCCTTGATTCGCAGCGTTATCGCCGTTATGGCGGAACGCGAAAACCTCGGACAGCTCTCCCAGGTTGCGAACGCCTACCGCGACGCGTCCGAAGAGAAGCTGGGCGTGTGCGTCGTCGACGTGACCACCGTGGTGGAACTCGACGACGAGCTCCGCAAGGTCATCACTGAGAAGCTGTCTCAGGATCTGGGCAAGAACGTCGTTCTGCGCGAGCATATCGACAAGTCCATCCTGGGCGGCATCATCATGAGCACTCATGGAAAACGCATCGACGCGAGCGTAGCGTCCCAACTGGAGCGCACTCGCAACGTGCTTACGGAAACAAACGATGGAGGTGAATGCTAGTGACTGAAATCACCGCTCAGTCTATCGACGAAGCTCTGCGTAAGCAGCTCGAGTCGCTCGACACCAGCGTCGATGCTCGCGAGGTGGGCACGGTCGTCCAGGTGGGCGACGGTATCGCCCGCGTCGACGGCCTGAAGGGTGCCATGGCAGGCGAGCTCCTGGAGTTCCTCGGCGAAGGCGGCAAGACCGTGTACGGCTTGGCGCAGAACCTCGAGGAAGAGGAGGTCGGCGCCGTGCTCCTGGGCGATGTCACGGCAATTCGAGAGAACGACCAGGTTCGCACCACCGGCAAGATCATGGAAGTGCCTTCGGGCAAGGGTCTGCTCGGCCGCGTCGTGAACCCGCTGGGTATGCCCATCGACGGCAAGGGCCCCATCACTTCCGAGGGCACTCGCCCCGTGGAGTTCAAGGCCCCCGGCGTTATCAGCCGCAAGCCTGTGCATGAGCCCATGCAGACCGGCATCCTCGCCGTTGACACGATGATTCCGATTGGCCGTGGCCAGCGCGAGCTTATCATCGGCGACCGCCAGACCGGCAAGACCGCTATCGCGATCGACGCCATCATCAACCAGAAGGAAACCGACGTCATCTGCATCTACGTCGCCGTGGGCCAGAAGGCCTCCACGGTGGCCGGCATCATGGAGACGTTCGAGAAGTACGGCGTGATGGACAAGACCATCATCGTGGCCGCCACCGCTTCCGACTCCGCTCCTCTGCAGTACATCGCCCCCATGGCGGGCGCTGCAATGGGCGAGTACTTCGTCTACACCGGCGAAGACGGACAGCCCGCCGGCCCCGAGAACCACGGCCGTCACGTGCTCATCGTCTACGATGACCTGTCCAAGCAGGCTGTGGCGTATCGTCAGATGTCGCTGACCCTGCGTCGTCCGCCGGGACGCGAGGCGTACCCCGGCGACATCTTCTACCTGCATTCGCGCCTGCTGGAGCGTGCGGTCAAGATGTCCGACGAGTACGGCTGCGGCTCCATGACGGCTCTGCCGATCATCGAGACCCAGGCCGGCGACGTGTCCGCCTATATCCCCACCAACGTGATCTCCATCACCGACGGTCAGATTTACCTGCAGACCGACCTGTTCTTCCAGGGCCAGCGCCCGGCAGTCGACGTAGGTATCTCCGTTTCGCGCGTTGGCGGTTCCGCCCAGACCAAGGCCGTGAAGAGCGTTTCCGGTACCCTGCGTCTGGACCTCGCCGCGTACCGCGAGCTGAAGGCGTTCACCCAGTTCGGCTCCGACCTGGACAAGTCCACCATGGATCAGCTGAATCGCGGTGCCCGCATGACCGAGCTGCTGAAGCAGGGTCGCTACATGCCTCTCGCCTTCGAGGAAGAGGCTGTGGCCATCTACGCTGGTACCAAGGGTTATCTGGATGACGTGGAAGTGTCCGACGTGGTTCGCTTCCGCACCGAGCTTCTGGATTACCTGCGCGCCAGCCATGGCGAGGTGCTCAAGAAGATTCACGACGATGCGAAGTTCACGCCTGAAAGCGAAGAGGCCCTCAACGGTGCCATCGAGGCTTTCAAGAAGCAATTCGCGGCGTAAGGAAGGCCGAACATGCCTAACCTGCACGACATAGACAAGCGCATCAAGTCGATTACCTCGACCAAGCAGATTACGCGCACCATGGAGATGGTCGCAGGCGCCAAGGTGAAGCACGCCACCGAGCGTATCTTCGCCGCCACGCCCTACTCCGAGTCCATGACTGAGATGCTGCAAGGCGTCGCGGAGCGCGTGCAGGCCAGCGAGAACCCCTTGCTGGAGAAGCGTGAGAACGTGAAGCGCATTCTGGCGGTGGCCGTGGTTTCCGACCGCGGCCTCGCCGGCGGCTTCAATTCGAACGTGCTGCGTACGATCGAGAAGACGATTCGCGCGAAAAAGGCGCAGGGTGTCGAGGTTGATGTCATCGCCTGCGGCAAGAAGGCAATCGGATTTTTCAAGTACCGCAAGATCGAGCCGGTGCTTGAATTTGTGGACCTTTCTGCCGACCCTACGTTTGAAGAGGCGAAACAGATCGCCGATTACGCCGTGAAGGCGTATGAAGAGGGCAGCGTAGACGAGGTCGTTCTGGTGTACAACCACGCCAAGAACGCCGCTGAGCAGGTACTCCGCGAGGAGATTATTCTGCCCGTCGACACGCAGGCCGTCATGGCCGCTGCCGCCGGATCCTCGGATGCGGCCGACGCTGCCGATCAGTCCGCCGATACCGTTTCCGCCGCGCTCGAGTTCGAGCCCGAGCCCGCCGATGTGCTCCAGCGTCTGCTGCCGGCGTACCTGCGCACGTCGATCTACCACGCGTTGATCGACTCCGCCGCAGGCGAGCAGGCCGCACGTCGCACGGCAATGCACTCGGCAACCGAGAACGCGAACGAAATCGTGGAAACGCTGTCGCGGTTGTACAACCGTGTACGTCAAGGCGCCATTACCACCGAGATCAACGAGATCGTTGGCGGCGCCGCTGCTTTGGAGGATTAAATGGCTGACGAGAGAATGCTCACCAAAGAGGAGCTCGATGCCAGCAAGGGCGGTACGGGGCGCATCGTGCGTATCGTCGGCCCTGTCGTTGACGTTGAGTTCCCTGCGGATCAGCTGCCGGCGATTTACAACGCGCTGACGGTTGACGCAACCACTCCTGCCGGCGATATGCACGTTGTCCTGGAGGTTGAGACCATGCTTCCGGGCAACCTCGTGCGTTCCGTCGCCATGAGTTCCACCGACGGCCTGGTGCGCGGCATCGAGGTCGTCGACACGGGTCATCCCATCATGATGCCCGTTGGCCCTGAGACCCTGGGCCGCATCTGGAACGTCGTCGGCGAGCCCGTCGACGAGAAGCCGATGCCCGAGGTTTCTGGCTACATGCCCATCCATCGTCCCGCGCCTGAGTACGATACCCTGTCCACGAAGACCGAGATCTTCGAGACGGGCATCAAGGCCATCGACCTGATCGAGCCCTTCATCAAGGGCGGCAAGACCGGTCTGTTCGGCGGCGCTGGCGTTGGCAAGACCGTTATCATCCAGGAGCTCATCAACAACCTGGCCCAGGAGCACGGCGGTACCTCCGTGTTCACCGGCGTAGGCGAGCGTACCCGTGAGGGTACCGACCTCTTC
This sequence comes from uncultured Slackia sp., assembly GCF_944321625.1. GTDB lineage: Bacteria > Actinomycetota > Coriobacteriia > Coriobacteriales > Eggerthellaceae > Slackia. Next base: position 37,008 of record NZ_CALUMA010000040.1, read on the forward strand.
CTGGAGATGAGCGAGTCCGGCGTTATCAACAAGACCTGCCTGGTCTACGGTCAGATGAACGAGCCGCCGGGAGCGCGTCTGCGCGTCGGCCTGGCTGGCCTGACCGAGGCTGAGTACTTCCGCGATCAGGGCCAGGACGTGCTTCTGTTCGTGGACAACATCTTCCGCTTCACCCAGGCCGGTTCCGAGGTGTCCGCTCTGCTGGGCCGCATGCCTTCCGCTGTAGGCTACCAGCCCACGCTGGCCACCGAGATGGGTGACCTGCAGGAGCGCATTACCTCCACGGACAAGGGTTCCATTACTTCCGTGCAGGCTGTCTACGTTCCCGCTGACGACCTGACCGACCCCGCGCCGGCCACGACGTTCACCCACCTGGACGCCAAGACCGTTCTGTCGCGTTCCATCGCCGAGCTGGGTATTTACCCCGCCGTCGACCCGCTGGAGTCCACCTCCCGCGCTCTCGAGCCCGCCATCGTGGGCGAGGAGCACTATCGCGTGGCTACCGGCATCCAGGAGCTGCTGCAGAACTACAAGGACCTGCAGGACATCATCGCCATTCTGGGCATGGACGAGCTGACTGAAGAGCAGAAGCTCACCGTGTCCCGTGCGCGTAAGGCCCAGCAGTTCTTCGGCCAGTGCTTCCACGTGGCCACCCAGTTCACCGGTCTGCCCGGCAAGTACGTTAAGATGGAGGACACCGTTCGCTCCTTCGCCGCCATCCTCGACGGCGAGTGCGACGAGATCCCCGAGCAGTGCTTCCGCCTGAAGGGTTCCATCGACGACGTGTGGGCCGAGTACGAGGCCATGAAGAAGGACGAGAACTAACATGACCAAGTTTGCCTGCGATATCGTGACGCCTGAGGCGAAGTTCTACTCCGGCGATGTCCACTTCGTCGTGGTTCCCGGCACCGAGGGCGAGATGGGCTTTCTGTACGACCATGCGCCCGTCGTGTCCACCCTGGCCGACGGCGTAGTCCGCATCCAGGAAGAAGAGGGCGGCCCGCACAAGGAGTTCGCCATCGAGGGCGGCTACGTGCAGGTCGACGGCAAGAAGGTCATCATTCTCGCCGACAAGGCTGAGGAGCGCGCCCAGGCGTAACCATACGCCCGCAAGGCTCCAAGCCCAAGCGTCATAGCTTTCGAAAGAGAGGTCTGGCATATGCCGGGCCTCTTTTTTGTTTTCAGCCCCAGCATCTACGAGCCGTCTTTTGGGGTCGCTCTTTGGTGTCGTCATGCCGATACGACCATCGTTCGTGACTCGTTATTTGTCGCCGGCGGGCTGATTCCGACAGGGCGCAAGTGCGTTGGAGGCGGTTGGTATCCTTTGGTTTCCACAAGGTGTAGTAACGGCAGAACAAGATGTTGTATAAGCCTCTGACCTCGAAAAACAGCTTGTGAAGAACCCTCGAAATTGCCTCAAAATCTTGTTTGAAACGGATGACGCGGCGACCGGAGTGTGGTTATATAGGCTCGAAATATTAGCGCATACGCACACTAATCGAACTACGCGCAACCGTGCCCCTCGGCACGCCTCGCAATGTTGCGCATGTCGCTCCGCTACGTTTTGCCTGTGCGGTGCGGCGCGTTTTCAAGCGAGGGCTGCGCAGAAGGAGGGGAGTTCCCTTATGAAACCTACGCGTCATATCATCGTGGCAGGCATGACGCTCACGCTTGCATTCGGTATGACCCCTACGGCCGCGCTCGCAGCCGAGAATCCTGATTCCGAAATCATCGGTGAGGCTAATGGAGCCGATGCCGCTGGTGCCACCAATGAGACGGTAGATGTATCCGATGTCGACGGCTCCGAAGTCGATGAAGCGGCCGCTGAAAACGAAGAGGCCTACACTGCGGAAGACGAATATGCTGAGCCCGTTGACGAATCCGACGAGGGCGAGGTTGTAGAGGCGCCGGCTTCGTACGATAAGGCCGACTTCTACGTTGAAGCTCCGACCGTCATGATGATGTCGCGCGCTTATGCCGCGCCTATGGCCGCCTCGGTTGCTCCTGTCGCCCTGTCCGATGAAATGAAGTACTTCACCGCCTATGAGAGCGGATGCAACTATGATCAGGGTCTGTCATGGGGCGATGGCTACCATGCCATGGGCTACTATCAGTTCGATAACCGTTATGGCCTGGATGACTTCCTCATCTCCTGCTATAACTACGACCCCGATACGTACTCGATGTTCAAATGGGTCCTGACTGCCGACATCACGGGTGACCTGTACAACTATTCGACGGGCAAACTGACCAGCATCGGCACCAAGCTTAATAGCTCGTGGCATGCGGCGTACAAGGCCGACCCTGCAGGCTTCTCGGCGCTGCAGGATAACTGGGCCTATAAGGAGTATTATCTGCCGGCCGAAAACTATCTAAAAAGCCTTGGTATTGACATCTCCGAGCGCGCTGACTGCGTGAAGGGCCTCGTGTGGGGCATGTCCAACCTGTATGGCACCAGCGGATGGCGTAAGTTCGTAGGCGGATATACCAGCGGCTATGACTGGAACGGCACCTGGCACGATAGCTATAAGTGGCCAGGCGCCTGGAATGGCGATTACAAGAAGGCCAACGCCATGTCCGATCGCGAGTTCGTGACCACGCTGTGCGATTACGTGGTGAACAACGTTGCCGTGTTCTATAAGGCGCAGCCCGAATACCATGCAGGCTGGCAGAACCGTTACCGCAGCGAGAAGGCGGATTGTTTGGCGTACATCGCCCAGGATGAGGCGCAGCAGGCGGACAGCCTGTCTTACAACGCCAACGGCGGCTCGGGCAAGATGAGCGCCACCAACGGCACCGTGAACAAGAGCGTCAAGGTGGCGGCCTGCGGCTTCACGCGCGACGGCTATGAGTTTATGGGTTGGAACACCAAGAAGGACGGTTCGGGCAAGAGCTATGCCGCTGGGTCCAACTACACGCTCACCGAGGGCGACGATGTGCTGTACGCCCAGTGGAAGAAGAAGCAGGTCGTTGTGCCTACTCCGCCCGCGGAATCCGACGATGCGGTTTCGGACAACGAAGGTTCGACGGGTAGCAACGGTTCGGGCAACGAGGGTTCCGCTGGCGGGAACGAGTCGAACGACTCCGGCGATAGCAACACGGATAATTCTGGCTCCAGCGACAACGGTTCGAGCGATAACGGCTCCAGTGCGGAGGGCGATTCCTCTGACGAGGGTAACGACAACGGCAACGGCAATATGTCGGGCGACTCTTCGTCCGACAATGCCGATTCTAACAGCGGCTCCGACAGCGATGAGTCGAACGATGAATCGACCGGTGATGCCAATGGCGGCAACACGGGCGAGGAATCCGATTCCGATTCGAACGAGGCACCCAAGCCCGCTCCGCTGCCTCCTTCGAATAGCATCGTAGGCGGTACGACGTCCAACGGCTCCAACTCTGGCTCCGACGAGGGAGCCAATGAGGCGCCCGAGAACGGCAATAATGCGAACGAAAACGACGGTGACGCCACCGACGGCGCCGGCGACGAATCCAAGGATGAGTCGTCAGATGGCGCCGATGGATCTAACGCCTCGGATTCGAATGCCACATCGGACGAGAAGACGGATAGCAAGGCAGATTCCGACAAATCGAACACGTCCGGCAATGATTCCTCCGAGGAGAAGGACAAGACGAACGACACCTCCAAATCTGACGAAAACGGTAACGCCGGCGGCGATCAGGGTGACACGAAGGACGCCAAGGAGTCCAAGGCGGCCGACGAGGATAAAGAGACGCTTCTCAAGACCAACGACGAAAGTGCGGGAGTCGTGGCAGCGCTCGTGGGTGGTTTCGCTCTAGCATTCGGCGTGGCAGCGGGAACCCTGCGTCGCATTCTGGGCAGGAACTAACTGCTTGTGACGCCAACATGACTCGTGGCAAAGGCCGTCGGTTTCACCCGACGGCCTTTTCTTGTGTCCTATCGAAATCTTTCTCAACAAGCTGGATCGCCTCTTGCTTTGATGACACGCCGAGCTTGCGGTAGATGTTTCGCGCATGCGTTTTAATGGTGTTCGGCGAAAGCACGAGTTGCTCGCAAATCTGAGGATAAGAAAGCCCCTTTGCTATAAGCACGAGAACATCCTCCTCTTTGCGGGTCAGGTCCGATGACCGGGCAAGGGTGGCGCAGCGTGCTTCGATGGTGTTGGTCTGGGATTGTAGTTCCGAGCATGTTTGCGTGAGCTGTTCGATTCGAGATATTGCCGCGCGGCGATTGCGATCTTGCTCGCGCCATCTAAGTGTTGCAACGAATAAGGCAGCCACCACAAGGATGTCGGTTGCCACGACGCAGAATGCCGCTATCGGTGCGCCGATAAAGGAATACGCCGTAAGGCAGATTGAGACGTTCACAAGGAAACCAACGGCAAGCAGTATGGCTTGGTTTGCGCGAATGCGCAGATTGAGTCCTGCTACTGACGCAAAAGCAAGGCGTACGAAAGCCCCGCATGACGCAAGCCAAAGGACTGCGGCTCCGAGGACGATGACGTATGTAGTGAGTGCAAACTGAAACATGCGGGCCCATTCGAATCTAAACACGATTAAGAATGAATAACTACAGTCGACGCTTCCATGCAGGCGAAGCTCTTTGACCTATCGTATCCTAATTGAACGCTTAACGTTATCGGAGCAGGTAGGACATTGGGTAATTGGAGGGGTGAAATTAATCACCGTAGGCAAAATGCGGCGGTGCCGATATGGTTCAGTTGCTCAGGCAAACAAGGAATCGGAAGGGCGGTGAACTATGGAGTGGCAAAAGCACAGGGCAATTGCGATTGTTGCCTCGGTGTGCGCCATCGCAGTGCTGACATGCGTAATGGGATGGTTCGCGGGAAGGTTCATTCCGGGGAATCCGACAGTGAAAGAGCCTGCCGAAGGGCCGGAGTCAATGGATATCTCATGGCTCATATCGGACGCTCAATATGCGTCGCATGATGTGAGCGCAGGGGATTGGCTCGACCTTTCTGATACGGCTTTCTCGGGAGAGGAGCTCGACGATGATGCGGCCATTCAGAGCAGCATTCATCAATTTCTCGGAGAGGATTCTTGGGCGGTACTGAAGAGTGACGACTCATGGGAGGCAATGATGCCTTCGAGCGAAATTCGCATAACGAATGCAAGAGCGGTATCGGCGGAATCGTTCGAGGAATGGTATCAGGATTACGATTATCTGCAGCAGGTGCTTGCGTACTACGATGAATATCAGACGAAGTTTGTTGTGGTTGACGTTGAGCTGGCCAACAAAAGTGATGAAGAACTCGGTGTGATTATTCCCTGGCTTTGGGGGGATGCGTTTGAACTCTCCAGTGCAGAGGGGGATTGCCCTTCTGAGGCAGCGTGGAATGGCGAGGGCGAAAGCTCCGGCGATGCGGCGCGACATGGACTCCCGCTCGGGGTGACTATGGGGTCTTCCCTGGTTAAAGAACTCTATGGAGAGCCATCGGATGACGCGACGTCGACGCAGCGGCATTTACAAGACGGCTGGTCATCGATACCATCAGGCGATTCGCGCACCTACACAGTGGTATATCCCGCGTATCGCTCCATGTTCGCTTCGCAGGGGGATTATGACAATATCGATTTATCGCAGATGTATCTGCAAATTCCCGATTGCGGAACTAAGACGATGCACCGATTGAGACTTGGCTAAGCTGCGCTGTTTTACATTGCCACGGGCGAGACTACTCCATGAGCCCCTCAAGCGTAAGGCCGATGTGCAGTGAATTCGTCATTCCCAGCGTCACGATGCGCTCAAGGTGCGTAACGCCGGCAGCTAGAGGTTCGACGACGGTGACGGGGCAGTGGGCGGCGGCAAGGCGCTCGCGCAGCTTGGCCACCGCTTGCTGCATGCCGGTGCAACCCAGAATCACGGTGTTGATGCGATGCTCGGTGTGCATCTGCATGCAGACTTCCGCCAGGCGCTCGTCCACGCCGTCGCCGCCGAACACTTCGCCCACCATCATGTCGGCAGGGATGATGGTGGCAATCTTGCCATCGAATCCTTCGGTGCGCGCTTTGCGCTCTTCATTGGCGATGCCGTCGTAGTCAGTAGTGATGATGCCGATGCGCCCGCCCAGCGCCAGCGCCGTGAGCACCGATGGCACATATCCGCCAAACACGGGCACTTCGATCATTTCGCGCAGCGCTTGCACACCGGGGTCGTCGAAGCAGTTCACGAAAATGCCGTCTGCGCCGCGCTGGACTGCGGCAAGGGCCTCACGCACGATTTCGGCGCCGTTGAACATGCCCTGCATGTCGGATTCCACCGAGGGAAAGCCGCGCTTGAGCGTTACGTATTCGATTTCGGTATCGGGGCGGGTGAGCGAGGCCAGATACGGCTTCATCGCGTCGGATACGTTCTGCGGCAGGTTGGCGACGGGATTGATGACGGCAAGCTTCATGGCGCGCTCCTTCGATGACGTTGCATTATCGCAAGTATAACGCCTGGCTAATCGAAGGATGACAAGAGGGGCTGTGGCGGTAGGCTGGAATTGGACGAATGCGAGGTTGGGGGGGCGTCAGCGAGAAGCTAGTCGGTGACTATTCGTCTTCCGGATCGGGGATGTATTCCAAGATGTCGCCTGGCTGGCAGTCGAGTGCCTTGCAAATGGCGGAAAGCGTGGAGAACCGCACGCCGCTCACCTTGCCGGTCTTGATGCGCGACAGGTTCACATTGGACACGCCTACGTGCTCCGAAAGCTCGTTGAGCGACATCTTGCGGTCGGCAAGCATGCGATCAAGTCGAAGAACAATCATGCTTGCCTCCTTTGCACGACGTCGGTGGTGGTTGTTGGGGCTTCCGACAGGGATATTGCATCAAGAGCAGGCTTTTCGCAAGCAGCCGATTCGCCGCTACAGCAATTCATCGTCTTGCTCCTGTAGGGCACAGCCGTATTCGAACACTCGGGCGAGGAAAAGCACAACAACGCCGGCCCACACCCAAAGAATTGCGCTCAGATTGCCTATGGGAGCGTGAAACGCAAGCTCGAGGGCATATGTCCCCAGTCCCCACACGAGGGCGGCTGCGATGGTGAAATACGCGATGCGCTCGAGCGCTTTTACATTCTCAAGGTAGAACGGAGTTCTTCGCTGCTCGATGGAACTGCAAAGCTGAAACAACGCTCGGAGCATAAGCGCAAGGCAGAACGCGGTTGCGGCAATGATGATGCAGTAAAGGGGGCCGACGATGCCGGAAACCTCGTAGTCGTTGATGAATACTGGTGCCCCATGTGCACCCATGGGGCTAAATGCTACTATGAACGCACCCGCAACACTGCACAGGCCTGCACAGCCAAATGCGATAGCGCATGCCCGTGCACCTATGCCAATGGCTCGACTCATGTTGATGGCTCTGTTTTTCGCATCTTCGCGATCTTCGTGATTCATCATGATTCAGCCTCCTGTCCTGCGGTTATCGTGTGTCTTTCACGGGTGAAAAGGCTCGCTTTGCTACAGCAATTCATCGTCTTGCTCCTGCAAGATGCATCCGTAGTCGAAGATGTAGGCGAACGCCAGAAGGATGAAAGCGTTGATGAGCGTGTCGTAGTCGATGCTGAAGTCTTCGGGCACATACACCGTGCCGAACCCGATGGTGGAGACGGCCGCTGCGAGCAGTGCAGGAAGTATGGCGCAGGCGGCATTCACCCAGGCAACGCCCTTGAGTTCGCGGGCACGTGCGCGGTCGAATGGACGCTTCGTCTTGGCGATGGAATAAAACATCTTAGCCGCAATGACATAGGAAGTTACCGCAAGCCCTCCAAAGAGCGCGAATGTGGCGCCCTCGGTGACAAGCTCGCATTGCGAGAAGCCGGGTTCGGTCGGGTTCCACGAGCCTATTGCGATGAAGAAGTCATAGCCGAATGCCCCGCACACAAACAGGATGACGCCTATGAGAAACGCCAAAGCGGCGAATGCGGCAATGGCGATGAGCACGACGAAGGCGATGCGGCAGAGAATCGAAATGCGGTTGAGGGTTTTCTCGCGGAATGCTGGCATGGGTGCTTCTTTCTCGAATGCCCGAGTCTGCCCGGGCATGCTGCCTTTTCTAGAGAGCTCTCATGGCTGCACTATACAAGCAGCATTAATAAAAAGCAATAACTATTTAATGTTTTACGATAAATAGTTATTGCTTAAGATGAAATTGAACTAATTTGGGATAGCGGCGCTATGCGTTGGTTTCCGTCCAATGCGCGGAGATGCCATAGTCGTCGTCGCGGAGGGCGAGAAGTGCCTGGTAGCGCGGGTCGTCGGCGCAGTCATCCCAGGTGGCCTTGGAAAGAATCTGCGCGATCATGCTGTTGAGAAGAATGCCGGCATTCATGTCGTTGAGCTTTTGAGCGGCTTCGGCGGCAGAGAAGTCCTCTGTAATGAGGTCGAACAGCACCGCATCGTGAACGTGGGGCGTGGCATAGGGGTTGTCTTTCGCGGATTCGAATACGCGCTGAAACGCCGAGAGCTCGTTCAGCGCTTCTTCGCTCATGCCCGCGTTTTTATATGCGGTGGCAAGCTGCACATGCGATGAAAGCGCAAACAAAGGTGTGACGGCGTCGAGGCACAGCGTTTCGACGACGGAGGCTGCGGCGTGGGCGAGGGCCGTAAGATGCGCCGGGTCGTCCTGGTAGTGCGAGAGCTGGTTGAGGCATTCGTTCGCGACGTTTGCGCCCGACACGCACACGATGCGTTGGCGCAGGGCGAGGGCATCATCGGTACGCCCTGCCTGGTCGTATGCGGCAGCAAGCAGCGAGGGCACACCCGAAGTGTTGTCGCGTTCGAGCGATTCGAACAGCGCTATGCCCTCATCGACGCGCGGCTTTTCCTGCGGAAGCAGCATGAGAGAGGCGCGCATCATGCGAGCCGCACGGCAGCGCGAAAGGTCGGGGCATTCGTCCTCCAGGCGTATCAGCAGCTGCTCAATATAGGCCAGGGTTTCTTCCATACGGTCGGGCGCATACAGTGCACGGTTCATCAAGATTGAGGCCATGAGGGCAAGCAGCGGCCAATCGCGCCAGTGGGCTCGTTCGGTGCGTTTGCATGCTTCGAAACCGGCGTCAAAATCGGCTTTCAGCAAATCAAGCAGTTCATCAAGGATGCGATCGCGTTCGTTTTTGTCCACCTCCTCGGCGTAGCCCAGCAGCTCGTCACAGGAGATGCCGAAGTATCCGGCGATGCGGGGAATAAGCGCGATGTCGGGTGCGTTTTGCCCCAGTTCCCACTTCGACACAGCCGCCTTGGTCACGTCCAAGTGGTTTGCGAGCGTGTCCTGCGTGATGCCGGCGGCTCGTCGTTCGCGCGCGATGACGGCGCCGATGCGCGCGGCGGGAGAGGCGTGCATTGCGCCTTGCGCTTGCGGGGTGCCCGTTTCATTTTTGGTTTGCGAAGAGGTGGGATGGATGCGTGCGGAATCGGTCATGAGGGCTCCTTCGTATGGGGTCGTCAGATGCCGCAGAAAGTGCGCCTCTCTTTGCTAAATATAGGCGGCGTACTTTTCTTTTGCGCAGGGGGTCCGGCTCCCTGTGATTCCAGTATCGCGTCATCTAGCAGTTGAGTAAATGGAGCGTTAGATGATTTTGGGGGCGTAGAATCTCCCGTAAGGAAACAGGAGGCGCAAAAAAGAGGCTCCCGAAGGAGCCTCCTTGCATTGTCCGGCAAAGACAAGTATGGGCGAAAGCCTTCGTCAAAGTGAAGGCATTGTGCGCCGGCGCTTCGATCGACTTATGCCTTGATGATGGTGCCCGTCTCGCCGCGAAGGCCGGCGGCCGCCTTCTCCAGGCTGGTGATCAGCGCGCGGCCCTGCGGGTAGGCCTCGACGTACTCCAGGCAGGCCTCGACCTTGGGCAGCATGCTTCCGGGGGCGAACTGGCCCTCCTCGATGTACTGGCGCGCCTGGGCCACGTCCATCTCGTCGATGTCCTTCTGGTCGGGCTTGCCGAAGTTCACGGCCACCTTGTCGACCGCGGTGAGGATCACCAGCATGTCGGCCTTGAACGTGGCGGCCATCATCGCGGCGGAGCGGTCCTTGTCGATGACGGCGGGCACGCCCTCGTAGGTGTCGTCGTGCTCGAACACCGGCACGCCGCCGCCGCCCGTGCACACCACGATGTATCCGGCCTCGAACAGGTCGCGGATCGCGTCGGACTCCACGATGCGGCGGGGCTTGGGGCTCGCGACCACCTGGCGCCAGCCGCGGCCCGCGTCCTCCTTGTAGGTCCAGCCGGTCTCGGCGGCCTTCCTCCTGGCCTCCTCCTCGGTGAGGAAGGCGCCCACGGGCTTGGTGGGGTTCTGGAAGGCGGGGTCGTCGGGGTAGACCACGGTCTGCGTGACCACGTTGGCGGTGGAGCGCATGATGCCGCGCCTCTTCATCTCCGAGAGCACGGCCTGCGAGAGGTGGTAGCCGATGTAGCCCTGGGACATGGCGCCCGCCTCGGGGAAGGGCATCTCGGGGGTCTTGCCGTCGTGGGCGCTCGCGTAGGCGAAGGCGTTGTTGATCATGCC
>NZ_CALUMA010000041.1 GCF_944321625.1 uncultured Slackia sp.
AGCGCAGCCTCTACATGCTCGCCGAGTTCGCTGCCGCGCACCCGGAGCAGCCCTCTCTCCTTGCTTTGAATCTCATGGATGTTGCGGAGGGTCAAGGCAAGCGCATCGATTCGGCGCTTATCGAGCAGCGGCTCGGGATTCCCGTCGTGCCGCTCGTGGCGTCACGTCCGGAAGGGTACGGGAATCTGCTTTGCGCCATCGAGCGGACGGCGCGCGAGCGCCCATCCATTGACGACGGCCGCCTGCGTCGGGAGCTGGCGTCCGTTCCGGCGACGGCGCAGGGTGCGGGGAAGGCGCGGTTCGCCTGGATCGAATGGCTCCTCGACGGGGCGGTGTCCGCTCCCGAGAAAGCGCACGCGCTGTCGCGCTTCGACCGGCTCGCCACGGGCTCTCGCTGGTCAAAACCCATCACCGTCGCCATGATTCTCGCAGGGTTCCTTCTCGCGTTCGTTCCCGCCATACCCATCATGATGCTCGGCGGCGCCATCTCCTCGCTCGGGCAGGTCGCTGCCGGGGCGCTCGCGCAAGTGGGCGTGCCTGACGTTGTGGGCAGTTTCCTCGCGGGCGTGGTGTTCAACAGCTTGTGCTTCGGCACGATGATGGTGGGCTACGTATTCGGCATCAACCTTGTGTTCGGCCTCTACGAGGAGGCGGGCTACATGGCGCGCATCGGCTACGTGTTCGACCACACCATGGCGCGCTTCGGGCTGCAGGGGAAGTCGCTCATGCCGTTTCTTATGTGTCTGGGGTGCACGATGGGCGGCGTGTCGGGCTCGCGCGTCATCGACTCGTGGGGACAGCGCATGCTCACCGTCATGATGGCTTGGGCCATCCCGTGCGGCTCCACGTGGGGCGTGGTGCCGGTGCTGGCCGTCGCGTTCTTCGGCGTAGTTGGCGCGCCGCTCGTGATCGTGGGGATATTCGCCATGATGCTTGTCATCATGGGCATCGTCGGCAAGGTGTTCGGGCCGCGCCTGGTGGCGGATGGAGAGCGCGCGGGCTTGGTTATGGAGCTTCCGCCCTACCACCGCCCCCATCTGAAGGGCGTCGTGCGCGGCGCCTTGCTCAAGAGCCGCCAGATGTTCGTGCGTGCCATTCGCGTGGTCGCACTCTTCGCGTTCGTCATCTGGGCGCTCACCTACACTTCGACCGTCGGCGTTGAAGGGTCTGCGCTCTACGCGCTGGGCACCGCTATCGAGCCGGTGACGAGGCTGTTCGGCATGGGGTGGCAGACTTTCACGGCGTGGCTCTGCGCGCTCGTCCTCAAGGAATCCGCCCTCGGCGTGCTCTCGGGTCTTTTTACGGGCGCGGCGACGCCGAACGCCGTCCTCGTGGGGATCATGACCGGCGGCGGGGCGGCTGCGGCGAACGTCGGAGAGGTCATGTCTCAGGTGATTTCAGCCCCCGAGGCGCTCGCCTTCATCTTCGCGTTCACGTTCAATATGCCGTGCGCGGCAAGCGTCTCTGCTACCTGGGCCGAAGTCCACTCGACGAAGTGGACCGTCATAACGGCGGCGTTCTACATAGCCTCCTCGCTTCTGCTCGGATGTGTGGTCTACCACGTGAGTTTGTTGTTTTTCTAGCAAATTCTTTTTCGGGGAAAGAACGGGGTTGATGAGATGAGGTGCGAAAACGCCGGTGCGACCGAATCCTCGGAGGACTACCTCGAGGCGATCCTCGTGATCCGCGCCGAGCGGGGGTTCTGCCGCAACGCCGACATCGCGGAGCGCCTGGGCGTCACGAGGCCGAGCGTCACCAAGGCGCTGGCGAACCTCTCGTCCCAGTCGCTTGTCGAGGTGATCGATCGCGACGTGCGGCTCGCGCGGAGGGGCCTGGAAATCGCCCAGACCACCTTCGAGAAGCACGAGTTCTTCAGGCGGCTGCTCTGCGACGCCGGGGTGGATGGGAGAACCGCCTCCGAAGAGGCGTGCCGCCTGGAGCACTGCATCTCCGACCCCTCCTTCCGCCGCCTGGCGGATCACCTCGCGGGCCTGCGGGGCAGGACAAAGATGGGCGAATAGCCGGGCGCCCGAAAGCCCAGGCGAAGCTCATTGAATCCAGCGGCGCATGCAGCCCGTACAGCAGGCGGCATGCGCCGCTTTCGTCCTCTCGGAAGTACCCGTGCGGGCGACGACACGATACCGAGCGGCGGCGATGGCAACGGGCCTTCCCTCGTTTTCGGGGGCAAGGCGGATTGCCGCCTGCCGGAAAAGGGCGGCTCTTGCGAGCCATCACCCCTTTGCCGGGGCGACCCCCACGTTCGCTCTCACGTGCACCATCTTCACCATGCGCAAGCGGTCGGATGCACCCATGCTGAGCTTCGTGGAGGGCTTCAGCCCGGTCTTGTCGATATGGCGGTAATAGGGCTCCTCCGAAACAGCGCAAGCGTCACCGCCGATTCTCCGGGCGAGCTCCGCCGCGGAATCCACGCAGAAGAACATTCTTGCGTCAGCATGGCCCATCTGCTTCATGTATTTCTTCCGCATCCTGCCCAGTCCGATTCTGCTCACGCCGTCGAACACCACCTCCACACTCTCGAAGCCGTGCAACATCCGCAGAAGGGCGACCACTTTCTCTTCTTCGAAATAGTAGAACAGGCCGCCGGCGGTAACCAATACCGGCGCGTCCGGCGCGCCGCTGCGGATCCGCCTGATCCAGTCGCCTGAAAAGGCGTCGCCGGCAAGGCACGCCTGTCGCTGCGGCTTGGGCAGCAGCGCCTCGCGATATTCCAGTACGTCCGGCAGATCGACGGCGTACCAGCGGGTATGTCCATCGTCGTTCCTGTAATAGGTTGTTTCCAGCCCGCACCCCAGCTCCGCGATCACGCCGCCTGGCTTGCGGCGAAGGAAGGACTGGACGTATCGGTCCATGTTGGCGGAACGGGAGGCGGAGGCCAGCAGGGTGTACTGGCTCTGGGAGCCTTTGTCCGCGAGGTCTTTTGGCAGCGCGTCTTTCAGCGACAGGGCCGTTTCGTCGTACAGGATGTTCCGAAAATGCTCGCTGGCGTAGATCCTGCCCAGCATCGGGATGAACAATGTGTTCTCTAGAGCGCTGAATTCCGGCATGCAGTCCCTCCTTGTGCATACTGTTCACTGCTATTCGGCCATCGCTGCCTTCTGAACTGCATCGGCGTGCAACCCTTGTTTTTCCGGAACGCTTCTGTGAACGCGCCCGGTTTGGTGTAACCCACCATTCTACCGATCTCGGCTATCGTGGAATCAGTCTCGACGAGCAGCTTGGATGCTTCCTCCATGCGCTCTCGTGCAACATAGCGGGATGGTGATGTACCCGTTGCCGCCTTGAATAGGGCTTTCAATTTCGTCTGTCCCATGTAGAGCTCTTCTGCAAGATGCGAGCAGGAAAGGTCTTCCCCTAGGTTGGAGGCGATATATCCGCAGATGAAATCGATAGCCCTGCGGTCTTCTTGAGACAGGTGCTTGGCACCGTGCTTTTTGGAGTACAACGAGGAGTGTTGCACGACAATTGCAACGGCTTCCGAAATCACCCCTTCGTAGAAGAGCTCCGCCGCAATCCCCGTGCCCTTGTAGCTCCGCGCCTTTCGGAGCAGGTTGATGAGGTCGGACATATCGCGCCTTCCGTCGGCTTCCAGGAAGGCTCTCCTTATATCCCCGATACTTCCAAATCTGTTTTGAAGATACGTTCGGTAGTAGTCAGGGGAAAAGGTGATCGAGGTGCCCTTTGCCGATGCTCCTTCCAAAACGCGCGCCTCGTATTCCTCGCCCTCTCCTCCAAGGTACACCGAAATCGATCCGACGCTGAGCGGAGCCCCCTGTCTTTGCGTCACTCCTTCGATCTCATCATAGAACCCGATGCAGAGGTGCTCTGTGCATCGGTACTTCAACACAAAGTTTTTCGTGAATCTCATATTAAAAGAGTTGATCGCGAAGAGGTTTCCTCGGAAATAAGACCAGTATTCCCCCTCGCCGAAGTCGTTCTCGAAGGGTCGAAAGGTGCCGTCTGGCCCGTAGCCGTGCGCTTTCGAGGATGGCGAGATCTCCCATTTTCGAAACGCCGCGCCGTAAAG
>NZ_CALUMA010000042.1 GCF_944321625.1 uncultured Slackia sp.
GCTCATCTCCGTGTTCAACGCGGTGGTGGCCGTGCGCGCCATGCGCAAGAACGATGCGATGGACTACATGGCGCTCTTCGTGTCGCAGCTGGTGCTGGCGGCGTTCGCGGGCGTGCTGCTGTTCTCCGAGGACAACATGCCCTTCATCACCACGCCTGAGTACTACTTCGGTTCCGACGGCCAGCTGACTGCCGAGGCGTCGGTTTTGGGCATGAACTCGCTGCTCGAGCACTGGGCGCAGGCCATCCATCCGCCCACGCTGTTCATCGGCTATGCGGGCCTTACCATCCCGTTCGCCTACGCCATCGCGGCGCTCATCGTCAACGATGCGAGCGCCAAGTGGGTGCGTCGTTCCAGCCGCTTCGCCATGTTCTCGTGGCTGTTCCTGGGTATCGGCATCGGTCTGGGTTCGGTGTGGGCGTACGTGGTGCTGGGCTGGGGCGGCTATTGGGGATGGGATCCCGTTGAGAACGCCAGCCTGCTTTCGTGGATGGTGGCGCTCGCCCTGGTGCACAGCCTGACCGTGTACCGCCAGCGTGGCGCGTTCAAGCGCTGGAGCATCATGTGCGCCTGCCTGGCATTCACCTTCGCCGTGGTAGGCACCTTCATCACGCGTTCCGGCATCGTGCAATCGGTGCATGCCTTCGCAGGCGACCCCGTGTCGCTGTACCTGTTCGGCACGCTGATCGTGGCCTCCGTGCTTATGGGCATCGTGGGCCTGGTCATTCGCTGGAAGTCATTCGGGCAGGGCGATGCCATCGAGTCGCTTGCGTCCAAAGACGCCGCGTACTATTTCAACAACGTGATCATGATCGTGTTCACGCTGCTGCTGCTGTACCTGACGGTTTCAAGCGCGCTGCCGAGCTTCTTGCCCTTCGGCGGCCAGAGCCTTTCGGCCGGCACCTATAACGCCGTGGCGCGCCCGCTGGGCATCGTGTACTGTTTCATCATCGCGGTGTGCCCGCTGCTTGCCTGGGGCAAGACGGAGGGTCGCGCGTTCTTCAAGCAGGCCAAGATTCCCGCGATTTTCGCGCTCGTGCTGTTCGCGGTGCTGATGGTCTACTTCGTGACCACGCTGTACCCCGCGTATCAGGCCACGCTCGCGGTGGGCGACTCCAACGCCCAGGGCCTGGCCAATGAGGGTCCCGTGTGGTACTACAACGGTCTGGCCGTGGTGGGCTTCGCGGTCGCGTCGCTGCTGTTCTTCAACACGCTGTTCATGATCGGCCGCGCCGTACGCGCCCGTTCCAAGAACACGGGTAAGAACCCGGTAGCTTCGTTCTTCACGCTGCTGGTTAAGAATTCCTCGCGCTTCGGCGGCTACATTGCCCATCTTGCCATGGCCATCATTTTGGTGGGCCTGATCGGCTCTTCGATGTATGTCACCGAAACCGTGCAGTACGTCAACTTCGACGAGGAGGCGAATACCGCCGATTCGTTCACGGTGGACGACTACGAGCTGCGCTATACCGACAGCTCCGTCGAGGAGATCAACAACGGCGAGGATTACCTCTACACCGTGCAGTTCGACGTGTACGATGTGAACAGCGGGGCGTATTTGGGCCATGTGGCGCCTTCGGTGCAGCTCGATGCCATGACGCAGCAGACCAAGCTCAACGCAAGCGTTCTGGGCAGCCCGCTCGAGGACTTGTTCGTGGTGTACCGCGGCGTGAGCGAGGACGGCCAGCTGTCCATGGACGTGCGCGTGAATCCGCTCATCAGCTTTACGTGGGTGGGATTCGCCCTGCTTATGGTGGGTACGGCCATCGCGCTGTTCGGCCGCCGCAAGGATGCGGTTGACGCGTCCGCGAAAAGCGCGCCGGCCGAAAATAAGCCCGCTGGCGAAGGCGTGGAGCCTGCCGTCGGCAAGGAGTAGCATATCCGTGGGCGGCGGATGGGCGTTGCCCGCATTCGGCGGGGCGCGAGTCGTTGGGCTTGCGCCTCGCTTTCGCATACGTAGGGGATGGTGACGCGATTGACCAACGCGCTTGAAATAAAAAAGCTCACCAAGGTGTTTGGCGACCGCAAGGCGCTCGACAGGGTGACGTTTGACTTGCCGGAGGGGGCGTTTCTCTCCATCTTCGGGCCCAACGGCGCAGGCAAAACCACGCTTTTGCGCATTCTCTCTACGCTCTCGCGCCCCACGCAGGGCACGGTGCGCGTGATGGGAATCGACGCCAAAGAGGAGCCCGACCAGGTGCGCGGCCACATCGGCCTCATCTCGCACAACTCCATGCTCTATCCCGATCTTACCGCCATGGAGAACCTCATGTTCGTGGCGCGGCTCTACGGCGTGGTCAACCCCGAGGAGCGCGTGCGCGAGCTTCTGCGTTCGGTGGAGCTTGACCACAGGCGGTTCGACCTAGTGCGCACGTTCTCGCGCGGCATGACGCAGCGCCTGTCCATCGCGCGTGCCTTGATGAACGATCCGCAGGTGGTGTTCCTCGACGAGCCGTATGCGGGCCTTGACCCCCATGCGGTTGAGATTTTCGACGAGCTCATCGACGGTTTGCGCGACGGACGCACGTTCGTCATGGTGAGCCACGACCTCCAGAAAGGCTTCGACACCTGCACGCATGCGCTCGTGCTTGCGCGCGGCCGCGTGGTGACATTCGCCCCCAAGGAGGAGCTCGAGTTCGAGGAGTTCCGCAATCTGTACCGCGAGACCGTGGGAATGGGGGTGGCGTAATGGCCGTCGAGTGCAAGAAGCCTTCTACCTGGGCGCATTACGTCGCGCTCCTGAAGAAGGACCTTTCCCAGGAGCTGCACACCAAGGACATGATTACGTCCATGGGGCTGTATGCGCTGCTCGTGTTGGTGGTGTACGGCGCGGCGCTCGCGCAGGCGGGCACCGAGCTGGACATCCAGCAGATGGCGGGCGGCCTTCTGTGGGCGGTCATCCTGTTCACAAGCCTTCTGGGCCTCAACCGCTCGTTCTCGCACGAGAAGGAGCAGGGGTGCCTCGAGGGCATGCTGCTGGTGCCCATGGACCGCTCGGTGATCTTCCTGGCCAAGGCCACGGCGAACCTGCTGTTCCTCGTGGTGGTCGAAGTGGTGTGCGTGCCCCTGTTCTTCTTCTTTTTCCTGGGGCAGGTAGGCGCGGCGCCCTCGTGGCCGATGATGCTCATTCCGCTTGCGGTGGGCACGATCGGCATCGCGGGCGTGGGCACCATGCTTTCCACCATCACCATCAACACGCGCGGCAAGGACGTGATGCTGGCGGTGATGTTCATCCCGCTGCTGTTCCCGCTTCTGTGGTCGTGCGTGGCCGCCACCACGTGCGCTATGTGCGCACCGGAGGGCTGGATGAACACATTCGCTACCTCGCTTGCCATGGCGGGGGCGTATGACGTGGTGATGATTCTTGTTTCATGGGTGCTGTACGACTTCGTGATTAGCGCATGAGGCAAGGCGGCGCCACACGAACGTCGGCTCCATCTTGGGCCCAGGCCTGGTCTTGCGCGAAGCGTGCTTCTTGCGTTTGCCGGAGCAGCCTGAGTTGGGTCGCGGGGCAGTGCCGCATCAAGCACGCTCCCTGCGCCCGTCGGATTAATCCGGAGAGGCGGGACGTTTGCTCGCTGCTCCTATCAAATCTGCAAGTTTTAAGAGAGAAGTTATAATAGGCTTACATACGAGAAAGGAAAGGAACGCGCACTATGGCTGATAAACCGGTCAAAGAGCCCGTAGTTGGCGGCGTGCTGGACAAGGCGGCGCCTGCGGTGCTCATCGTGGGCGCGCTGCTCGCGGTGGCGGGCTTCGTGCTCAACTTCACCGTCGCCGGCTTGGTGAACGGCGCGGAGGTAAGCGAGCCCGCTGTCATCAACGGCGTGGTGGTGGGCAACAAGCTGCTGCTGTCCCAGAAAATCTTCTACTGGCATATGCCGGTGGCGTTGGTGAGCTTCGTGGCCATCGCCTTCGCCGCATACTATGCCATCAGGTTCCTCATGACCAAACGCTCGTGCTTCGATACGCGCGCCCGCATCGCCATGGAGATTGGCCTGGTGTTCATCCTGTGCACCATGGTCACCGGCGAGATGTGGACCCGCTATGAGTGGGGCGTGTGGTGGACGTGGGAGCCGCGCTTGACCACCTATTTTATTCTGATGCTGCTGGTGATCGCGTATTTCATTCTGCGCAATGCGCTGGCCGATCCCGAGCGCCGCGCCACCTATGCGAGCGTGTTCGGCATTTTGATCTTCATCGACGTGCCCATCTGCTTCATGGTTACGCGCCTGATTCCGTCCAGCGTGCACCCGGTGGTGTTCCGCACCGATTCGGGGCTTTCGCCCGATATGCTGCTGCCGCTTTTGATTTCTCTGTTCGGCTTTTTGTGCATAGCCTTTGCGCTGTATCGCCTGCGTTTGCGCGCGCAGGTCATGGAAGACAAACTCGCCCGCATTCAGGACGCATTGGAGGACTAACCTATGGATCCCATTCTTGCTGAAATCTATTCGACGGTGCTCACCGCCGCCCCGTTCGTGATTGCCGCCTATGCGCTGCTGTTCTTGATTCTGCTCGTGTATGTCGCTTTCATCCTCACTAAGCTCAAAACCACCGAGAAGAAAATCGATGCGCTGGCCGAGCACGTGGAGGAGCTGCAGGCCAAATAGAGGCTGAAGCCTTCTTGCGATGCGTATAGTAGCGTCGACATGGTGCGCCCCGTTCGAGATGGTCGAGCGGGGCGCTCTGCGTTTGCGCCGGTGGATGTGTGCGGCCGCGTTTGCCTCCTGTGTCTGATCGACTTGGCTCCGATTTGCGCAAAACTGCGTAGTTATTCCCGGCGAAACAGAGATGTGGTATAACGCGCATATGAAACCACAACGCCCGCATGCGCATGCTTCGCGGGAGCCTTGAGGTTTTAATACGTCAATGCATAGCTTCACCTGATGATGCTAAGCGCGGCGAAGCGTGCGAGGCAAAGAGAGGAGACGCGTATGAGTGGCGACAGCTCCGGCAGCTATAGCAGCCCCGACAGCTACGGAGGGTATTACAGCAGCGATACAGGCTATACGAGCCCGGATTACAGCTACGGTGGGTATTACAACGAGAACACGGGCTATACGAGCCACGACTACAGCTACGGCGGCTACTACAATGAGAATACCGGCTACAGCAGCCCGGACTACAGCTACGGTGGCTACTACAACTCGAACACCGGTTACAGCAGCCCGGATAGCTACGGCGGCTACTATTCCTCTGGGTCATCGGGCGGCAAGTAGACCAACGGCGGCGTGACATCATGGCGAATATCTTCTTAACCGACAGGTGCAACCTGCACTGCCCCTATTGCTTCGCAAACGAGTTCGTGAACGAGTCGTTCACCGAAATCGATTCCGAGGCATACCGCAAAGCCGTCGATTTCATACTGGACGGCGGTCGGAGAAACTCGTTCGGCCTCATCGGCGGCGAGCCCACAACGCATTCGCGGTTCCGCGACATTCTGTGTGACATCATCGGCGACGCGCGCATCAAAGGCGTCACGGTGTATACGAACGGCGTGCTCGTGGGGCGCTACCTCAACGAGCTTGCGCATCCCAAGTTTCACCTGCTGGTGAACTGCAACCATCCCGACCGCATGGGTCAGGCTCTGTATGCGCGCATGGTGGAATCTCTCGATACGGCGATTCGGGAACGCCATATGGGCGACCGCGTAACGCTGGGGTTCAACATCGATTCCCCGGAGTTCGACTACGGCTTCATCATCGAGTTGCTCGAACGCTACGGCTTTAAACGCCTGCGGTTTTCCATCACGGTGCCCAATCAGGAGGCACTGCGCGAATGCAGCCCTCTCGAGTATTTCGCCACGTTCAAGCCGGCGCTTCTCGTGTTCTACAAAGACCTGCTGGAGCGCGGTATCACGCCCTATTACGATTGCAACAAGCTGCCTAGCTGCCTGATCGATGATGCCGATCTGACGCAGTTCGAGGCGTATCGCACCGGGAGGCCCGAGCGCGATTTGCCCGCCTCGGCGCTGGAATCGCGCGCGGTCCATTGCCGTCCTGTAATCGACATCATGCCCGATTTGACGGCTGCTCGCTGCTTTGGCCTGTCGGACTGCACGAAGGTGCGCGTAGAGGATTTCGAGAATATCGAACAGCTCGAGCATTACTACCTGGTCAATATTGACGCCGTTGCCGCCCGATTGAGCCATTCGGCAGCCTGTGTGGATTGCGGGTTGGGCGAGCGCGGCGTGTGCACGGGCGGGTGCCTGGCATACAAGATTCATGACGTCCTCGAACTCAATCGAAGGGAAAGGGAGTACGCGCATGAGCGTTTCGCCGGATAATGCCACGCGTGCCCGCGCGCGAAGCCGTACGTCGCTCGTGTTTGAGAAGCTGTGCATCCAGCGACACGCGCCCTGGCTGTATCGCGAGATGATGGACCCCGACAACCGGTACTTGATTCTTCCCAACGTGCATATCAATACCGAAGTCGACTTCGAGGCGTGGCTTCTGAACCAGAGCCGCACGAACTACCTGGAGTTTTTCGTGGCGCATGCGTCCGACACGGGCAAGCCGGTGGGGTTCGTGTATGCCTATGACTATCGTCCCGACGACGGCCACTGCCGCATCTGCGTGCATATCGCGCGCGGCTTTCGCGCTGCAGGCGCAGGGGCGCTGGCGGCGGCGCACTTCATCGGGCATCTGTTCCGCACGTATTCGCTGCGCAAGGTGTATTCCGCCGTGTACGAGTTCAACGACGTGAGTCTTCGGGGCAATCTGAAGGCGGGCTTCGTGGAGGAGGCGCGCCTGCCCGAGTATCGGTACTACGACGGGAAGTACTGGGATCTGGTGCTGTGCTCGATGTCGCGCGAGGCGTATCAGAGGCGACTTGCGCGCTACGAAGAGCGATTCTTCCCGCGCGCTTAGACGGGTATGCTAAAGCGGGAAACGGACCTCTGGATAGTAGCAGTTCAGTCCGAGCTTGCAGGTTGTGGTGCGATCGGGCGGGAACTCCATTGTGTCCAGGTATTCTTTCTCGCTTGCCGCGTGCTGCGCGATGCATAGGTTGCGGTGCACAAGCGCGATGTCGGCCAAGAGCTCTTGCTCGTTGTCGGCGCGCCCCACTACTTTGACCGCTGTCACGCCCATGTGGAGGAGACGGTAGATCGCGCACAGGCCGCAGGCGCGTTTCATGTAGAAGCGGCGGTACAGATCGTCGGAGAGCTCGCTGTTATGGATGGCTTCGAATTCGCGAGCGCCTTCTGAGCGCAGGAAGCGTCGCTCGCTCTGACGCAGCGACCCGCAAAGCGCTCCATGGCCTGGCAAGTGGCGGGCGAAACAGTGCGAATCGCTGAACATGCATCCGTCGCGCATGAGAAACGCCTCGAACTCCATATCGGGGAACGCTGCCGTGAGCACGCCGATTTCATCGAGCGAAATCTCGCGCGGCACGATGACGCGCTTGAATCCCGCATCGCGCAGCGCACGCACGATGTCGACGTTGCACGCATCGAGCATAGTGCTCGCGACGGGGGAGAGCCCCGCCTCGGCAACGATGCGTCCGAGGGCACGCGTGGATACGATGATGCCGTCAGGCGCGTCGCCTGTCGCTAAGGTTTGGCAGAGGGCTTTCAGGTACTCCAACTGTTCGGCTTCGTAGAGGCCGGCGTTGAGCGTGACGAATGCCGAGCATCCCACCGCGTGGATGGCGTATGCGGCATCTGCGACCTGCGTCTCATCGACGGTATTCGCACGCGATCCGAAGTCGGACATGCGGTTGAGGTTGCAATAGGGGCCGAACTGCTGTGCCCAGGTGTTGCTGGCAAGTCCGAAGTACAGCTCCTGCGCGCCCGCTTGGCGGCGCGCTTCGATTGCCTTGGGAGCGGGCGAGGCGAGCGGTGCAAGGATTTTCATCGCGTGACCTCCTCGAAGCTGGGTTGCCAGATGATTCGTATCGGACGGCCAGGGGGGAGCGCTCGTATCGCGTCGCTCAGGGTCGCGTCGGTTGGCGCCACGATGGATTTGCCTGCCTTGTAGAATCGTGCGCCTTCAGGCGCGCGGTATTCCATCATCTCGCTTCGGCATTCAAATCGGCAGGGGGCGGCCGCCGTGAATGGCGAGGCAGGGTGGGAATCATGCGCGAATTGGCACACGCGCATGCGACTAACCAGGCTGAACGGATAATGGAGGGCCAACGTGCAGCCGGCAGGAATCGATTTGTCCAGGTAAAGCTGCGTGAAGGCCAAATCTGCCTCGATGCATGAAATCGCACCGATTTCTTGCTCGAGGTCGAGACTCGCGGCGCTCATGTACGACGCCATAATCGCTTCGGGTGTGCGCGGGTCGCGCTGCTGTTTGAAGAAGAGGCGTCCGGCGACAATACGCAATCCGGAGGACGCGCACGCCTCTATGGCGCGTCCGAGCGTGCCGATATCGTTCACGCATATCTCGTCTAAAGTGCTGCCAAGCTCTTGCGCAAGGTGCTCCGCTTTGCGATAGACGGCTTCGCGCGTGAATTCTAGGGGAGAGGGCATGACGAGCGTGATGGCTATGTCACGTTTGCTGCAGTAGTCGGCTATTCCGCGTGCTGAATCGTCCGTAATTGCCAAAAACGATTGCTCACAGTAGTACGAGCCAAGGTAAATGCGCGTTATGGCGGGGGTGTCGAACTCGTTTCGCGGCCTATGCTCTTGCGCCCCTGGATTCTGCGCTTTCGACATCTGCATGCCGCCATCCATGCATTCCGCATTGAGCTTGCTCAGCACGGAAGCTGTAACTGCATCCAGGTCGAGTGCGGAAAGGCGCGCATCGCAGAGATTGCATGTGAATGAAATATCTTGGGGAAAGTATTCTGGATCCGTGAATTGGTTCGTATAGTTTTGCATGCCTGCCTCTTTTGCTTGCATGGTGTGTTTGACCGCTCGTTGGTGCTGGGTCATTGTAGCTGACAAGCCTTGCCTGCTGATTGTCTGGCGTTTCTTTGCGCAAAACGTCGTTTTTCGGGCTCTCGTTTGGAGTATTTCGTCAACATGCCGCAAGCCGGTTGCGATAGTTATTGCGTGCGCCGCCGTTTTGTTAGTGAGAACTGATGCGATTCTTCGATCCATGCCATGAGTTCGTCGTCGATGTCTTCAGGAATTTCAGTGAGTACATGATGCGTCCAACGGTTCGGATAAGGTTCCACCGCTATCGCGATGCGGGGTGATTCTTTGCGGTATTCCAGCCCGAACGTCACCACGAGGCATTTCTCTGGCCAGCCCTTGCGGCGGCGAATGGGCAATGATGCCCAGGCGAACCCATGCTTGTCGAAGAACGCGATCTGCGATTTCTGCACACGCACGTCCACCTGCTCGCCGCATATCTCGTTGATGCGTCGCTCGAGGCGCTCGTACACCGGGATCATCTCTGGTGTGGTGGCGAAGAAACGCGCGAGGTCGTTCTTGTCGGCATACATGGTGGCTCCTCTTATTCTCATGTTTTGTTAGATAGGCACGCGCTTGGCTGAATGCGAGGAATCGTTCGAAGCGTGTTTGACCGTTACGGCGCGTCGCGCAGGTGAGCGGGCACCCCGATGTGTCCGCCCCCCCGTACTCTATTCCCCGTGGCTGGAAATCACATGCTTCACGAAGTAGGCGAGGGCCACGATGACCGCGGCGGTGCTCAAGCCGATGAACAGCAAGTCGAGCGGCTCGGTTCCGTGAATGAGGCGGCTCAGGAAGTACACCGCCATCACCACGCCGATGACGCCCACCAACAGCTCCTTCAAATCGTCGAGCGTGTTGATTTTCAGCCAAGCCGGCATCTCGATGTCCTGGTCGATGAACAGCGAATATAGGCCGATGGACATGATGTAGAGCACGATGGCCAGAAGGAAGAAGTCGGCGTATTCGATGTAGTCGACGAGCATGTCGTGCATGTCGACGTTGCCCTGGGCAACCTCGATGGTGACCATGACGGTGGAGATGAGCGTGGAGATAGTGAGCGCGATGGCAGCGATGAACAATCCCACGCAGGGGATAGCGGCGATGAAGCGCGTCTGCCCGGCAACGCGATGGGCGCGAGCGACGTAGCGGCGCTCCTTGCGTGCCTCGGCTTCAGCGGCGGCGCACTCTTCGCGTTCGGCTTCTTTGATTTCGATCTCAGCCATCAGGGCTCCTTCAGGGTGCTTTCATTGCATGTCCGTGATTCTACCCCATGAGCGCTGCATGTTTCGTGCTTGCCGACATTTCGTTATTAAGTGGCATGTCCAGCGTGTCCGGCAGTGCTATTCCTCGATGCTCTGGATGTTTTCCAGGCGGATGGCAACGAGCTGCGATTCGCCATGTCGAGATTCGGCGCCCGGCGCTGATTCGTTGCGCTTCGAGGATTGTTTGCCTTTCTTGAGCGGGGTGTCGAAAAGCGCCCATTCGTCATCGACGTCGATGAGCGTGCCCTTGAGCTGGGTGCCATTCGCCGCGAGCGACGCATCGACCAGGTTAAGGCTGCATGCGCGACCTTTGCGCGATTCGAGCAGGGCGCGCATTTCTCCTGATCGCCCGCTTTCGCGATCGATGATTTTCCGGAGGTCCTTTTTGGTTGCCATCGTAGACCACAAGGCGACCACCATGGCGAAGGTTGCCAAGCTGAACACGTATCCGATGTCTTCCATGGGTATTATCTCCATTCAGATGGTCGTTATTATCGTAGCGGCATGTTCCTCGGCCGCAGGGATAGTGATTGGGTGATTGGGCAATCAGGCGAGGCTGCCCTCTTGGGGCGTTTGAGCGGTTCCGTTCGATGCGGGCTCTACGATGGCTGCCGTTATATCGGCGATATCTATCAATCGAACCACGCGTTTGCGTTTCGTTTTGGGGCTACCGAACATCGCGGTAGTCTGGTCATAGTCTACGCGCATCCATCCATCGCTTACGTCTAAGACGGCGGCGTGCTTAATGATGTCGTCGGTGGCGTCGCCAGCGAGTTCCAGGGTGACGGTCTTTCCCACGAAGCTTTTAAGGATATGGAGGTCGCGTTTGCGCTCATGCCGCTCGCGAGCGACTATCTCCACCTCATCGCTTGCGAGATCGTCGAGCGAAACGCCGTAGAGGCGCGCGAGTTCGGCGGCTTTGTCCAGCGTGGGTGATCCTTGCCCCAGCTCCCAGTTGCTTATGGTTTGACGCGTGACGCCTATGGTTTCGGCCACTTCCTGCTGGCTCATACTGCTGCGTTTGCGCAAGGCGAGTAGCTTGTCTTGAATCATGGGTGCTCCTATGCTACATGAGGCGGGCGAACGTGAACGATTTGGCGCCTCTATTGTCTCTCACGGCTCTTTGCAAACGCCAGCAAAACCCTTTGGCAATTGCGCAAATCTCGACGGAACAATATGGGGAGAGGCATTTTGTCGTGAAAGCAGTGCGGCCGAGGTAGCGCATGTGTATGCGCAAAAACAAAGAAAGATGAGAGCATCGGCGCACTATTGCCGCAATGGTGCGATGCTTGGCAAGCTTGCTCATGAGCGCGATGCTCCGGGGTATCGGAGTATTGTTGTGATGGCGTGATGGGGCTACGGCTCGATGGCTCTGTATGCGTCTTCAAAGACCTGCCACTGTTGTTTTTTCGTGAGGTTGATGAACGCATTGGCGTAGCTTAGGTCGCACAGTTCCAACACAAGAGATTCGGGTATCGCATCGCCCACGGCATCAAGGTCGATGGAAATCCAGGTGCGCCCATCGGAGTAGTAAGCCGGAAGAATGGCATCGGGAAATTCCGCCCGCAACTCTATGTTGCGTTCGGGGCTGCATCTGAGCGAAAGAAGATGACGGTTGGCATAGAGCGGCTTTGCCTCAGTCCCTGCTGTAAACTCGCAGGCAAACTGCTTGCCGCCTACCCAATACACCATCCAGCCCCACTTCTCATGCAGAGCTTTCGTTGCTCCGGGATGTGAAAGAAGTCGTGCATCTATTGTGGCGAAATCCATGAGACTCCTCTCTGCCTCTGACTACTTGATGCAAGGGGCGGATAGGGTGGCGGCATTCTGCGGTGTGTATGCAGCTAGTTTAATGCTATGAACTTTCGTAGGAACGGCTCAATTCAAATTCGTGTTATTTCTGGTCGCCGTTATGAAGCAGATTGCTCGGCATCATCAAAGTGAGGACGAGTTATTTATAGTGAATGAAGTCATCTAGCTGACATTGTCATGCGAACAAGGAGACCAACGTTGAAACCCACCACGAAGCAGGCTATCAAGCAGATTCTCGGCATGGTGAAGATGGCTTTCAAATACAACAACGAGCTTCCGAATCCCGAAACGGGGGCATCGCGCGTTGAGTATCGCCTGCCGTTCGAGGGTGCCTGGGTTGTGGTGAATGGCGGCATCGACGAAGCGACCTCCCATTCATGGGATGTATGGACACAGCGTTATGCCTACGATTTCGTTGTAACGAATGAAGATGGACGTTCGTGCGCTGGTGATCCAGCAGATGTGCAGGCGTATTTCTGCTACGGTCGGCCTATTCTCGCACCGGCAGATGGCGTTGTGGTCGAGGTGCGCGACGTGGACCCCGACACGCCTCCCGCACCTGAAGGACAGATTGATTGCATGGGGGATGACATTCGTGGCAATTACGTGCTCATTCGCCATTCCGATGACGAGTTCTCATGCCTCGCTCATCTTGCGCCGGGGAGCGTCGTCGTGTCAGTGGGGGAGCGCGTTACGTGTGGCCAGAGCATCGGGCGCTGCGGCAGCTCGGGCAACAGCTCGGAGCCGCATCTGCACTTTCACGTGCAAGCGGGGCAGAGCTTCTACGAGTCACCCGGTGTGCCCATCCGGTTTGCGGGCGTGACCGCCGAGCCGGCTCCGCATTACGAGATGACCGACTCTCGTTCGCAGCCGAAAAACCCACTCGCGACCTTTCCACCCTACCTGACGCGTGGGCTCAAGGTAAGCAACTGCGACTGAACTGGCTCACTGCCAGCGCTTGAGGGTGGGCAGCACGGCACCCAAAAGCGAGGCGGATTCGTCGACGGTCCAGCCCATGGCTTCCGCCATGCGGGGCGCGCACTCTTCGATCATCTCGTCCATCGTGGTCTCGTAAGTCCAGTGACCATCTTCGTAGCACCAGCGGCAAAACTCTGCATTCTCGGTGCCATCTGCCTCATGGGCGGTTTGCCCCGGCGCGGTGAACATCATGCCGCAGCTCTGGCAGTAGTGCTCGGGCATCTCCAAAAGCGAGGTGATGGGCACATCCAGCGTGACGGCGATGAGCTTGGTCATGTCGATGCCGGGCGTCGTCTCGCCGGTTTCCCAGCGACTGACCGCTTGGCGCGTGATGAAAAGTTTACGAGCAAGGTCCTCCTGGGTGAGCCCGCGTTCGCGTCGCAGTTTGGGAAGCACGTCTTTGATCGCCATGGGAATTCCTTTCCTTGAATGCGGGGATGATGAGCGTCCTTTCATCATTCTAGTCATCGCGCTGAATCCCCGTCGAGCAACAATC
>NZ_CALUMA010000043.1 GCF_944321625.1 uncultured Slackia sp.
CGTCAAGAGGACGTTCGATCCGCTGGACTGTGCAAGCTCGACAGCCTTGGGCGTGGGGTCGAGCGCCACAGAGACGCCTGCAACGCCTTCGGACGAATCACCCACCAAGAGGCCGGTGCGATCCCAGTCTTCGGCGTCATGCGGCGGAAACATGAGCTCCAGTCTGCGCGTAAGCTCCCCTATCGACAGGCTACGATTCTCTTCATGTCCGAGCAACGTGCCCGAATTGGTCACGCTCAGCGAGGATTCGATTTTAATTGCCATGATGAGCCTCCTCTAGTATTGCGACCACATGTGTCTACCCGAGATTATCTGCTTTTATGTGCGAGGCGGGCCGATGGGCGCCCATGCGTTACTCGATGGGCATCATGCGTACGCCGCCGCCCACAAGCGGCACGGCGACTTCGCGGTACCCTGCTTCATGCATGAAGGCATACGCTTCGCGGATGTTGCGTGCGATATGCTCGGCACGGTGCGCATCGGTGCCCACCGTGCATTTCACGCCGGCTTGCTGGAAACGCTTCAGCAGGTCAAGCGACGGATAGTATTCACCGCACGCAGTGAACTTGCCCGAGGTGTTCACCTCGACCATGCGTCCGCCCGCTACGGCCGCTTCCGCCATGCGGTCGTACATGCCCGAAAGCTTCGCGCGTTTCGGATAATAGCCGAACTTCTTTATCACGTCAGGGTGCGCCATCACCGTGTAGGGCATGGCGCTTGCGGCGGCCTCGCACCACAGGTCGACGTAGCGCTCCCAAATCTCATCTGGGTCGATGTCGGTCCAGCGGTCCTTGCAGCGCGAGCTGTTGAACAGCCAGCCGTCAATGAAGTGCACCGAACCCAGCACGATGTCGTAATCGGCAAACGAGTCGGGCGTGATTCCCCGGTCCTCGTTCTCGCCCAGCCAGTCGAGCTCGCAGCCAAGGAGAATCTGCATGTGCGGATATCGCCCACGGACGTCTCGGACGGCAGCGGCGTAGTCATGAAGCTTGCTCATGGGCATGCTAGCAAAGCTGTATTCCTTGAACGCAGGCGAAAGCGGGAAATGCTCCGTCGCGGCCATCGCGGTGATGCCGGCCTGCGACGCAGCCTCCACCATCTCCTCGAGCGTGTTGAACGCATGGCCGCAGAACGTGGAATGGGTATGCATGGTTATCAGCTCCACGCGTCTACCACCTCCTTGAACGCTTCAATGAACAAATCGGCCTGCTGGATACTCGCGTCCTCTCCCAGCGAGATACGCAACGACCCTTGCGCAAGGTTGCGCGGGATGCTGAGCGCCGAGAGCACGTGCGACGGATCGAGCGAGTTGGAGGAGCATGCCGATCCGCCCGAAATGCAGAATCCTCGCATATCGAGCTGCATGATGAGCGTTTGCGATTCGCAGCCCTTCACGCATACGTTCACGATGTTGGGCAAAAAGTCGTCAGAACCGGGCTCCACCGACACGCTGGGCGCGACTTTTGGGAGTTCGCACAGGCGCGTATATAGGTAGTCGCGCACGGGTTTGGTGACATTGGCGTACGCTTCGCGGCGTTCGACGGCACGCGCGATCGCAGCGGCGCATCCTGCAGCCCCCGCCACGTTCTGCGTGCCGCTGCGCAGCCCCCGCTCCTGGCCTCCTCCGGCCATGTAGGGCCTAAACGGCGTGCCGGCTTTCAGGTAGAGCACCCCGACGCCTTTGGGGCCGCGCACTTTATGCGCCGAAAACGATGCCGCATCGACGCCCGAGCCCGAAAGGTCGACTTCGATCTTTCCCAACGCCTGTACGGCGTCGGTATGGAACAGGACGCCGTGCTCATGGGCGCAGGCGGCCAGCTCTTTCACGGGTTGAACGGTGCCCACCTCGTTGTTGGCCGTCATGACGCTTGCCAGGAGCGTGTCGTCGTGCAGCGCGGCGGCAAGCGTATCCAGGGTGATTCGGCCGTTGCGGTCGTTGTCGATGAAATCGATTGCG
This sequence comes from uncultured Slackia sp., assembly GCF_944321625.1. GTDB lineage: Bacteria > Actinomycetota > Coriobacteriia > Coriobacteriales > Eggerthellaceae > Slackia. The sequence goes on from NZ_CALUMA010000043.1 coordinate 1,958, forward strand.
AATCCGAGGTCTTTGAGCAGTCGGGTCGCGTTGAGGACGGCATCGTGCTCGATGCGCGTGATGGCGATTCTTCCGCCCGTTGAAAGGCCTCCCTTGAGTCGCGCTTTCTCACGCGCGGCGACCGCGATGCCGATCAGCGCGGCGTTATCGCTTTCCGTCGCACCCGACGTGAATGCGATTTCATCAGGCCTTTGCGCGCGCAGGGCACGCGTCACGGATGCCCTCGCCTCTTCGAGCGCCGAAAAGGCATCGCGCCCTATCGCGTGGAGCGAATTGGCGTTGCCGAATGTGCCCTCGATGCCGGGCGTCATGTACGGCCGCATCGCCTGCGCCGCCTCCTCGCACAGGGGCGTGGTGGCGGCGTTGTCCAGATATATGATATGTCGAGCATGGGCGGACGAAGCTGCCGGCATTAGGCGTCACGGCCTTCCCAGGGCGCGACGAAGCCCGACTGCTGCGCTTGCGCGGCGGTATCGGCAATGCCGGCGATGGCGGCCGCGCGGTCGGCCTGTCCGAAGCAGGCGCTACCCGCCACAAGCACGTCGCAGCCGGCGGCAGCGACGGCACGGGTTGCGTCGTTCACGCCCAAGCCGCCATCGACCTCGATAAGCGGGGCCACGCCGGCTGCGCGCGCGATCTCGACCACGCGGGCGACCTTCTTTTCGGTACCCTCGATGAACTTCTGCCCAGAGAATCCGGGATACACGCTCATGACCAGCACCATGTCCAGCTTGGCGATGTAGGGCTCCACCACACTTGCGCGCATGTCGGGCTTGAGCGCCAGGCATGCCTTCGCTCCCGCCTCGTGAATCATGTCGATGGCGCGGTCGAACTCGCCCGTGGGCTCGTCAAGCGCTTCCGCGTGGACCGATACCATATCGGGGCCGCACTCAAGGAACCAGGGCAGCTGCTGGATGGGATTGGAAATCATCAGATGCACGTCGAGCGGCAGGTTCGTGACCTTCTTGAGCTGCTTGACGAACGGAACGCCCAGCGTGAGATTAGGGACGAAATGGCCGTCCATGACGTCCACGTGTACGAACGCCGCACCGCCTGCCTCGATTTCGGCGACGTCGCGCTCCATGTTCATGAAGTCGGCGGAAAGGATGGAAGGTGCGATTTTGGGCGAAGTGAACATGGCAGGGACCTTTCTTTCGGCGGTATCTGGCTCCATTCTAGCGCAACCCGCTCCACGCGCGCCGAATACCGTCGCGATTTGGAATATCCATAGAGACGTCTTCGACTACGCGACGATACCGCTCTATAATCGGGGTACGACAAAATATGTCTGCGCGGTCAGCGCATGGCGAATGCGTCGCATGGGGTCTGTTCTGAAAGGCGGTGTCGTATCCCTGTGAATTACTTCGTTTATACCATGCCGCTGGGAAGACTCACTATCGTTGCGAACGATAAAGGATTGACGAGGATTCTTTTTGGTCCTCACGCTATCGAAGGCGCGACGAAGCGCCCCAGCGCTCTCACCAACACCGCTGCCACACAGCTTCAGGAATATTTCGCAGGCAAGCGTCGCGAGTTCGACCTGCCCCTTGACCCCCGGGGAACCGAGTTTCAGCTGAATGTGTGGGATGAGCTCAAGAAGATTCCCTACGGCGAGACGCGCACGTATGCCCAGATCGCCGAGGCCGTAGGCAGCCCCAAGGGCTTCAGGGCTGTCGGGCTGGCCAACAACAAGAATCCCTTGCCCATCGTGGTTCCCTGCCATCGTGTGATCGGCGTGGGCGGCAAGCTTGTGGGGTATGCGGCCGGCATCAAGGTCAAGCGCTATTTGCTGGAACTTGAGGGCGTGGACGTGAACGAGCTTTGGTAGCTCGCGGGATAACGTTGCATGCAAAAGGACCTCGGTCACGACCGAGGCCCTTTTCTTAGCTACCGAGACGCAAGTGCGTTGGTAGATACGCTTCACGCGCGCGCAATGCAGGAAAGCGCTCTATCGAACGCGCTTCAGACGCACGGCGAAGTGGGCGTCGGGACCCTTCGCGGTCAGCACGGGCTCGAGACGCGCCTCTTCCTGGAACGATTCGCCAAGCTTGGTCTTCAGGAATCGCTCTACCACCTGCTGGTTCTCTTCGTGGAATACCGTGCACGTCGCGTAGGTCAAAATGCCGCCAGGCTTGACCATCTTCGCCGCCTCGATGAGCATATCCAGCTCGGTGCTTGCCATGGCGGTCACATCAGACTCAGTGAGACGCCAACGGATTTCCGGATGGCGGCGTAGCGTGCCCACGCCGGAGCACGGCGCATCGAGCAGCACGGCGTCGAAGCTGGCCTCGGGCATAACGGTCGACAGCGTGCGGCCGTCGGCCTTCACAGGGCGTACGCTCTCGATGCCGTAGGCGGCAACGCGCTTCGCGAGGATTTCGGCCTTGAAGCCGTGGTCGTCGACCGACACCATAGGAACGGTGCGACCGAACGCACGCACGGCGTCGCTCTGCAGAAGAATGGTCTTGGTACCGCGGCCGCTGCCGATTTCGAGGAATGCCTCGATGTCGTGGTCGGGGCAGGCAAGCGTCGCTACGGCCTGGGCGGATGCGTCGGACACCAGCACCTTGCCCTGCTCGAACAGCGAGCGGACCTCGGGCTTGGCAAGCACGCGCGTGTTGACCACCTGGTAGCAGCCGGGCACGTCCTCGACGGGCGTAAGCAAGCTTCCGGCCTGGTCAAACACCTCAATAATCTCTTCGACGTCGTTCACCTTGATGGCGTTGACGGCGATATGGACCGGTGCGTCGGCGTTGCAGGCGCGCATGAACGTGGTAGCGTTCTGCAGGCCCATTTCGTTCATGAGACGCTTGGCAAGCCACAGCGGGAACGCCTGCGAGCGCGCGAGCACCTGAAGGCTCAGGTTGGGGCGTCCAAACGGGAACGCCTTTGCGCTCTTGGCCATCTTGCGCAGCACGGCGTTGGCCAAGCCGCCCGCTTTAGGAGCGACCCAGCACACCAGCTCGACGCCCTGGTCGACAGCCGCGTAATCGGCCTTGCCCAGGAAGAGGAGCTCGTAGGCGCTCACACGCAGAGCGTCGCGCACATCATCCTGGATGTCGTCAGGCGAGTTGAGATTGCGATCGATGAACTCGTCGAGCGTGCCGAGCGTCGCGGTCACGCCGCGTGCGATTTTGGTAGCGAAGGCTGAATCCTCGGCGGACATGCCTTCGAACTGGGCGAGGACGCCGGGAATGACCTCGGACACGAACGCGTCGCGCTCGCGCACCTCGCGTCCGATGGCGCAAGCTGCCTGACGGGCGGGAGAAAGCACGGGGTTGCGATGCCCGCGGCCGGCGTCGTGACCGCGACGGTCATTGCGGCCATTGCGGTCGTTGAAGCGCCTCTCGCCGCGAGGAGCGCCCTCTTTGCCTTCGAAATCACGTTTGGAATCGCGGTCAAAACGCGGCTTGCGGTCGCGATCGAACGAATCGCCGTCGCGGCGCGGCTTATCGAAGCGAGGCTTGTCGTCGAAGCGCTTGCCGTCGCGCGGGCCGAAGCCCTTCTTCTCGAAACCGTCACGGGACGAGCGCTTGAAATCGCGGGAATCGCCCTTGTCGAACGATCGCTCTTTCTTGAACCCACGGGCCTCGTCATTGCCGTACGGCTTACGGTCGCCGCGGAATCCTTGCTTGCCGCCCTGCTTGTCGGTGGGCGTCCAGCTACGCTTGCCGTCCTTGCTGAAAGGCTTGCGGTCGCCCCGATATCCGTCGCGGTCGCCTTCGCGCTTGTCGCCGAAGTCGCGTCCGCGGTTGTCACGCGGTTTGCCGCGGAAATCGCCGCTCTTGCGACCGTAGCCGCCCGCTCCCCTACCCTTGGAGAACCCGGGTTTGCCGCCACGGTTCGAAGCGCCGCGATTGTGCCCGCCGGAACGGGGACGGCCCTCGCCGTTATGCCCGGTGTTCGTGGAATCTGTCATTTACATTCGCTCCCAAATCACATTGCCTGCTTTTATGCCTTGAACGCCGCTTGCAAACGCTGCGGCGGACATCTCCTTCTTGCCGTCCGGTTTGATCTCGATAATCTCGATGGGGCCGTCGGCGCACCCCAGATACAGCTTTTTAGCCTGGAAGACGACTTTGCCCTGGTCGGGCGCATTGCTCTTGTCGAGGTCTTCGCCCGCGGCTTTCGCGGCGATAATCGTCACACCCTTTCCTGCGATCGAGCATTTCGAGGGATGCGCGTCGCTCGACGCCTGCACGCGCCGGAGGTTGGTCACGGCCGTATCGGCCGGATCGCAGTTGAGCTCGCCCTTCTCGATCTTAGGCGCGTACGCGACCTGCGATTCGTCCTGGCGCGTCCAGTACACATTGCCCTGTTCGATGGAATACATGGCCGAGAGCAGCGCATAGGCGCCCTTCTCGGCGAGCTCGGCCGTGAGGCGCTTGCAGCTCATGTCGCCGATGTCGCACGAGCGGCAGATGCAATAATCGCCCGTGTCCATGCCAGCCTCCATGCGCATGATGCACACGCCGGTCTGCTCGTCGCCCGCAAGGATGGCGCGCTCGATGGGCGCCGCCCCGCGATACTTGGGCAGAAGCGACGCATGGACGTTCAGACATCCGTACTCAGGAATGTCGAGGACTTCCTGCGGAAGAATCTTGCCGTATGCCGCTACGCAAATCATGTCGGGGGCAAACTCGCGAAGGTGGTCCTGCTCCTCGGGCGTGCGAAGCGACGTGGGCTGGAACACCGGGATGCCGGCGCTCTGGGCGAGCTCCTTGACCGGCGATGGGACGAGTTTCTTGCCGCGACCGCGCACGGCATCAGGCTGAGTGTATACGGCAATCACTTCGTGCTGCTCTTTGAGCTCGTCCAGGATGCTCGCTGCGAAATCGGGCGTTCCCATGAATACGACGCGCATGGCGCCTCCAATCTTCGGACGGCGCCCCGCGGGCCTTTGAGGCTGCGGGGCGCTTCACGATTACTTGACGCTGGTCTCTCCCGGCTTGGCGCCCGCTTTCTTGGCTTCCTCGAAGTCGTGGATGGCCTTGATGCGGTCGGACAGCTCGCACACGTCGAGCATGGTTTTGCCGTCAAGGTGGTTGATCTCGTGCTGGAGGCAGCGGCCCAGAAGCCCGTCGCCCTCGATTTGCCACTCCTCGCCCTCAAGGTCGAAGTAGCGAGCCACAGCGTACTCGTGGCGCGTGATGGGAACGGAGATTCCGGGGAACGAAAGGCAGCCCTCCTCCTCGGTGACCAGCCTGCCGCGCGTTTCCACGATGACGGGATTCACCATCACGATGGGATTCTGTTCGCCGTCGTCCTGGTCGCAGTCGATGACCACGAGACGCTTGCTGACGCCCACCTGTGGGGCGGCAAGACCGCAGCCGTTGTTCCTGTACATGGTTTTGGCCATCTGCTTGGCGAGCTTCTTCAGGCTTTTATCAGCCAGGTCGCACTCCTCGCACGGGGTTTCCAGCACGGGGTCGGGCGCGACGACCACTTTCAGCGTATCGAATGCCATATGTCCTCTTTTCAAAATACCTTAAGCTCGATAAGCGCCAGCATGGTTGGCTTAACGCGTATTGCCGTATAAGCTACTGCGTCCCAGCGCTGATTCGAGCGTCAATATGCCGATTCGGGAGTATAGCAGAGCTCATGCACGTTTTCGCAGGCGGCACACAGGACTACCAAAGCTGCACGACTCATCGCAGGCCTATAAAAGGCTGAAGGGGTCGACATCGCAGGCGACGTTGACGCGTTTATGGGCGCGGCGCTTTCGGATGACCGGCTCCACCAGGCGGGCGATGTCGGCGTCACGCGGAGCCTTAACTAGAATATGCCAGCGGTACTGGCTACGAAGGCGCTCGATTGCGCAAGGCGCAGCACCAAGGGAAACCCAATCGGGGCCCACGATATCGCGAATGACCTCGTTCACGCGCGCGTCAAGCTCAAGCGCGACCTCGCGCACCTCGTTTGCGTCCTCTCCCCAGATGAGGATGTTGGCAAGGCGCATATAAGGCGGATAACCCAACATGCGGCGTTTAGGCAGCTCGCCGGACAAGAAGCGCTTGCGATCGTATGTTGCGGCCGCCTGAATGGCAACGGCGTCTGCCATGTACGTCTGAACAAGCACCTGGCCATCCAGCTTGCCGCGACCGGCGCGGCCTGCCACCTGTTCCACCAGGTCGAAGGTGCGTTCGGCTGATCGGAAATCCGGAAGGCGCAGCTGTGTGTCGGCATTGATGACGCCTACGAGCACCACCTCGTCAAAGTCGAGGCCCTTGGCGATCATCTGGGTTCCCAGAAGCACGGCGGCGCCAGGCCTGGCAAACTCGCGCAGCAGCCGCTCATGGGCATCGCGCGACGACGTGGTGTCAGAATCCATGCGAATGACGCGCACGTCGGGTTGGCTTTCATCGTTCGCGAAAGCCGCTGATGAAGAATTTGCCACTGGATCAATCGGTTCTTCCCCATCGCTCAAGCGGCACACGTAGCCATGCTCGCCCAAGAGCTTGAGCAGCTCGGCCTCGACGCGCTGGGTGCCGGCGCCGAACTTTTTGAGATAGGGGCTGCCGCATGTGGGGCACACGGGCGGCGCTGGAATGCGATAGCCGCAGTGGTGGCACACCAGCATATTGCCGCGGTCATGGTACGTGAGCGACACCGAGCAGGTGGGGCATTCGGGCACGTAGCCGCATTCCCGGCACAACAAGAAATTGGCGAATCCGCGCTGGTTGAGCATCAAAACCGCTTTGTGGCCGGCGTCGAGCGCGGCAAACAACTCGCTTTGCAGGTCGCGAGAGAACATGGAACGCGATCCGGTGCCGAACTCGCGAGCCATGTCGATGATGCGCACGCGGGGCATGGGCTTGCCGTTGGCGCGTCCCGGCAGGCTTACACGACGCCATGTGGGGTCGTAGGTGGTGCGGCACAGTGTTTCGATGGACGGCGTGGCGCTGCCGAGCACCAGCGTGGCTCCCAGCTTGCGGACCATCCAAGCCGCAACGTCGCGCGCATGGTAGCGCGGTGCGCTTTCCTGCTTGTAGGTGCTTTCGTGTTCTTCGTCGATCACCACGAGTCCCAGGTTGCTCATCGGGCAGAACAGGGCGCTTCGGGCGCCCACCACCACGCGCTTGCGTCCGCAGGCAACATCCTGCCATTGGTCGTAGCGCTCGCCGCCGGTCATGCGCGAATGCATGACGGCCACCGTGTCGCCAAAGCGGCTTTCGAAGCGAGAGACGGTCTGGAGGGTCAACGCAATCTCAGGCACCAGAACAATAGCGCCTTGGCCGTGCTCGAGCGCCGCGCGAATAGCGCGCAGATATACTTCAGTCTTGCCGGAGCCTGTCACGCCGTCGACGACGACGCACTCGCCCGTCGCGCGATGCATGCTGGCTTCGATGGCGCCGATCGCCTCGGACTGACCTTCGGTGAGGTCGAATGCCTCGCGCTCTTTCGCGCTGCGGGCGATTTCCTCATCAGAGATAATTTCGGACGGCTGGGCGTCTTTCTTCTTGCGGCGCTTCGCGGGTTTCTGGAGCTCCCATTCGTCGCCTCGCTTAACCACCTTGGGGGCACGTCCAACAGGGGTCAACAAGTGGACGCACGAACTCAAAGGAGCGATGTATTCGTGGGCGATGAATTGGATGAGGCGTGCGCCGAATTCATCGAAATACGGGTCGGACAGCACGGCAAGGAGAGGCTTGAGCTCAACGTTACGAATGTCGCGCGACGTAGGCAACGCTTCGCTCTCATCGTGAAATGCTACAGAGCGCACAGCAGGCTCCGTGCGCTTGTTCCCACCGTCGGAAATGGTCCCTGAGGATCCGAAAGACGCCCCGGCGGACATGGCGGAAGCAGACGAAGGCTGCTCGCCCACCTCGTTGATGGCGATGATATAGCCCACAGCGCGGCGGCGCCCGAACTCAACCAGTACGGCGCATCCTACCGCCGCGCTATCCATATCGTCGGGGATGGCATAGGTGTAGGGCGAATCGAGCGATTGGGTTTGTATGTCAAGTATGACTGAAGCGGTTCTCATGCGTTCAAGTATAGCAGCAGGGCCCGGCGGCGAGGCACGTGGAACCACGGCTCCAAACAATGCGAATTCGTGCTGCAGTGCAAACAAAAGCCCGGCTCGCTGGGCGGCAAGCCGGGCTTATGACAACGTTGGCGTTAACACAGGCTCTTGGCGAGGAATCGCCTACTTCAACCCGCACGCTTCGCGCAGGGCGTCGGCGCGGTCGGTGCGCTCCCAGGTGAATTCAGGGAGCTCGCGGCCGAAGTGGCCGTAGGCGGCCGTCTTGCGGTAGATGGGACGGCGCAGGTCGAGGTCGCGGATGATAGCGGCCGGACGCAGGTCGAACACCTGCTCCACGGCGCGCTCGATGTCTTCCACGGGAACGCGCTCAGTGCCGAATGTCTCCACCATCACGCTCACGGGACGCGCAACGCCGATGGCGTAAGCCACCTGCACCTCGCAGCGGCTGGCCAGGCCTGCGGCCACTACGTTCTTTGCGACCCAACGTGCGGCGTACGCAGCAGAGCGGTCGACTTTGGTGCAGTCCTTGCCGCTGAACGCGCCGCCGCCATGACGGCCCATGCCGCCGTAGGTGTCCACAATGATCTTGCGGCCGGTGAGGCCCACGTCGCCCATGGGGCCGCCGATGACGAAGCGCCCGGTGGGGTTCACGTAAATCTCTAGCTCAGGCGAGCGGTGCACGCCCTCGGCCTCAAGGACAGGCTCGATTACGTGCTTGACCAGCTCGGTCTGCAGCGTTTCGTGGTCCACGTCCTCGGCATGCTGAGTGGAGATGAGAATCTTCTCGACCCACTTGGGTTCGCCATCTTCGTAGCGCACGCTGACCTGGGTCTTTCCGTCGGGACGCAGATAGGGACAGGTGCCATTCTTGCGCACCTCGGTCAGGCGTTCGGCAAGGCGATGCGCCAGATAGATGGGCATAGGCATAAGCGTGCTCGTCTCGTCGCAGGCGTAGCCGAACATCATGCCCTGGTCGCCGGCGCCGGTTTCGTCCAGCTCGTCAACCGCCTGGCCATGCTGGGCCTCCCAGGACTCGTCGACGCCCATGGCGATGTCGGCGGACTGCTCGTGGATGGAGTTCAGCACGCCGCAGGTGTCGCAGTCGAAACCGTATTTGGCGCGGTCGTAGCCGATGTCGCGCAGCACGCCGCGCACGATGCGGTCAACGTCCACGTAGGCCTGGGTGCGAATCTCTCCGGACACGAACACCGTGCCGGTGGTAGCCACGGTCTCGCAGGCGCAGCGAACCTTAGACAGGTCGGCAGGCTGGCCATTAGGGGCAACGTAGCCGGCGGCCTCAAGCTCGGCCTCCTTGGCGAGGATGGCGTCGAGAATGGCGTCCGAAATCTGGTCGCACACTTTATCAGGGTGGCCTTCGGTCACAGATTCACTAGTGAACAGGTATGAACGTGATTGGGTCATAGAAAATATGCCTCCTTCATCGATGTTGGCGGGACCACCGTGGGGGGGTTAAGAGCCCTCTGGTTGGTGCCGGGATTAACGAGCCAACTCTCTCCCCCGGCTCTTGATAAACGGATATGTCAAGCGAGCGTCAAATGCGCCCGCAAGAGTGGCATATTAGCGTTTGCCAGCAACGGGCGCAATACCGAAGTGATGGAGATGCGATGTGCTGCTTCTCAAGATACGCTTAGTCGTAGAATTGCCGGAGTGGTGCGACTTTTCCTAAGTTGACAAATCTTTAATTGTTGAGAACATATGTTCTATTGCTGCAGCATGGTTGCTACCATAGTTTAAGTCTGCTATAAACTAATAGGTCGTCTCGCAAGAGGGGGCTGTCAAGGGCCGGGGGGTTCCCCGGCATTTTGTTTCTAGGGGGTCTTTAGTGAAGTGGCATTAGGGATCCATCCTATTCCTCAACCACAAACCGATGCAGGTCAATGCCGAGGTCCTCTGCTTTACGGCAAAGCTCTTCCCCACTCATGTCCTCAATCTCCGCGACATCGATAATGGCGGCGGGAAACCCGCTAAACGCTGCTGTGCCGCAGTAATCCATGAGATAGTTACGTAGCGCGTCAACGTCAAAGAGGGCCATTTGCTCTCCTAATCTTTTGCTTAGAGTAATCCCATTATACGGTTATAAAAACTATTAAAGGAAAAAACTTATGCCCTAAACAGTAGTAGTTATGCCTTCTGCTTTCTTGGAGACGATTCGGACATCGCAGCATCTTGGCGGCTCTCTCTGGCATACTTAGCTGTTAAAGCTTACGCACTGGAGAAAGGTTGCTCATGCCTTCTGAAATTCCTTCGGCTCCCGCTACGCAAAACGCCGCCTATACCGACGAATATCTGTCCATCGTCGATTCGTTGGGCGGGTGCGCGGCGGAGCGCATTGCGGCGCGCGCCCATATGGAGCAGTCCACGGCCATCTATCATGGCGTCGTGGTTGACTCCTCTTTCGTGCCACGTTTCTATGATCGCGCCACGTACGACCGCTTCAAGTACATCGCCGAAACCTCGTACCACATCCTGGTCAAGGTCATGCGCGAGTATCTGAAAAACCCCGCCTACCGCGCATGTTTCGATTTTGACGAGCGCCTGGTGGACCTCATCCTGCTCCCCCGCGATTACGACGCCATGCTGCCCTTTGCGCGCGTGGATTTGTTCCTGGATGAGAACACCCTGGACGCTACATTCTGCGAGTTCAACGGCGACGGCTCCAGCGGCATGAACGAGAACCGCGAGATCGGTGCCTCCGTCGCGAACGCCGCGCCTTTGCGTGAGTTCGCCAAGCGCCATACCATCCAGACCTGCGACGACGCGCTCTTCCCCGGCTGGGTGGATGAGTTCCTCTCCATCTACGACACGTATGCCTTCAAGGTGGAGCATCCCCACATAGCTATCGTTGACTTCCTGGAAAACGCCATCACTGAGGAGTTCAAGATCTTCGCTAAGCTCTTCGCCAGCCGCGGCGTCGAGTGCTCGGTCTACGACGTTCGAGACCTGGCGTTCGAGGACGGTCGCCTGGTGGGCAAGAAAGCCTTCTTCGGGCGCGACAGCGCTCCCATCGACGCCGTGTGGCGCCGCAGCGTGACCAACGACATCATCGAACACTGGGAAGAAAGCCAGCCCCTTATCCAGGCGGTACGCGAGCGCAAGGTTGCCCTCATCGGCAGCTTTGCCGGCCATATCGTGCACGACAAGCAGATCTTCCAGGTGCTATTCATGCCCGAGACGCGCGCGATTCTCAGCGACGAAGAAAATGCCTTCGTGGACGAGACCGTGCCTTTTACGAGCTTTCTGGACGACGCGCATGTCGACGTGACAAACGTGAAAGCCACGCGAGCGCAATGGATCATCAAACCCACCGATGCCTACGGCAGTAAAGACGTCTATGCCGGCGTCGATTTTACTGACGAGGAATGGGCCGGCATCGTGGACCGCTACGCCAATGAGGCCGCCGGCGCGCCGTTCATCGTGCAACGCTATTGCACGCCGTTCCGAACCAAGACGCTTGCGCTCTACGGCGATCCCGAGGACGCATTGCGTGAGGTGGCGTTGTATAACAACCTCTCCGGCCTGTACTTGTATAACGGGCGCTTCACCGGCGTGTTCAGCCGCCTGGGGCCTGAACCGGTGATTTGCAAGAAGACGCGCGGCATCACGTCGCAGACCTTGTGGGTGGATTGCGGGGACCTGGATGCGTAACGATTCACACGCTCAGCGCTCCCCCATCGACGCCGTTTTTTCGGTGGTGTCTGGCATTACGCTAGCAGTGACGCTTGTAGCCATGGGATTCGTGGCGTGCGCGGCGTTTGATTTGCCCACGCGCATGCTCTCGCAGGCGTTTTCGAACGATGCAGATTCGCCCTACACCAAGGAGGAGCTCGTGGTGGCTGCTGTGGCGGCCAAGCACTACACGATTAATGACAACGATCGCTACGCCCTCTACACATCCATGGACGCGGTGGCCCAATCGGCCCAGGCAGACGGGCGCACGTTGCCTGAGGGGCTCAACCTGTACGACACCTACATCACCACCTCGCGCGATACCCAGCCTGTCGATCCTACCAAGGAAGACCTGATTATGGCGGAATACGGGCTCTCTTTTGCCGAGGAAGAGCCCTATGCGCTTACGCCTGACGCGCTCTCACACCTCGATGACGTGTACGACGTGATTCAACAGGCGAAGCCGTGGCTCTTTGCCGCTGCCCTCATCGCCTATGCGGGCTGCATCGCCGTGGCGTTCCGCGGTGGCAAACGCGCTCTTGGACGGGTGCTTGGCGGCGCGGGCGCAGGCGTATTCGTGGCGTTCGCACTTCTCGCGGCATGGGTGGCTGTAGATTTCAACGGTTTCTTCGCGGCATTCCATTCGCTATTCTTCGCAGCGGGCACGTGGACTTTCTCATGGGATTCGCTGCTCATTTGCATGTATCCGCCTGAATTTTGGATGGGGATGGGCGCCATTTGGCTCGCTGTCACGGTTGCGGGCTGTGTGGTTTGCCTTATCATAGGTAAGTTGTTAAGTAGCGGGCCTTCGCGCGCGGCCTAGGCAGCGCACCTGACCCGACCGCATGCGGCTTACCCGCAGCTGACATATATCCGCACGTAATCGAGAGGATTACCATGACTGATTCGAACGTTCGCGTCCGTTTCGCGCCTTCGCCCACGGGCAAGCTGCATATCGGCGGCGCGCGCACGGCCATCTACAACTGGGCATTCGCCCGCGCCATGGGCGGCAAGTTCATCCTGCGCATCGAAGACACCGACCCTGAGCGCTCCACCGAGGAGAACACGCAGATCATCCTGCGCGCCATGCGCTGGCTGGGCCTGGATTGGGATGAAGGCCCCGAGGTGGGCGGCGAATTCGGCCCCTACCACCAGACGCAGCGTTTCGACACCTACAAAGCGGCGTTGGACACGCTGATCGAGCGCGGCGCGGCCTACCCCTGCTTCTGCACTAAAGAGCAGCTGGATGCCAAGCGCGCAGCGGCCGAAGCCGCCGGCGAGGCGTATGCAGGCTACGATCGAACCTGCCGCGACCTCGACCCTGCCGAGGCGAAGGCCCGCATCGAAGCCGGCGAGCCGCATGTGTGGCGTCTCAAGGTGCCGCTGGACCACGGCCCCATCGAGTTCGACGACGCCGTGTATGGCCACATGAGCTTTCCCGCCGACGTCATGGACGACATGATCCTGGTGCGCACCGACGGCACGCCCACCTACAACTTCGCCGTGGTGTGCGACGATGCCAACATGCAGATTACCCACGTCATCCGCGGCGATGACCACCTGTCCAACACTCCGCGCCAGATTCTGATCTATGAGGCGCTGGGGCTGCCCGTGCCCACGTTCGCTCACCTTTCCATGATTCTGGGCGGCGACGGCAAGAAGCTGTCCAAGCGTCACGGCGCCACGAGCGTCGAAGAGTACAAGGCGCAGGGCTTCCTTCCCGACACCATGGTGAACTTCCTGGCGCTTTTGGGTTGGAGCCTTGACGGCGAAACCACCATCATCCCGCGCGACGTGCTGTGCCGCGAGTTCAGCCTGGACCGCGTGACCAAGAAGGACGCCGTGTTCGACGAGACCAAACTCGAGTGGATGAACGGCCAGTACATCAAGGAGATGGACGCTGCCGAGTGGGTGGAGCTCTCGCGTCCGTGGCTGGCGGAGGCGTTCGCTGCCGGTACGCGTGCGGCCGCAAACGCCGATGAGGCTGCCTCTCTTGAGGAGCTGCGGGCGTTCGTCGCTGACGGTACGGTGGCAGAATCCGAAGTCGCGCCGTTCGTTGATGAAGAGCTTGCTGCGGGCGAGGCCGACGTCGACGCACGACCCGAGTGGTACGCCAAGCTCTATCCCCTGGTGGCCGAGCGCGAGACGCGCCTGACCGATGCCGCCGAGAAGTTCCCCTACATGTTCTGGGGTTCCCATGTGGAACTTGACCCCAAGAGCGTGAAGAAGGTGCTCCTCAAGGACGGCGCCCGAGCCGACGAGGCCCTCAAGGCGTGCCGCGAGGTGCTTGCGAACGCAGAGGCGTGGGAGTGCGACCCCATGCAGGAGGCGTGCCGCGCCCTGTGCGAGCCGCTGGATATGAAGGCAAAGGCCCTGTTCCAGCCTTTGCGCGTGGCCGTGTGCGGCAACATGGTGAGCCCGCCTCTGTTCGAGAGCATCGAGCTGCTTGACCGCGCCGACGTGCTCGCCCGCATCGATTACACCCTGAAGGTCATGGAAGCGCTGCAGGATTAACGCGCTCATAGACAAGATTCTGAACGAGGGGCTCTGCGCAGCCCCTCGTTTTGTTGCTGAGCCGCCGGTCTTTCCTGAATATTCAGCCAGTCGATTCGCTATAATCCGTTCGGACAAAATCTGGAAAGGAACGATGCCATGAAGATGATCGTCGCACCCGAGTTCTGCGTTCGCCCTTCGGGGGCCGAATGCGAACGCTGCCGCATCGCGTGCCCCGTGTCGGCAATTTCCTTTGAGAGCGAAACCAGTACGCCTGTGATCGACAGCGGGCTGTGCACCAAATGCTGCGTATGCATGGGCGTGTGCGATGCCTTCACGTCGTCTTCCAATTCGCTGCATGCGCTGTACGAGCATCTTCGCAAGGTCGCTATGCGTGGCGACGTCGTGTATCTGACCTGCAAAGAGAACGTATTTCCCGGCTTCACGCCCGCGAAGAACGTGACCGTTCTCCCCTGCCTTGCCTGCGTGCCGCCCGAGCTTTGGACGCTTCTTCTGGCGCAGAACGTCCCGCTGTGCCTGGCATGCGACCTTAAGTATTGCGATGACTGCGAGAAGGCTCCGGGGCGTGGCGAAATGTTGTTCTCGCGCGCTATCGAACTTGCTGAAGAGTGGACCGGCGGCGAGGTCCATTGGGATCGCGAGATTCCCGAGCTCGAGGATGTGTCCCCGGCTGCGGAGGTGTCGCAGTTCGGCCGCCGCGAGGCGTTCGACAGCATCAAGGGCGATGCGATCGATATCGTGACCGGCAAGCGACGCTTGAAGAATTCTGACACGCTGAAAGACCTGTATCGCAAGAAGGAACGCAAGCGCATGCAGGAGAAGCTGAACCTGCTTGACGGCGAGATCATCAACCAGTTCGCAGAGAACGGACGCTCAAGGCGTACGCTTCAGCCGCGCAGGCGCATGCTTCTTGAGGCTGTGGTCGCGCATCCTGAAACCGCATCGAACGCCGAGATCGTGGTGAGCGAAACCGACGCTGCGCAGTGCGTCGAGTGCCTCGATTGCACCAAATGCTGTCCGACGGGCGCGCGCATGGCGTCGCCGGAGAACGGCACGCTCGATTACGAGCCGCGTTTCTGCATCGGGTGCGGGGCCTGCGTGGACGCTTGCCCGCGTGAGGCAATCGACCTGGTGGAAGCAAACATTGCACAGATTGCTCCTGATCTTGTCGCCGAAGCATAAAATGAAGGCTGCTCGTTAGTGAGCAGCCTTCATTGATTTTGAGGGTATTGCAGGAGCGACTTAATGATGGCAGGCCTGATCGGCACCCATAACAGGCAGTTTGCCTTCGGACGCGAGAAGCGCGACATCGCCCGCTTTGGGCGTCTGATTGTCGAAATATACGGTGATACCGGCATTTGCGAAGCCCATCATCGGGCGCATGCCCATGCCCGCAGCCACGATAGCATCAGCACCGACGTCTGCAAGCAAACCAACGGGACGCATGCATCCGCCCTCCTCATGAGGCGGATTCTCCACGATAGACGTGCCTTTGATTTCGCCGTTCTCGATTTCGAAGACGGTAAAGTTGTCGCAATGGCCGAAATGCCCGGAGCGCTGCGCCTCGGTGCCGCCCTGTCCCATGGTGGGAACCGCAAGTTTCATGTTGCCTCCTCATAACGCGAAGTCATTGAATATGTTGAAGGAATCGTACGCCTAATTGATACTCAAATGCAAACATTTTTCCGGGAATGTTTCAAATCGTTACGCGACGTAATGCCGGCAATCGCGAAAGCTGTGTGTGCGAGAACCGACACAGCCAGCCACACAGTCAAGAGCCATTCATATCTACTTGCATGTTGCGATAAGTAGACAAACGTGAGAGTGGCACGGTCTGACAGAAAGCCAAGAGCCATACAGTATTTGATTATGGAGCAAATACGGCCCTACACTCTCAGGGTTATTTGTCGAACCGGTACAGGTCGTACTCGTCCATGAGCGCGACAAGCGAATCGGCGTAGGAGCTGTCGGTTGCCCAGCCGGCATCGGCAAGACCGTATGCCATGGTGGCCGACGATCCGGTCTCAATGGCCTCTTGGATAACGGGATTGGTGCGATAGCGCTCCGATTGCAGGAACACGCTTGAGCGGAATTTGATACACGCCACATCGTCAGTAAACGCGATAAACGTGCCTGAAATCCCGACGATCTGTCCGTCGTATTCCTCATTCGTATCCCACGCCACGGGGCCCACGACGCCCTTCTTGTCGGCGTAGTAGTCATCCCACTTCATGCCGAACAGATTATGGTCGCGCGCGGCCAGTGCAGAAGGCGTATCGCCAGCGCCGCTTTCTTGTATGATTTGCGCAATCGTGCAGCCGGCAGGATGTCCATATTTATCCTGCATGTCCATCGCTGCTTCCAGCATGTCGTCTGTGATGTACGCAGGCAGCGTGGGGCCTTCGGGGATAGCATGGCGCGAGCATGTTGTGGCGAAGACGGCTACGAGCAGGCAGACGATTGCAAGAGCCGCAGCAACGGGAGCAAAGCGCTTGACGGTTGCGTACGAGCCAGATTTCGCGTTTGCCGCCGATGCGGCGCCCGGTCGCTTGCGAGGGGCTTTTCCTGAGGTAGCACGCGAGACCTTACGGGAAGCGCGTCCCGATGCGGCGGGGCGCTTCCCTTTTACGCTGCGCCTTAGAGGCTTCGTTTTGTCGGATTCGGTCGCCAAACCGCTAGTCCCTTTCCTTCGAAAGCTCTTGCAAGAAGTTCCAGACTGCATCGCTTAGGCTGTCGTCTTCCTTGAGATTGAAATACTTCAACGGAAGGCTCAGCTTGCGGCTTTGCTGGATATAGCGCCCGCCGTAGCGGCGCAGCGGCGTCATCATGTCGCGCGGCACGGCGATGGGTTCAATGTTGAGCTTTCCCGCCACCACGGTCACGATTTTCACGCCTCGCTCGCTCGCCCAGGCGCGAATACGCGATTTGGCGAACATGTTCTTACAGGCTTGGGGCATCTCGCCATGAAAGCTGGCCGTGGCACGTTCGAGTTCGTCCACGACGCCCACCGTCTCGGCGCACGCGAGCTTACGATACAGAAGCACGCGCTCGTCAGCATCAGGAACGTATTCCTCGGGCACGTAGGTGTGCACGGGCAGGTTGACCACAATATCCGACAGAGCGGGCGGCAGCGCGTCCTCCTGCGCTCCCCTGCCCTCACGCGCGGCCGAAACCGCACTGGAAAGCATTTGGGCGAACAGGTCGAAGCCCACCGCACTCATGTTGCCGCTCTGCTCGGCTCCAAGCAGGCTGCCCGCGCCGCGAATCTCAAGGTCGCGCATGGCGATACGCATGCCGCTTCCAAGGTCGCGATGTTCGTTGATGGCCTCCAGACGCGCCGTCGCCTCCTCGGTCAGGCTCACCGACTCGGGGAACATGAAATAGGCGTACGCCTGCTGGGAGCTGCGGCCCACACGCCCCTTGAGCTGGTACATCTGAGCCAGGCCCAGACGCTGGGAGTCCTCAATGATGAGCGTGTTGGTATGCGGATTGTCGATGCCGCTCTCGATGATGGTGGTGGCAACCAGCACGTCGATCTTACCGGCGGAGAAGTCCTCCATCACGCGCTCAAGCTGCTCTTTGCTCATCTGGCCGTGCGCTACGCCCACACGCGCCTCGTTGGCTGCCTCGCCTACGCGGGAGACGGCCTCCTCGATGGTGCGCACGCGGTTGCTCACGTAATACACCTGGCCGCCGCGCTGAATCTCGCGGCGAATCGCCATGGACACCACGTCGACATCCCATTCGCCCACGTGCACCTCAACCGGACGGCGGTTGTCGGGCGGCGTGAGGATGAGGCTCATATCGCGCACGCCGGACAGGCTCATCTACATGGTACGCGGAATAGGCGTGGCCGAAAGCGTGAGCACGTCGATCTGTTCGCGCAGGTTTTTCAGCTGCTCTTTATGCTGCACGCCGAAGCGCTGCTCCTCGTCGATGATGACCAAGCCCAGGTCGTGCGGGTTCACGTCGCGCGATAGCAAGCGGTGTGTGCCCACAAGCACGTTCACCTTGCCCGATGCGAATCCGTCGAGCGCCGCCTTGGTCTTGGCGGGGCTGCGGAAACGCGACAGTACCTCGACGACCACGCCGAACGGATCGAAGCGGTCTTTGAACGTGGTGTAGTGCTGCTGCGCCAGAATCGTGGTGGGACACAGTACCATGACCTGCTTGGCGTCCTGCACGGCCTTAAACGCGGCGCGCAAAGCCACCTCGGTCTTACCGAAACCGACGTCGCCGCAGATGAGGCGGTCCATCGGCTTTGAGGATTGCATATCGGCCTTGACCTCGGCGATAGCGGTCAGCTGGTCGGGCGTTTCCTCGTACGGGAACGACTCCTCCATCTCATGTTGCCACGGCGTATCGGCGGAATAGCGGAACCCCTGCACGGCAGCGCGACGCGTGTACACATCTACCAGGTCGAACGCTAGCTGCTTGGTGGCTTTGCGGGCCTTGGCAAGCGAGCGCGACCAGTCGCTCGTGTTCAAGCGCGTCAGACGAGGGCTCGAGCCTTCGGGCCCCACGTAGCGTGTCACGCGGTCAAGCTGCTCGACCGGCACGTAGAGCTTGTCGCCTTCGGCGTATTCGAGCAGCAGGTAATCGCGCATGACGCCCGACACCTCTTGACGCACGAGGTCCTTGAAGAATGCAACGCCATGCGCGGCATGCACCACGTAGTCGCCCGGTTTGAACGGGAACGTGACCTCGGTGATATCGATGCGGCGGCGGTTGCGGATGCTTGAATTGCGCCCCTGCGTGTCATGGATGGAGATGAGCGCGAGCTTGGCTTTGGGGATGATCATGCCCAACGGGATATCCACGTCGACCACGTTCACCACGCCGGGGCGCAACAGCGCCTGCTTGCCCGCCATGGAGTCGAGCACTTCAGTAATAGGAAGCTGGTTGTCGACGAAGAGGAGCTTCATATCCTCGCGTGCGCGGACGTTAGGCACGCTGAACACCACGGTGTAGCGCTGATCCACCAGACCACGGATACGCGCGATCATTTTGTCCGCATCTCCGGCGATATCGGTTCGTTTGACGGGAAGCTCCGCGTCCAAGACACCGCCGACACGCATGATGGATGCCAACGTGAGGCGCGTTCCCTGTCCAAAGCTCAGCTTGGAAGAATCTACGTACAGGCCGTCTACGGGAATATGGCTGCCCTGGGCACGTTCGGTTGCATCTTCGTACGCATGCGATGCGTCATCGATGAGGCTGCGCGGCTCGTCGAGCACGGTAAGCACATCGGAACTTGCGTAATCTCCCAGCGTTTCGACCTTTGCATACAAATGCGGCAAGAGTGCGTCCGCGCCATCGAAATCACCGCCCGACTGGAGTTTTCCGAACAGTTCGCGCCAAACAGGGTCGGTCTCGGCCTTTTTCATGATGGCGTTCTGAGCGCGTTTGACGTTCTTGGACGTAAGGCGATACTCGCGCACCGGATACACGTCGAAGGCATCGAGCGACGAGATGGTCTGACCGGTCGAGGGCACGATGCGTCGAATCTCGTCAACTTCATCACCAAAGAAATCAATGCGGATGGGATAGACGGAATTGCCCGGAAACACGTCGATAGTGCCGCCGCGCGTGCAGAACGTGCCAGGGCCCCCGAGCTCACCAGCGTTGTCGTAGCCGCGCGACACAAGAGCCGCAACGGTGCCCTCGAAGTCAAGCACCTCACCCGAAGTCAGGTCGATGCATTCCGACCCCGCTGTCAGGCGAAGCGGCGCGAAGGCGCGAGCGTCGTGCGGCGGCAAGCACCTGATCATAGAGGCCGCACTTGCGACGATGACCATAGGAGTGCCGCTTTGAAGCGCCCAGGCGGCGCGGGCGCGGTTCGAGACTTCACGTGCACGAGGCTCTTTGGGTACGAAGGGGTAATCAGTTCGTGCAGGGAAATGCGCAACAGATTCGTCGCCGACATAGGCGGCGACGCTGCGCGCGAACCCTTCGGCCGCCTCCTCGCCCGGAACGGCAACCAGATAGCAAGCGGGGCGCATGGTAAACAGCGTGGCGGTGACGAACGCGCGCGCCGAAGAGGCGACGCCCAAAGCTGCGTCGGCGCCGTTGTCGAGACGCGACGTGATGTCGTCGAGCGCATGCGAAGCCCGTACGACGGTTGCAAGGGAATCTATAAGCATGAAAGCCTCCAAGGCGTGACGTGCGTAAACACCAAAAGCCGCATAAGCGGCGCACCCGATTGTAGCAAAGAGCTTGGAAGATGCCGCGTGCATTCGAGTCAACCACGAAGTCTACCAAGCACCCATAGTATAGAACATTTGTTTGTAAGTTTGCAAAATCAATTGCAATAGAACATGCGTTCGTATATTATGTGTACAAACGAACGAGACAGGAGGCGGCCATGAACGCGACAGAAAATCGTTTCGACACTATGATGGTTCTATCCGACCTGTTCAGCGACGAGGTGGTCAATGGCTGGGCCATTCCTCGCAACAAGGTTGATCAGTTTATCGCCGATGTGGAACGCGCAGCGCGTGAGTCGGGCGCCGTCCCTTTCGTACAGATGGACTTCCTTGAGTTTGATGACGCGGTCACCTCCCTCATTGGCATGCAATTTCACGAGAATCACAACGCTGCCGTGCTCGAGGCAGAAGAAATCATTCTCGCAGCCGAAAGGCAGCAGAGCGCCGCGTAGCACCATCTTCTTTCGCCTTCGTGGGGTACAATGCCTTTTGAAATGCAGGTGCACGAATGGAGAAGCGATGCCTCGAGAGAATATGACCCAGAAGCGCGAACGAGCCGCTGAGATTGAACGTCGCATGTATGAATACTACGGCGAGGGCGAATGTTCGCTTGACCACATGGATCCGTTCACGCTCACCGTTGCAGTCGTGCTTTCTGCCCAGTGTACCGATGCTGCGGTCAACAAGATATCCCCTACCCTGTTCAGCAAATTCGGCACGCCTGAAAAGATGGCGCATGCGAGCATCGAGGAGATAGAGGCTATCATTCATCCTCTTGGCTTCTACCATGCCAAGGCACGCAATATCAAGGCGTTAGCCCAGACGGTTCTTACGGAATTCGGCGGAGAGATTCCTAACGATATTGACCTTCTGCAAAAGCTGCCAGGCGTCGGACGCAAGACCGCAAACGTAGTCATGTGCCAGGCGTTCAAGAACCCGCAGGGCATCGCCGTGGATACGCATGTGTTTCGCATCGCCCATCAGCTGGGTTTCGCCACGCGCAACGACGATACGCCTGCCAAGGTGGAGACGAAGCTGCTCAAGATTTATCCGCAGCATGACTGGCTATTCATCAACCATCAATGGGTGCATTTCGGCCGTGAGTTCTGCGTGGCTCGTCGGCCGAAATGCGCCGAGTGCTTCATTAGCGACCTCTGCCCCTTCGGGCAAAAGGCATTGAACAAAAGCGCCCAATAGGAAATCGATCGTCTACGCGAGAACGCTGAGCACCGCTTCAATGATTTCTTCTACAGGCGCTAGCGTGCCGCGCGCCACTTCCCCGCTTGCGAGCCTTCCCTCGCCGGGGCCCACGATAACCATGCCGCGGCCTTCGATAGTTTTGATATTCGCCTGCGTCGCGGCGTTTGCGAACATATTGGCATGCATGGCGGGACACACAACCACAGGGCATGTGGCAGCCAAAAACGTCGAAGTCACCATGTCGTCGGCGATACCGTGCGCCATCTTGGCGATCACGTTCGCGGTGGCGGGCACCACGACGAATACGTCGGCTTCTTTCGCGAGCGTGATGTGCTTGATGGTGGCGTCGGAGCTGTAGTCGAACGTGTCGGTATACACCTTCTTACCCGTCAGCGCCTCGAATGTAAGCGGTGTCACGAACTCGCAGGCGTTCTTGGTCATGATGACACTCACGTCTACGCCAGATTTCTGAAGTTGCGACACGACTTCCGCCGCTTTATAGGCAGCAATTCCACCGGTAACGGCAACAAGTGCGTGCTTTGCCATACCTCCCCCTTTTCATTGAGCCAAGCGTTTCGTGCGATTATAAAACAAAGAGGCGCCCCGCCTTCGCAGAGACGGGGCGCCTTGACTGAGCAACGATAGATACAAACCCGTTAGCACGGATGGCATCAATGCGGCTTAGAGAACCTGGTCGGTCTCCTCGAACTTGACGACATCGACCTTCTTAGCGGCGGCGTAGGCCTTCATGGCGATCCAATACACAACGCCAGCGAAGATGAGGGAGTTCAGACCAGGAATGCCGATTGCGTAGATGCTGCTGACCTCGCCTACGCCGAAAGCAAGGATCCACACCACGATAGTAATGGGGTTCCACTTCTCTACGCGGCTGGGCAACGTGCCAGATTCGCGCGTTTCCTCAAGAGCGGCACGGTTGCGGCGCAGCAGGTAGTAATCGATGACCATGATGCCGGCCACGGGCGGAATGGCAACGCCCAGAAGCGTCAGGAAGTCCTGGAAGTAGTTGATAACGCCCAGCATGGACAGCACGGTGCCCACGATGCCCAGACCCCAGATCATGGCGACACGGTTCACCTTGACGTTGAACAGCGCGTTGATCATGGTGGCGATACCCAGGCCAGAGGAGTACAGGTTGATGTCGTTCAGCTTGACCGTGGAGGCCACGACGATGATGACGCCCAGAACGCCGGAGGTGGCCATCATGATGTCGGTCACGTTCTGCGTACTGGTGGCATGGCACAGGATAACAGCCAGAAGGTTCATGCCCAGCTCGCCCACGAAGGTGCCGATCAGGGTCATCCAGAACACCTGCTTGCCGTCCTTCAGGTAACGAGAGTAATCGGGCGTGCAGATGGCGCCGGCGATGAAGCCGCCCGCGACGATGGTCACGGCAGCGCCAAAGCCCAGTTCAGGACCAGGATGCGGGGAGTTCAGGAACTCGATGAGTGAATGGTCCTGCAGCACGATGACGGCAGACACTATGACCGCGAGGATGAACAGCGGCACGAAAATGGAAGCGAAGCGGGCGATCCAACGGATGCCAGCAGCAACCAACAGCGTGATACCCAAGCCGGTGATCAATGCCCAGATGGGATAGTTGAGAATGCCGGTGATATCCAGCATGCCCTCGGCGAACACGCAGTTCTGAACGCCGAACCAACCCACCATAGAAATGGCAACAACGCCGCCCAGAATGGCGGAGCCGTTTTTGCCAAGGCCGGCCCAACGGGACAGAAGGCTCGTGGAGAGGCCTTCGCGCGCAGCGGCAGTACCTAACGCCCAGCTCAGAACCTGGAGGATGACCGAACCGAGCATGGTTGCCCAGAACGCCCCCCAGAACGACATGCCATAGCCCAGCGTGGCGCCCAGCACCAACTGAGACACGCAGCAGATGGCGCCGATACGCACCATGAGGATTTGCCAGAACGGCTCCTTAGCTCCTTCGGGGATGCGCGATAGCGAATAATCGTTATCGTTAGTCATGATAGTCCGCCTTTCCTTTTAGCTGTCAGGGCCGCATTTCGTCGAAGCAAACGACGCGCATGTGCTGCGGCGAAATACGGTGCGTAATGAGTATACTCCAACGCACTAAAGTGATATTGCGGGAATGTTAAATCAGGGTCAAACGCGGTAGATTTCCAAACCTGAACGGCGTAAATCGGAGGGTGAACGGCGCACGCAAAAATACACACATGCGAGGTTTCGTCTAAAAACGGCAAAACGGCTAAATAACGACGCCGCGTCATCCAGCCAGGCGTTGACCTGCGATGACGCGGCATCATGACGTGAAGTCAGCTGTCGTTACTTCACGTCGATTTGAGGCAAGTCTTGCAGCGCGATAACGTCAAGACCCTCGGGGTTATCCGCAAGCGCCTCGAGCGCGGCCACGAACGCGCTCGCGGCAGAGAGCGCCGTGACACTGGTGACGCCATGCTTCACGGCTTCGGTGCGCAGGTAATAGCCGTCGCTACGCGTCTCCTGGCCGTACGGCGTGTTGATCATGTAGTCGATCTCGCCGGAGGAAATCATGTCACCGATATTGCGACCGGACTCCCTAATCTTTCCTACGACCTCGCACTTCACGTTTCCGCCCCTCAGGCACTTCGCAGTGCCTTCAGTGCAGACGATTTTGAATCCCAGACGCTGCAGCGCGCGGCCGATAGGCAGGATGTGTCGTTTGTCACGGTCGCACACCGAGACGAATACCGTGCCCGAAGAAGGCAGCTTGTAGCTGATGGCGAGCTGCGTCTTCGCATACGCCTCGGGATACGTGCGCGAGATGCCCATAACCTCGCCCGTGGACTTCATCTCGGGGCCCAACACCACATTGGCGCCCGGGAAGCGGCCCCACGGCATGACGGCTTCCTTCATGCAGAAGTAATCCATCTCTCGGTCGTCCGACGGCAGGCCCAGGCTTTCGATGGAGCGACCGCTCATGACAAGCGCAGCGCACTTGGCCAGCGGCACGCCCGTTGCCTTGGAAACGAACGGCACGGTACGGCTGGCACGCGGGTTCGCCTCGATGACGTAAATGGTTTCGCCCTTGACCGCGTACTGCACGTTGATGAGACCGCGAACGCCCAGGCGAAGTGCAAGCTTGCGCGTGGTGTCTTTCAGCTGACGCACCAGCTTCTCGGAGAACGAGAACGGCGGGATGCAGGTGGCTGAGTCACCGGAATGGATGCCGGCCTCCTCGATATGTTCCAGGACGCCGCCCACGTACACCTGCTCGCCGTCACAGAGTGCGTCCACGTCGCATTCGATGGCGCCCTCCAGGAAGCGGTCCAGATACACGGGATGATCGGGCGAGATACGAGCGGCCTCGGCCATGTATTCCTTCAGCGAAGCCGGGTCGTAGGCAATAACCATGCCGCGGCCGCCCAGCACGTAGCTCGGACGCACCAACAGCGGGAACCCGATGCGATCGGCCACGCGGCACGCCTGCTCGAAGCTCTCGGCCGTAGCGGACGCGGGGTACACGATCTCAAGCTCATCCAGCACGTCGGAGAAGCGCTCGCGGTCTTCGGCGAGGTCGATGGCCTCCGGGCTGGTGCCCATGATGGCCACGCCCGACTCCTTGAGCAGGCGTGCCAGCTTGAGCGGCGTCTGACCGCCCAGGGTGACCACAACGCCGTCAGGATGCTCGACATCAACGATGTCCATGACATCCTCGTAGGTCAGCGGCTCGAAGTACAGGCGGTCGGAGGTGTCGTAGTCGGTGGACACGGTTTCGGGGTTGCAGTTGACCATGATGGTCTCATAGCCCGCCTCCGCAAGCGCATACGACGCATGCACGCAGCAGTAGTCGAACTCGATGCCCTGGCCGATACGGTTGGGACCGGCACCCAGAATCATAGCCTTCTGCTTGTCAACAGGGGGAATCTCGGGCGATGCCACAAGCACGCCTTCGGTCCCGGCAACGCGCATGGGTTCTTCATAGGTCTTGTAGTGATATTCGGTCGTTCCCTGGAACTCGGCGGCGCAGGTATCCACCGTCTTGAACGTGGGCACCACGCCAAGGCCTTTGCGGTAGGCGCGCACGATGCGCTCCTCGCAGCCGGTCAGGTATCCGATCTGCGCGTCGGAAAGGCCGTACTGCTTCGCGATGCGCATGGCAGCAGCGTCAAGGTCTTCCAAGCGATGACCGGCAAGCACGCGCTCGACGGCGACCATATCCGCGATACGGCTCAGGAACCACGGGTCGATGCCACTTGCCTCGTGGACACGCTCGACGCTCCACCCGCGACGGAACGCCTCCGCCACAGCAAAGATGCGATCCTCAGTGGGACGAGCAACCACATCGGCGAATTCGGTGTCGGAAAGACCCTCGTAATCGTCTTTGCCGTCGGCGCCCAGGCCGGCGCGGCCGTTCTCGAGCGAGCGCATGGCCTTGCCGAACGCCTCCTCGAACGTGCGGCCGATGCTCATGATCTCGCCCACGGCCTTCATACGCGTGGAAAGCGTGGTATCGGTGCCCTTGAATTTCTCGAAGGCGAAGCGCGGCACCTTGACCACGCAGTAGTCAATGGAAGGCTCGAAGCAGGCAGGAGTCACGCGCGTAATGTCGTTCACGATTTCATCCAGCGTGTAGCCCACGGCCAAGCGGGCCGCGGCCTTCGCAATCGGGAAGCCCGTAGCCTTGGACGCCAGCGCCGAAGAGCGGCTCACGCGCGGGTTCATCTCGATGACGATGAGGCGGCCGTTGCGCGGGTTAAGCGCGAACTGCACGTTGGAGCCGCCCGTTTCCACGCCGATCTTCTCAAGGATGGCGAGAGATGCCACGCGCATGCGCTGGTATTCGACGTCGGAAAGCGTCTGTGCGGGGGCCACGGTGATGGAGTCGCCCGTGTGCACGCCCATGGGATCGAGATTCTCGATGGAGCACACGATGATGCCGTTGCCGGCGCGGTCGCGCATGACCTCCATCTCGTACTCTTTCCAACCGATGATGCTCTCCTCAACCAGCACCTCGCCGGCAGGAGAAAGCTCCAGGCCCTGAGCGACGATCTCGCGCAGCTGGGCCTCGTCGTAGGCGATGCCGCCGCCCGCGCCGCCCAGCGTGAAGCTCGGACGCAGAACGCAAGGGTAACCCACCTTGCCAGCAAGCGCCACGGCGTCTTCGACCGAATAGGCGTAGCCGCTGCGCGCACATTCAAGACCGATTTCCTCCATGGCCTCAGCGAACAGCTTGCGGTCCTCGCCGCGCTCGATGGCAGCCAAGTCGCAGCCGATCATCTCCACGCCGTATTTGTCGAGCACGCCGGATTTCGCGAGGTCGACGGCGGTGTTGAGGCCCGTCTGGCCGCCCAACGTGGGAAGCAGCGCATCGGGACGCTCCTTGGCGATGACACGCTCCACGAATTCGGGTGTGATGGGCTCAACATAGGTGCGGTCGGCGAGCTGCGGGTCGGTCATGATGGTGGCCGGGTTGGAGTTCACCAGCACGACCTCGAAGCCGTCCTCCTTGAGCACCTTGCAGGCCTGGGCGCCCGAGTAGTCGAACTCGCAGGCCTGGCCGATGACGATAGGACCGCTTCCGATGCCGAGAATGCGTTTGATATCGGTGCGCTTAGGCATGGCAGGCCTCCTTCTCCTCAGAGCCAAAGACCCAGCCCGCCAGGCGGTCCTTCGAAATGTCGATATTCAGATAATCCTCT
>NZ_CALUMA010000044.1 GCF_944321625.1 uncultured Slackia sp.
GCGGCGCGACTCATGGCGCTCGGTGCCGATGACGGCGAGGCCGCCCACGGCGAGCACCCGCTCGTGCTCCTCGGCGCACACGCGCTTCGACTCCTCCAGCGCGCGTTCGCGATCTTCGGCGCTTGGCGCGGGCAGCGTGTTCTCGGCGTCTTCCGCGGGCGCCTCCCCCGGCATGAGGTCGGGGTTGAACCCACGGTCGCGCAGCACGTCCTCCATCAGCACCTCGGGATTGCCGCCCAGAAGGATGTCGGTACCGCGACCTGCCATGTTGATGGCGATGGTGACCGCGCCCAAGCGGCCGGCCTGGGCGACGATATGCGCTTCGCGCTCGTGGTTCTTCGCGTTCAGCGTCTCGTGAGGAATGCCGCGCTTGTCAAGCAGGCGCGACAGCTTCTCGGAGCTTTCGATGGACACCGTGCCCACCAGGCACGGCTGGCCGGCGGCATGGCGCTGTGCCACGTCGTCGGCGACAGCGTGGAACTTGGCCTCGATGGTGCGGTACACCAGGTCGTTCTCATCCTTACGGATGACCGGCTTGTTGGGCGGAATGGCGACGACCGGCATGTTATAGATCTGACGGAACTCAGCATCCTCGGTCATGGCAGTGCCGGTCATGCCGGAAAGCTTCTCGTACAGGCGGAAGTAGTTCTGCAGCGTGATGGTGGCGAGCGTCTGGTTCTCCTCGCGGATGCGCACGCCTTCCTTCGCCTCGATGGCCTGATGCAGACCTTCGGAATAGCGGCGGCCCTCCATGATGCGGCCCGTGTTCTGGTCGACGATCTTGATCTCGCCGTTGATCTTCACGTAATCCACGTCGCGCTTGAACAGGAAGTGCGCGCGCAGCGCCTGCTGCAGGTGGTTTGCCATCTGGCCCGACGGGTCGGCGTAGATGTCGTCGATGCCCAGACGCGCCTCGATCTTGGCCAGGCCCGATTCGGTGGCCACGATGGTGCGCTTGGCCTCGTCCATCTCGTAGTCCTCGTCACGCACGAGGCCGAACATGGCTTGCGCGAACTTGCGGTACGTGTCCGACGCCTTCATGCCCGCGCCCGAGATGATGAGCGGCGTGCGCGCCTCGTCGATCAGGATGGAGTCAACCTCGTCGACGATGGCGAAGTAGTGGCCGCGCTGCACGCGCTGGCTCGCGCGGGTAACCATGTTGTCGCGCAGATAGTCGAAGCCGAACTCAGAGTTGGTGCCGTACGTGACATCGGCCGCGTAAGCGGGGATGCGGGCGGAAGGACGCATGCCGTTTTGGACAAGTCCCACGTCCATGCCCATGAAGCGGTAGATTCGGCCCATCCATTCGCTGTCGCGACGAGCCAGGTAGTCGTTCACCGTGACGATGTGGACGCCTTTGCCCGTCAGCGCGTTCAGGTAGCCTGCCAGCGTGGATACGAGCGTCTTACCTTCGCCGGTCTTCATCTCGGCGATCTGGCCGTCGTTCAGCGCCATGGCGCCGATGAGCTGCACGTCGAAGTGGCGCATGCCGGTGGAGCGCACGCTTGCCTCGCGCACGGCGGCGAACGCATAGGGCAGAATCGATTCCAGCGATTCACCGTTCGCGACGCGCTCTTTGAGCGCGGGTGTCAATGCGCGAAGTTCTTCGTCGGATAGCTCCTGTACGGATGGCTCGAACGAATTGACTTTGTCTACCAGGGCGCGATAGCCCTTGAGCTGCTTGCCCTCGCCCATGGTGAGGAGCTTAGAAAGAAATCCCATGATACCCTCTCGTCTCACACCCCGTCCGAAGCTCGTTATCGGTAAAGGTGAAGCAGGACCTCGATGGTGGTTGGTATGCGTAATGCGAGCGGTGGCTACTTTATCACATACCGCCTGCGCAGACGCATGCGCGCGCCGCGCCTCCTCGAAGTCTCAACGCGGCGCGGCGCCTCAGTCACCTTCCGCACATACCAGCAGCTCGTCATACAGACGCACCATGCGCTCCGAAGGACCCATCCCCAGCTCGTCGCCCATGAACCTCAGGCACGCGAAATAGGTCTCCATCGCTGAGGTACGCCTTCCCGCCATCATCTGGGCGCGCATGAGCGCGTAGTACACATCTTCGCGGCCGCGATCGAGTTCGAGCGCCGCGTTGGCGAACCACAGGGCCGTCTGCGGCTCGTGCGCGTCGCACAGGCGCCCCGCAGCGGTCGAGCAGGCATCAACCGTGCGCGCGCGAAACCGCTCACGCATGCCCACGATGTAGAGGTTATCGGTCTCGGAAGGCAAGAGGTCGCAGAAAAACCCCGATGAGAGCCGTTCGAACACGCCCATCCACGCGCGCGGATCAGGCGGGTCGAACATCAATCTGCGGTAGAGCTCCTCGAATTCCTCGACGTCGCTGTGCACGAAGCGGGCATCGACCATACAGCTCGATTGGTGGCGAACCAAGTAGGGGCAGACGCCCTCCTCGTCAGAGAGCGCTTTGCGCAGCACGCTCCACACCGAATAGAAATTGGAGACGCCGCGTTCGCCGCGCGACGAGGGCCACAGGATATCGACCAGGTCCCTGCGCGGCACCTCCCTGCCCCGATGCAGGACCAGAACCGCCAGAAGCGTTTTCGCCTTCTGCTTCCTGAACGAGCCGGGATCCACCATACGCCCGCCCACGCGCACCTCCATGCCGCCGAAAAGCCGCACGCGCATCTCGGGCACGCGACGGCGCATTTCCTCGTCGTCGGAGACGTCGCGCCGCGGGATCGAGACGACGACGTCGCGCCTCATGCGCGCCGCCCATTCTGCACGCTGCGTGGATAGTCCCACCACGCGTTCATCGGCCGACATGCGCCATGCGTCATCCCCCACCGCATAGCCCGACGCAGCGGCGATCTCGCTCACCGCTACCGCCTCCAGCACCGTTGCCGGTCTGTTACTGCCGCTCACGCAGCGAAGCGCCAGGCTCACGGCAGCATCGCGCTGAGGTCGCGTCCAGGGAGCCCACTCCCTCCGTGCTATACGGCCGTTGGCGCACGCCAAGAGCACTGATATGTGGGCAAGGCCGGCGTCGCTCTTTCCAAGATCGCCCTCGCAGGGAGCAAGTACGGCGAGGGCCTTTGCGGGGTCGACGCGCATCGCAAGGCGCGATGCCGCCAGGCGGCAATACATCCCCCCTTCGCCATCGCCAACCTCGCTCGACGATTCGCGGCGGCCCGCCAGACGCTTGAGCACGCGCAGCGCCCGCGCCTCCTGCTCCTCGTTCCCGCACTCCTCGCAGATAAGCGCCGCCTCGCACATGATGCTCGTCGAAGCATCCGGATGCGACATCGCGCGCGATGCGAACGTCGATGCCGACGATGCATCGCCCAAAAGCTTCAGACGCATCGCGGCGTCCAGCAACGCCTGGGGGCCCAGGCCGGCAGGGCGCTTTCCCAGGCTTTCGAAAAGATCCTGCAAAGGGGCCAGCTGCCCCGCCGCCATGTATTCCGCATGCGAACGCTCTATCCAGGAAACGCGCCGTTTCCTCGCACAGAGCGCCTTCATCGTCTCGCAGGCGCGTCGGTAGGCCCCGCGCTCGACCAGCAGGTCGGCCAGGCGCGCCGAAAGCGCATCGCGTCCCACCGAACCGGCGCGGTCGATGGCGGCATCCACCGAGTTGGCGAACGCACGCGAAAGGCGTTCCACGGGAACCCTTACCGCATCGAACCCTTCCGACACGAGATTAAGCCCGAGATGCGGGTAATGACGGGCCAGGAAGCGATACGTATCACGCTTGATGCCGCGCACGAGCGCGCCCAGATCCTCGAACGACCCTTCCTGAAGGATGAGGATGACCAGCATTGCAAGGCGCATCTCCGCAGGTAGCTCCGCTGCCCTGAGACTGCCGAGAAACGCCTCCCGCTCGTCGTCGTCGCCCCACGTCAGGGCGCATACGCGATCGACCCGACGCGTCATGGACCCGTCCGACGCCCCGCGGAGCGCCTCGAGTTCGGCGTCGTCGGCAAGAAAATCATCGGCCTCAAGCAGCACGCGATCGGACTGGCGTTCCGCGAACGAGTCGAAGGGCGGCAGCATGCTCGCCACGACTTCCCATCCGGCAGAGAGCAATGCATCGATGCATGAAGAGAACGCCTCCGCCCGTTCGTCGTCGAGGTACGGCACGTCCTCGAACACGACGAGCGATTGGGGCGCGCCCGCCTCAAGCAGCGTCGACACGATGACGCCGGCATCCAGGTCGCGCAAGAAACAGGGGCTTTGGCAGTCGATCCAGAACACGTTATGGAGGCCGAAGATAGAGTCGGCGTATTCCAAGGCGAGCGTCGATTTGCCGAACCCCGTAGGAGCAACGAGGAATCGCGCCACCTGGCGCTCCCCCATCATCTTCTTCATGAGCCGAGGTCGGTCGTAGCGTTTACGCTGACCAAGCGATTTGGGTCGACAGCCATTGCAGGCTGAATTCGTTAGAAAGTTCCTCATATCCTTCCCCTTCGCACGCCACGCGAGATGACCGATTGGCGCGGCCATCGAAATGTGCGGAGCGATTGTACGGGCAAGCGCGTCCGCGTTGTTTCGTCATAGGCAACGCCTTTAGGACGAAATCCAACCGGGAAACCTGCGGAAGAAGAACCGCCTCGGAGCGGATCAATCTTGCCGCAAAAGGCAAAGGTCTGGAAGAATTCGGCAAGAATCTGGCAAGGTTTTGGCAAGAATGGCGCAAGGTCGGAAAGCGCACGTGGCTACGACGCAACCGACGATAAGCGAGAGATGCAAAAAAGCAGGCCACCGAAGTGACCTGCTAGAAGTTTTGGTAGCCCGGAGGGGATTCGAACCCCCGATCTTCGCCTTGAGAGGGCGATGTCCTAAACCGCTAGACGACCGGGCCGTATGTCAATGCGCTTGCGAAAATGGCTGGGGTGGAAGGAGTCGAACCCTCACAGACGGAACCAGAATCCGTTGTACTGACCATTATACTACACCCCAGTACACTCACACCCTGCTGCGTCCCTCGCAAGCCCTGCGTGTTTCGCATCTCAAGCGCGAGTGAGTATATTACGGACTCATCCCTCTTTCGTCAAGCACTTTTCTCAACTTTTTTGAAAAATTTTTTCGCTCTCCGGGAGACGGGGAAAACGTCGTGGATTCGTCGGTGGAAAGCGCTTCCCTTTGCAGCCGCCCGAGACCTTCCTGCCGACTGAAATTC
>NZ_CALUMA010000045.1 GCF_944321625.1 uncultured Slackia sp.
CCTCCAGCATGTTTCTTGTCTCGACAACTCGAATCATACCGGGGCGGGCCGTGCCCTCCTTCCTATTTGGACGCTATTCCGCTGTCAAAGTGCGCAACAAATTGTACGTTACCGATGCGCGCCGTTCAGACTTTGGGGCCCTTGCGAGCGTGAAGCTGAATCGACGACGAGGCGCTGGGGCGTTTCTCGAGCGGACGGTCGCGGGTGGGCCGCCTTCGCCCGAAACCGCTTGAGGCGTTGAGCCGATACGTGTTTTGGCTGGTAGGCAGAGGAGCAGGATGACGTCCTGTGTGAGGCGAGTTCTCGGGGTGCGGCCTACGCGGCGGCCGAGATCGAGTGGAGATGCGGCACGAGTGGGGCATGACGCGGTAGCGCAACAGCCGCCTGTGCAGGAAGTACGGGCTCAAGGGAAGACGGGAGCGTACTATAACGCTAACGAGTGTTCCAGCCCGTAGATTCTGCGTAGCGCGGAAACGCTTACCCACGATAAAAATGGCTCATTAAGTCTTTCTTGACGATTTGAAGGGGTTTGGAAGTGTCGATTGAATTGCTCGCCACCGTGATTGTCCCATGCCTTGCTGCCGTACTTTCTCTGGCTGGATCTCTCTTTTCTGAGATTAGCCAGCGTGGACGCATAAAAAGTGATATCGAGATATACCGGAGCCTCACCTCAAAATCAGACGGTGAGCGTTTGATGCCCGACTCTCTCAATATGCTCTCTGAGCACATCGAGAGGGAACTGAGCATGCTTACTGGAGGTAAGGCACGCTGGACATGTCTACCCAGGTCGCTTCTTTTCCTCGTCTTAGGAGGAATATTATTTTTTGCCCTCGCCCGTCTCGCTTCAATTCTCGATCTGACCGACTTCCTCGCCCCTCTCTATTTGTATTTTTATTTCCTTCTGCTGATTCTTGGGGCCTGGTGTCTGATGTTGGGGCTGAAAAACTTGTATCGTTACGTAGAACTTAAGTCGCATCTGCTCCTTATTCTCGACGAGGCGCAGACATCATTAAAGGCACTCACGAAGCTGGAGCGGGATTTATCTAAATCTGTCGAAACCCAGGGTAAGCTTTCTGATTTCTTCAGGGGTGTCGCTATCAGCTTGGAAGCTCCTCAGGCAAACCTTGTTGAAGAAACTCCGGATGTTCCATCGGAGACATTGCTTGATGATATTGAGAATCTGAAAAAGCTACGGCGAACGCTTCAGGAGCAAGATGAGCAAGTAAGCCATAGTATCTCAAGAAAAAACAATCTAATTGCATCAGCAGACAACACTTTGCGAAACGCCAGTTTCGTGGAAGATCGCACGTTATTCTCCCTATCTCTTAAGAAGATGCGGATAAAACTTGATGAAAGACGCTCAGGACTTGAGGCACTGGAAAATCGACTCCTTGAGGCAAAGGATAGCATTGCCTGGTGTCGAGGGGCGGTCGATGAGTCAATACGGTTGTACGAAAGTCTGTCTGGGAATGAAGCCCTGAATAAGCGCGTCGTGCTCAAGGACTCAAGTGGATCTCTCTCCTTTGATACCTCTGAGGAACTTTATAGGAGAGAGCATTTGGAGAACTTCTTTTCTGACTTGGCGGAAGGCCGTTTCGAAGTAATCAGAGCGGATGGTCCTCGTGATACTCTTGTCGTTGCGCAACAAAACGCCGATGAAATATACAAGGGGCATCGCACGCTTAAAATACTTGGCTTTCTTACCGCGAAAAATGGGCATTTCCCCAGCTATCTCAGAATAGCTCATGCCCCTGTGCGACATGTGCCTTAGCTACAGAAGCAATAATGTGGGTACCGCTCTTCTTTCGTGATGCGCCGGGAGAATCCACCGTGAGAGGTTCTATCGAATTTCACGGGGGGTATTCGCGTGGCGAGGCGACCGAAGCTGACGCAGGAGATAGCGGACGAGGCGATCCGCCTCAAGACGGACGGCCTCGAAAGGTCGCGGAGCTCTATGCCGGGGGGCGATGCCGCGTTGCTCGTGGATGCTTGCGGCGTGAGCGAACCGTATTTCGATGCGCTTTCCGAGGCGGGGATAGGGACTGCGCATATCGACGATGGATTCTGCTACTGGACCGGCTGCCATGCGTGGATGCGCCCGTCTTTCGATGTCGTGATTGATTGCCGGTTTGGTGCCGACGAGCGGGCTTTCTAATGTGACGTTTTCGAAGGATTTCGCACGAGAAGGAACGCGGTTAACACACCCAGTCTTTCGACGCTGTGATTATGTTTTAAACGATTCTGTTTTCATTTATGCTGTCTACTATTGTTTATGGTTGAAATGATGGACATATGACAAGTGCGTTTGACGAGAATTCCGATGGCTCTTTCAATTATCCCGATAAGCCATCGCCCTGTAATCCACTGCGTCCTATTCGGGTGTTCGTTGGCTCTGCATGTGGAGGCAAGGCCGCTTTGATTCTATGTGAAAAGAGCTTGTTAGCCAGTTGGGGTCAATCTAATATTCCAAGCGTATACATGGAAGCGAAGAGGAGCAACGACTGGGACGGCGGAGAATCGATATTATTCAGAGCTAAAAGATAGCGACGATGTTTGTTGGGCTATCCGAAAAAAATCATTACGGGTTCGCGACCCACGAAGGAGTCTAGTCCGATTACTCTGGAATATGATTCTGCTGTTTACGATTTGCTGCCTTAGTGATTGGAGGAGCATTTGACGATAGCCGACCTACCCGCAATCAATAAAGACAACATCCGGAATCTCCCTCGACCGAGCTATATTAAATGGCTTTTGCGCGAGAAAGAGCATGTTCTCGGCATCCAAACCGACTGCTATTTTCTAGACTGGGAGATTGACGAAGCCGAACTCGAAGCTTGGGCTCTACATGTGAGAAGGCATTATATCCGCGATGACGAACTGCTCGAAGACTGTTCGTTGCATGAAATGAATGTGAAGGACTATCTCTCAGATTTCTGCATTCCCATGCGCTATGAACGAGACAAGCGTGGGCCGGCGGTTCGGGCCGGAGATTTCGCTGAAATCATCATCAGTGATTTGCTGCAATTCATCGAGGGGTTTAGCGTTCCCCGGTATAAACAAATCGATAGAATTAACCCGAATGCATCTGATCAGGGTTCGGATGTAATCGCATACAAGATAGAGGATCCCGATAATCCGAAAAGGGACGACCTTCTGCTCATTATCGAGGTGAAGGCAAAGCTGACAGACCCAGTGGAACTAGATAAAGTAATAAAAAATGCTGCCATGCATTCACGAAAAGATGCGCCTGACGGGGATTTCAGAGCCCCGTTTTCTCTAAGGGCTTTCGAGAGGCGAAGCAGAAGAGTAGGGGATGATTGCACTGCTTCGGAATGTAGAAGGCTCCTGAACCTAACCGAACATCCTCTTACCATCAGAAGGGGTTCCGCGGCCGTGGTCTCGTTGGGAGATGTTACCGCCCTTGAGAGCTGTCCCCCCGAGTCTTTGGGGCTTTCGGAAGATGAGAGATTGATTGTGATCCACGGGAATAAACTGATGGAATTAGTGCATAGCGTTTACGACAGGTGCGTGAAATGATATTCGGAAAGAGATCGGAAAGAGGATTGCAATACGCCCGAACCAGAGCAAAAATCGATGAGTTCATGGTGGACTCTGGCGAAATGCCGGAATTCGCATTCGACTCCGACAGCCTTTGCTTCGAAAGCGTTCTGGCAATTTCCGACGCTTTGGATTTTCTTTCGGAAAAAGGCGAGATGGATGATGGTTCCAAAAGGGATCTGTCCTATACGGCCTCTTTCCTCAATGCCGCCGCAAATGAGAATAGGCACGCTCGAAAAGCCGACAGCTACTGGACTTTGGCCTGCACGGCATACTTCCTTCTCGGAAACTACGGAAGCTCAAAATTTACTCTGAATAAAATAAGCTCAAAGGATGTGTTGGGGCGGAACGCATGTCTCTTTTTGGACATGGTGGGCTACCTGTTCAACTGCGCAAAAGACGAATCGTTTCCGCTTCCTCTTTTCGTCTCCTATATGGAAGGATGCTTTGAAGACAAGCAGAAAGTAACTGAAGAGGTGAATCGGAATCTGATCGAGGACAACGCAGCAAATAGCTTTTTTGCCGACGTCGTCAGAACTTGCGCAGCCCTCTCCATGGAGTATGCTGCGGCAACTCTCCTTCCTCGTTATTCGGGGATATCTCTAGATTCCTGGGAGCCGACCCTGAAATCGAACAAGTTCGGAAAGCTCTTATGGCAAGCGCAACAGAGGGTCGGGGAAAAGGGCGCTTTTGCAGGCGAGAATCTCTTTATTCAACTTCCAACGGGGTCAGGGAAAACCAAGAGTATCGAGCTGATCGTTCGATCGAGGATTCTCGCGGGGAATTGCGGCACTTCAATTGTCGTTGCCCCGCTAAGAGCTCTTTGCTCTGAAATCTCTAAAGACTTGGAGGATAGCTTGGGTGATGTGGCGCGCGTTCATCATGCAAGCGATATCTTTGAACTGGATGATTGGCTTAATCTGGGTGATTCTAAACCGGAGGTGCTTATCTTCACCCCGGAAAAGCTGTCATTTGTGCTCCATCATTCTGAATTGAGGGTGACGGACATTGATTTATTCGTATTCGATGAATCCCATCTGATTGACAATGCGTCGCGAGGGCCCTCGTACGAACTGCTGTTGGCGGAAATAATAACGGCGAGAGAAAATGCTCAGCTCGTCTTGATTTCTGCGGTGACATCGAATCCAGACAAGTTATCCGAATGGGCGTTCTCCGACTCCTTAAGATGCACTAGAGGAGATGGGATCGAGTCCACAGAAAAGACGATAGGGTTTCTCTCCCGTAATACGGGCAGAATAGACTTCTTTCAATACGGAGGTTCTGCAAATCTGGATTATTTCCTCCCTTATCATATCTCGGCTCGCACTCTCCCTTCGCCATTGCAAAACGGAGCGGCAACGCAATTCCCCGATTTGAAGGCATCCACCAAGAGACGGAGATCGGGCGATTTAGCTTTGTTCTACTCAATGCAGTTAGCCCACGGGGGACCGGCCGCTATCTTCATACCCCAAAGCAGCAACGTTTGGGCTTTCCACGAACGTATAGCGGAATTGATTTCCTTCGGTCTTGATTTCTCCCGAATCACCTCGCTTAGCGACCTCGGTGAGCTGGAGAGAATTGCACGGTTGTTCGCATTGCACTACGGGGAGCATTGCGTCTTCTCAAAAAGCGCATCGTCGGGAATACTCCCGCATTTCCGCACTTTACAAGGCGCGCTCAAGCAGGCTATTGAGCACGCTATGAGAGCCGGGGCCGTGAGATGCGTCTCGTGCACTTCCACACTGGCGCAGGGTGTCAACCTTCCTATTCGATATCTGCTGGTTACGGACAGATCAAACGGCTTCGAAAACGCCACAGTAAGGGATTTTCAGAATCTTATTGGGAGGACCGCACGCGCCGGAAAATACAGCGAAGGAAGCATCATTGTTTGCGATGTCGGTTTGGAGGACCAGCGCACAAGAAGAGATTACCGAAGGTTGTTTGAGGCCTCTGCAGTAGAAAAATGCGAGAGTGCAATACTCGGTTTGTTCGATGACGTCACCATATGGAACGGGAAAGCGGAACGGAGGGTGAAAGGCTCGGATGTAGCCAACTTCATTTTGGAGCATTTCAACGACAGTGACCTCGAATCGGAACTCACCGACGCTCTGGCATCGGCCCTTGAATGCGCGCCGGAGAAAATTAGCAGGAATGTCTCTGAGAAAATTACCTCGCTTGAGGCGGTGGAAAATTACGTTGCCAGCATGGTGGATGCAAAAGGCGAGCAAATGTTGGACACTAAAATGATTTGCTCGAACACGTATGCCTATTATTGCATGGACGATGACAAGCAAGACCTCCTGATTAAGCTCTTTGAAGCAATTTACGACCACTTCGAAGAGCAGAATGGCGAGCAGCGGATTGCTATGGTGGCGAAAACCCAAGCGGGAATTCGTAAGTCGATCGCGTTGCAAAATTGGATAGAAACGGAAGAATGCTCCTCTTTCCTGAAAGGTGGCTGCATCGACCTGGCGCTGCTCGTCAATGCGTTTTTCGATATTGAGCATCCGAATCATCAAAAATGGCTGACCGCTCAAGGACTTGCCACCATCGCTCGCATGTGGATGGAGGGAGCGAGCATTGAGTCAATCCTCACGCAGGCAGAAAATGATTGCGTCTCGTCGAAGCGAAGCCGTCCGAGCTTGGAATCAATCAGCAAGGTTGCCGCAGAGACCATAAGCTATGATTTGTCCCACTTCGTCTCGCGGGTTAGCGACGCCGTCTCGATTGTTCTCGGAACCGAAGTGTACGAAGAAGATCTCCTTGCGCTCCAAAAACGCTTGAAATACGGAGTGAGTGGGATAGCGGAAGCCCAGCTTTGCGAAGAACTCTTTGATGACAGACTTGTTGTCAAAGAGGTCGCCGCTGTTTTGGGGCCATCTGCAACGAATAGAAGCACGACTTTGAAACTGAATGCCTTGATTAAACGAGCGCAGATCGAACATGTATTGGAACCCTATCCCAGCTTCTTGCTGAATCGTTTCCGAACTTGGCTAGCGTAGTCCCTGGCTTTTAGGTCTTTCGGATAAAGCAAAGCAAGAGCTATCCTGTGTACACAAGTCCACGGAATAGCTCTTGGCCGGTCGCGGGGCATGCCGACGGTATTCTTTTTGACGTCATCCGGAGCGCAACGTTTCGTCTCCGTCTTGCGATATCCGCGTGGAGTGACAATCCCGCATGGACACCTTTGTCGGAAACTGAGTTCCGTCTTTCCGAAACTCGACCGGACTCATGTAGTTCAGCTTCGTTAATCTAAATCAATCTTGTTTCCGTTGACGCAGCGAGTTCCATTTGGGCATGATGCCGCAAACAAGGGAACGGAGGCAGACATGGAACATCCGTTACCGAAGTACACGCCCGAGTTCAAACGGATGGTGGTGGAATTCTACTGAAGGCGCGGCGGCTACTGCCTGCCCAAGGACACCAAGCAGCTGCTGGCGAACTACAGCGACGGGCCGCGGAACCTCATCGAGGCCATCGTGGACTCCAACCGCACGCGCAAGGAGCAACGCGTCCGACGAGGTGCTCAGGCGCGTGAACGAGCTCGCATGCTCCGGCGTGAAGGCGCCGGTGGCCGGGGTGCACCGCCTCACCATGAAGACCAGCTCGGACAACTTTCGCGCGAGCTCGGTGCAGGGCACACGCGCCGCGTGAAGGTCAAGGGCGTGCTCGTGGCGGCCTACGAGTCCGCGCTGGACGCGCCGGACTTCAACGGCCGGCGAGGTCACGCACGACCTCGGGGCGTTCAAGGGCGAGCGCGACGTGACCATCACCAACCGCTGGAGCGAGGAACTCGCCGACGTGGCGGAGAAGGTGCATACGAGAGATCGACTGCTTCGTAATGGGGCATGGACTCTGTGCATTGTGTCCGATAGGGATTGACGGAAGAATGCCATGGCTGTAAAGTTGCCTATGTGATGAGATTGCGCGACGGTACGTCCGGCGTAGTCCGCAAAGCCGCCGTAAGGCGGTTTTTGCGTCTCTAGGGGGTGCTCGAGATGGATAAGCCTTTTAAAACGGTCGATGAGCAAATTGCCATACTTGAATCCAGGGGCATGCAAACGGATGCAGATACTGTCCATATGTTGAGGCAAGAGGGCTACTATTCCATCGTAAACGGATACAAGGATTTGTTTCTGGATAGGCCAGCCATGATTGGTGGTAATGGCGACGTGTATAAGCCCGGTGCTACCTTCCAGGAAATGTTCAAGCTCTATTCGTTCGATAGGGATTTGCGTCTGACGATGTTCAGGTATTTCTCCATCGCCGAAGCGACTCTCAAAACCGCCTGTGCGTATCAGTTTTCTGCGGCTCACGCCAGCGAGATCGAACCGTATCTGAAAATAGCTAACTACCGTCAAGAGCGGCGGTATGCCGGTCGGATAGATGGGCTTATTTCTGATTTCAATACCGCGCTAGGGAGAAATCCCCACAAACGCCCGAAGAGAAAGGCTTACCTGGAGCACTACAGGCAACACCATGATGAGGTTCCTCTGTGGGTTCTAT
Source organism: uncultured Slackia sp. (assembly GCF_944321625.1). Lineage (GTDB taxonomy): Bacteria > Actinomycetota > Coriobacteriia > Coriobacteriales > Eggerthellaceae > Slackia. The sequence continues at coordinate 8,065 of NZ_CALUMA010000045.1, forward strand.
TGAGATACATGACTCTTGGGCAGGCTTTCAAATTCTATGAATTCCAGAACGAATCAATGCGCAACGCGATAGCAAAGCACTTCTCCATGCTTTATGCGGATACCCATGACGTGCCTGTGCGAATTAGCGAACGGCAGCTCAGGCTCGCGTACGACCATATAAAAGATTTCAGGAATATCTGCGCGCATGACGAACGCCTGTATTGCGCAAGGGTGTCTCCTTCGAAGGATGTGAGCATATCCGGCGTTATATCCGATTTGGGGCTTATTCTGCCAAAGGACGAGAATTTGCGTATGGTGAAGAGCGTTGGAACTCTTCTGCTCGATATCGCGAACGATTTGAAGACTGTTGGTCTGCGTGACGTACTTGATGCCATGGGTATGGAATCAATAGAGAAAACTCTCTCTATTAGAGAGTAGATTAAACTTGAGAAAAGCTTTGCCAAATGCGCAAGATTCCTGTGAAACCAATAAAATTCCTGTTGAATCCCATTTTCGTGAGGTCACGAAAATGGTTATTGCCGGAGTTGCGCGTCGCGAAGTTCGTGATTATAAACTCACGCGCTATGCATGCTATCTCATCGCCCAGAACGGCGACGTGCGCAAGGAGGAGATCGCACTTGCGCAGGCGTATTTCGCCGTGCAGACGCGGCGTCAGGAGGTTATCGAGCAGCGCGTGGTGATAGCAAGGTGTGGAGCGTCGTGTAAAATCCGATGGGAGGAAGCTCGCCAAGGGGGATTTGGGGTTTCATGCTGAGGCGGAGTCGTGATTGTAATCGCGATAGACGTGGGCGTTTGTCCCACTGGAGTTGTTCTTCCGACTGAGCGGATATGAGAAAACGCACTTAAGCCTGCCGGAGAGAATGGAAGGGTTACGACAGCGCCACTCGTTAAGGCCTCTGGCATATCTAGGCGATCCGCCATTCGGGCACTTAAGCATCTCGAAGAAATCGGTCTTCTCGAGTGGCGCGGCAGGAATCAAAGCGATCCGACCCAGTCCTATTCTCCGGCAACGAAGCAATAGCTGTGCCAAGCTGTGCCAAGCTGTGCCAAGCTGCAGTGAGGTGGCATGAAGGAGAATACGTTCGGGCCTGCCGGCTCATTCGAAGCGCTGCGCGTGTCCTGCTTCAACGAGCTCGACGCCTATGTGGCATCCCTAGGGCTCGACACCGCCGAGATCATCCGCGGCGTGTGTCCTGACCCGCGCATCGGCTCGCATTACAACGGATTCCAGCTTCGGCTACGACGGCTACTGCCTGCCCAAGTGCGCCTTGCGGCTGCTGGGGACTGCGGCGACATGCCGTAGAACCTTATTACTAAAAAGGGACGGCACCATCATGCCAACATTCCCGAGTTCATGCAGGGAGGCAGAGCTTTCTGAGGGAAAATGCCTTTTACAAAAACCGTCCGGATGGGATCAAGAAGCGCTGTCTAGGCGGGAAGAGGGAATGGCCCTCTGAACGAAAGCGTGGTGTGCATGCGTTACAATTCTATCGTCTTGCCAGTGCTTTCGGGAGGAGTTCGCCATGGACGAAAATCTTCGCAAAGGACTCATAAACGATCTTACTCTCATGTTGCTCTATCTTACGTCACAAAGCGAAAACGCATCGGGCGTAAGCGTTCGTCGTGCGGAAAAGACCTACGCTCAGGAGGCTATCGAATCCCTGAGTCGCGAAGGGCTTATCAGTACAAGCCGAGCGTCAGATTCGGTTTATCTAACCGATGCGGCATGCAAGCAAGCTGAGTTTCTATCGAACGCTTTTCTCGATTTCGAGGACGGCATGATTGAGAGTCTTTGTGCCGATCTGGAGGAGCGTAAAAAGCACAGCGGTGCCTTTAGATTGCGCGTTGAGCTTGACCTTGATGGCCTGCATCCCTGCTGGCGCGAGATTGTAGTGCCTGCTTGGTTTACATTCGCTGATCTTCATCAGGCGATTCAAGCGGTTTTTCTTTGGCAGGACGCCCATCTCTACGATTTCAAGCTGCGAACTCATGGTGAAGACCTCATGCTTGCGAATCCCGATGCCTTTGGCGTCGATGCGATGTTTGCGCCATCGGCGGGTAAGCACCGCGCGGTTGATGACATGTCGGTATACCTCGACGAGGTATTTCCCCGCACGCGCGTGGCTTACTATACCTATGACTACGGGTGCAATTGGGAGCACAAAATCAAGCTGGTGGAGACGCTGAAGGATTATAGCGGGGGAATGCCGGCATGCGCGGATGGCGAAGGCGATGCGCCCCCGGAGGATGTCGGTTTCGTGCCGGGCTTCGAGCATTTTCTTAAAGCGATTAGTAATGCGGATGATCCAAACCATGATGAGATGGCTGCCTGGGGATACGCACAATGCTATGAGCCGTTCAGCCTCGATGCAGTCAATCGTCGAATTGGCAGATGGGGCTCCGGCGAGTTTTTTGATGAGCTGGAGCGGCGTCAAGACGAATGGGACAAGCGATTCGAATGAGCCCGAGTGTCATCAAACGACAATCGGTAAACGATGCATAATCGATGATAGGCAATAAATAGGGAATCAGATTCTAGGAGCAAAAGTGCAGCACATCCTAGTCACCGGCGGATGCGGGTTTATGGGGTCCAACTTTGTGCGTTGGGTGGTGCGCGAGCATCCTGACGTGCGGGTGACGGTGCTCGATGTGCTCACGTACGCGGGTAATCCGGCCAATCTTGTGGGGCTTCCGGCGGATCGCGTGACGCTTGTGGTGGGCGATATCTGCGACGCGGGTTTGCTGGGTCGCCTTGTGCCCGAGTGCGACGCCGTGGTCAACTTTGCCGCCGAGACCCACGTGGACCGATCCATTGCCGACCCTGAGCCGTTCCTGCGCGCCAACGTGGAGGGCGTGATGCGTCTGCTGGAGGCGTGCCGCGCCCACGACGTGCGCTTCCACCACGTGTCCACCGACGAGGTGTACGGCGACCTCGCGCTTGACGACCCCTCTCGCTTGACGGAAGACTCGCCGTATCGCCCCAGCTCGCCGTACTCGTCCACCAAAGCGGCGGGCGACATGCTGGTGCGCGCGTGGGTGCACACCTATGGCGTGCGTGCCACCATCTCCAACTGCTCCAACAACTACGGCCCCTACCAACACGTGGAGAAGTTCATTCCGCGCCAGATCACCAACATCCTGTGCGGTGAGCGTCCCAAGCTTTACGGCGACGGACGCAATGTGCGCGACTGGATTCATGTAGACGACCACTCGAGCGCCGTGTGGGAGATTCTCACACGCGGGCGCATCGGCGAAACGTATCTGATTGGCGCGGACGGCGAGCGCTCGAACATCGACGTGCTGCATGCGATTCTTGAGGCCATGGGTCGCGACGCAGACGATTTCGACTGGGTGCGCGACCGCCCCGGCCATGATCGCCGCTACGCCATCGACCCCACCAAACTGCGTCGCGAACTGGGCTGGCGTCCGCAGCATACCGACTTTGCCGCCGGCCTGCGCGAGACGATTGCCTGGTACGAAAACCACCGCGACTGGTGGGAGCCTACCAAGTGCGCAACGGAGGAGAAGTACTGCCAGATGGTGCAGGAGCATACTGTTATGCCGCGTAAGAATTGAGGCGCACGCGCCGCTTTTTCTGCCGCCCACAGGCTGCTTAAACCATTAACAATCTCGTAAAATCCAGGTAAAGCATGCTTTGGTAAAATCGTTCGACTGATTCTATGTAGTTGGACAAGATAGAAGTAGCACCATGGATATTATCAACATGCTTAACCAGATCGACGCCTTCGTGTGGGGCCCGGTCATGATATGCCTGCTGTTGGGCTCGCATATCTTCCTCACCATCCGCCCGGGCTTCATCCAGCGCAAGCTGCCGCTGGCCATCAAGATGTCCGTCGTCAACGACGAGGGTTCCGAGGGCGACGTGAGCCAGTTCGGCGCGCTTGCCACCGCGCTGGCCAGCACCATCGGCACGGGCTCCATCGTGGGTGTGGCCACCGCCATCATCTCGGGCGGCCCGGGCGCCGTGTTCTGGATGTGGCTCACCGGCGTGTTCGGCATCGCCACCAAGTACGCCGAGGTGTACGCCTCGGTGCGCTACCGCGTCAAGGACAGCGGCGGGGAGATGCTCGGCGGCGCCATGTACGCCTGGGAACGCGCGTTCAAGCGCAAGGACGGCAGCACCCCGTGGTGGGCCAAGCTGGGCGCCGTGGCGTTCGCGCTGTTCGCGATCGTCGCCACCATCGGCACCGGTTCGGCCGTGCAGTCCGCCGCTATGACGGGCATCATCGAGTCCAGCATCCCCGGCATTCCCACGTGGGCAATCGCCCTGGTCATTTCCATCGCGGTGGCGCTGGTCATCTTCGGAGGCATCAAGGGCATCGCCAACGTGTGCGAGAAGCTGGTGCCGTTCATGGCCATCGCCTACACCGCCGGATGCCTTTTCATCCTGGTGTACAACTGGCAGTTCGTGGGTCAGGCCATCGCACTGATCTTCGAATGCGCGTTCACCGCAAAGGCCGCGTTTGGCGGCGCGGTGGGCAGCGGCATCATGGTGGCGCTGCAGTTCGGTTGCGCGCGCGGCCTGTTCTCCAACGAATCCGGTTTGGGTTCCGCCCCCATTGTGGCGGCGGCCGCTGCCACCAAGAACCCCGCTCGTCAGGCGCTTGTGGCCATGACCGGCACGTTCTGGTCCACCGTGGTCATCTGCGCTCTCACCGGTATCGTGCTAGTGGCTACCATGCTGGCGAATCCCGGCATCGTGCAGGGCGAAAGCCTGTCCGAGGGCGCGGCGCTGTCCAGCGCGGCGTTCGCCACCATCCCTGTGATCGGCACGCCGGTGCTGGTGCTGGGCATGATCTGCTTCGCGTATTCCACCGTCATCGGCTGGAGCTACTACGGCAACCGCTGCGCCACCTACCTGTTCGGTCGCAAGGCGCAGCGCCCCTATCAGGTGGTATACGTGATTGTGGGCTTCCTGGGCGCCATGGGCGTGGGCGACGTGGTGTGGACCATCTCCGACATCGGCAACGCGCTGATGGCGGTGCCCAACATCATCATGGTGCTCATGCTGTCGGGCCTGATTGCGCGCGAGACCAAGCACTACATCTACGAGGACAATCTGGACGAGGTGTTCGAGGAAGAGATTCCCATCGTGACGACGAAGTAGGGGTTATCTCTCGCGATTTTCGCAATCTATTTCAAGATTTCAACCAATCGCCGTCCGTCCGGGCGGCGATTTTGCATGCACGGCGAGCGATTGCTGGAGAGTTCGTCGCGCACGAGGCGTATGATGGCGGCGTCGGCGGTTCTCGGATGGAGGATGGACGTATGCGCATAGCGGGACTTCAAAAGCTTACGTTGCTGGATTTTCCTGAGCATATGGCCGCTACGCTGTTCTGTCCGGGGTGCGATTTCCGGTGTCCGTTTTGCCACAATGCCTCGCTCGTGGTGCCGGGGCGCGAGGGGTTCCCGGCCATGGATCTGGACGAGATCCGCGCGTTTTTGGAGAAGCGCCGCGGCGTTTTGGATGGCGTGTGCATCACGGGCGGCGAGCCGCTGTTGCAGCCTGATATCGCCGATTTTTGCGCCGAGCTCAAAGACATGGGATTCGCGGTCAAGCTTGATACGAACGGGAGTTTTCCTGCCACGCTTGAGCATTTGGTGGAGCGCGGGTTGGTGGACTACGTGGCGATGGACGTGAAGGCGGCGTTTGGCATGCCGAATGTATCGGCTGATGAGGTTGGCCCGCTTGATAAGCTTGTGGGAGAACACGGAAAACGGCTTTCCAGCAATCTTGGGGAGATGCGTGGGGCCAACCGCAATGGAGAATTCGGCGAGTCACTTGAGGCGAGCGCCGCCGAGCTTCGCTTTGCACGCGCGATAGGTGTTGCCCCTGAGCATGCGCCGTCCCTGATGGCGGCGGTGAGGGAGTCTGCGACATTTTTGATGCAGGGTTTGGTGCCGTACGAATTCCGCACGACCGTGGTGCGCGAACTGCATGATACGGCGCATCTTCGCGCCATCGCGTCCGACATCCGGGGGGCGCAAGCGTGGTATTTGCAGGGGTTTGTGGATTCCGACGGCGTGATCGGCGGGCAGGGGCGGTTTCATGCCTGTAGCGCCGATGAGATGCACGCCTTTGCCGATGATGTGCGCGCAATTGTGCCCGCCGTTCAGGTGCGTGGGGTGGATTAGGTTTATCGACGCCCGCGCGCCTCGGTAGCTTCTTACCGTGCGCCGCGGTGTTTTCCATGTTCTGCAAACGTGATGCTTGCGCTTGTCTTTCGGTGCGTTTTCGTGCCTTGCAAACGCGACACCTGCCGCTCGCCGAAAACCATAGGGCGGGTGTGGGGCAAAGCGCGCGGGCGACAATGCATAAGCTATGTCGCATTGCCGCAGGTGGGCATCGTGCGCGCGAGAGCGTCATGCATTATCGAGGGCTATCCGGCGAGCGGCGTGGCACGGGCGTTTGCCCAGATGCGCATTCATAGTGGTATTAGTTTTCCCCAGGTTTTCCACCTGAATACACAATATCTTGTGTCAACAAAGACTTAACAAAACAAAATATTGCATTCAACGTGCCAAGGCGATAGGATTGACATCGCACTCGTTACTTTTTGAAACCACGGGTGGTTACGCGAAAAGGCCAACTCTAAAGTGCTCATAGCTGGAAGTTGTCGCGCGGCTCGCGAGGGTCGCGGCTCGAAGGAAAGAGGCAGTCATGTACCAGGTCACCAAACGCGATGGCTCCATTGCCGCATTCGACATCAAGAAGATCGCCGCTGCCATCACCAAGGCCTTCGACGCCTGCGATAAGCAGTACCATCCCACGATCATCGACATGCTGGCACTCAACGTGACGGCACATTTCGAGCCCAAGGTCAAAGACGACCTGATCGGTGTGGAGGACATTCAGGACAGCGTAGAAGCCGTGCTCTCTGAGGCGGGTTACGCCGACGTCGCCAAGGCCTACATCCTCTACCGCAAGCAGCGCGAGAACGTGCGCAACGCCAAGGCCACGCTGCTCGACTACAAGAAGCTCGTGGACAGCTATGTGCGCGTGGAGGACTGGCGCGTGAAGGAGAACTCCACGGTCACGTACTCCGTGGGCGGGTTGATTCTGTCCAATTCTGGCGCCATTACCGCAAACTACTGGCTGTCCGAGGTGTACGACCCCGAGGTTGCCGCCGCGCACCGCAACGCCGATATTCACTTGCATGACCTGTCCATGCTTACCGGTTACTGCGCAGGCTGGTCGCTGCGCCAGCTTATCGAGGAAGGCTTGGGCGGCGTTCCCGGTAAGATTTCGTCCAAACCTGCCCGTCATTTGGCTACGCTGTGCAACCAGATGGTCAACTTTTTGGGCATCATGCAGAACGAATGGGCCGGCGCGCAGGCGTTTTCCTCCTTTGACACCTACCTCGCTCCCTTCGTGAAGGCGGACAACCTCACCTATCCGG
>NZ_CALUMA010000046.1 GCF_944321625.1 uncultured Slackia sp.
AGGAGCAGGGGCTTTCGCATATTGCGTTCACCAACCACGATACGACGCATGGCTTGGCCGAAGCGGCTCGCTTGGCAGAAGAATCCGGCGTGCGCGTGATTGGCGGCATCGAGATAAGCGCGTACGACTTCGAACGCGACCGCAAGGTGCATGTGCTGGGTCTGGGGCTTTCCGAGGATGCTCCCGCGATTGCGGCGCTGTGCACGCCAACGCTTGAAAAGCGTGATGCGAATACGCGGTGGCAGCTGGAGCAGATTATTCGTGCCGGATACGACGTGGATATGGAGGCCTTCGAACGCCTGTCCAGCGCCTCCACGTGCGCCTACAAACAGCACATCATGGCTGCGCTTATCGACGAGCCTTATGGCACGCCGGCCTATAAGGCGCTCTACAATGCGCTCTTCAAGGGCGGCGGCATCGCTGATCGAGATATCGAGTATGTGGACGCGCGCGATGCGGTGCGTGCCATCGTTGAAGACGGGGGCCTGCCCGTGCTCGCGCATCCTGGTCAGATGGACAGCTGGGATTTTGTGCCCGAGCTTGTGTCGTGCGGCCTATCGGGCATCGAGAAGTACCACCACGACCACGATGCGGCCGACGAGGAGCATGCGCAGAATCTTGCCAATCAGTTCGGCCTGTTCGTAACCGGCGGTTCGGACTATCACGGCACCTTCGGCAAGCCCGCTCACCTCGGAGAGCGCTGGATCGAAGGGTAAAACCTGCAATGTGGGCGCAGAAAGAAGGGGCGATATCGCATCGCCCCTTCGATTTTTTTGCTTGATGTGGCGGATTATTTAGAACGCAGTGGGCGCCATGAGCACTTTGCCGGTGCCGCGGTAGACGTTCACCAGGCCTTCACCCGACGCCGCCGACCCGATGAGCGACTTGCCGGAACGCTCCACCGTGAAGTCGAGCGAGCCGCTCCAGGCAAGTGCCATGTTGCCGTCGATCTTCACCACGTCATTGTCGAGCGTGATTTCGATAAGCTCTTCCTTGGGGCAGGGCGATTCGATGGCCAGCGCGCCGTATCCCTGAAGGCCCAGGTTGAAGAGGCCTTCACCGCCCGCAACGGCAGAGGAGATGTTGGAGCGCATGATGGTCTGGTGCTGCAGGCTGGAATAGCAGGCCAGGAAGATGCCGTCATCGAGCACGATGGAGTTGCCCCAGTTGGCAACATCGATCAGGATGATATAGCGGTACGTAGGCTCGAGCACCATGATGCCGGTGCCCTCGTATTCGGGTTTGATGGCGCTTTCCTTGGTCACCGCGCCGCGCAGCGCCTTGGTGAACAGGTCGCCCGCGCCCTTGACGCCGGACGACAGACGCACGTCGCCCGCCATCCACTGCATGGCGCCCGCCTGCACGGTGATGGGCGCCTGGCGCAGGTCGCACACCACCTGGCGGCGACGCACGTTCATCTCGCTGGCGAAATACGCGGTGATGGCCGTCTCGGCGTTCACGCTCAAGTCGCGCTTCCATTCGATGACCTTGAAGGTTCCCAGCTCGTCAACGACGGTGACGTCATCGTTCTCGAGGAAATTGCTGATGGTGAACATTCCTACTCGCTTTCTCTTCGCCCTGCGGCACGTGCCGCTTTCTGCATGCGCATATCATACGGCAGAAGAACTCCGCACTTCGTCAGCGTTCGGGGATTTATTGCCCTGAAGGCTCGCCGCATGCAAAATTCTCGAAAAACGTCAAGCATGCGCGAGCGGCGGCAAACATCGCCGAGGGGAATCATTGAACGAGGGGATCTGGCGAGCGTGATGGATTCCTGGGGGAGGGGATGGGGTATGCCATCGCATCCTGGGTTTTACGCGGTTTTGGCTCGATTTCGCGTAAAACCCCGGATGTTGATCGGGGCATGGGGTCTGGAATGCGCTCTGCGTGACGCGGCGGTTTCGATTTCGTAACGAAGCTTGCCACGCGGCGATTGCGGAAACGGGCGGCACCGCGGCTCTGGTAAGATTGGCGTGCCGACGCGTTCGAGATTCGAAAGGGAGTGGGGCGCATGGGCATTCTGATAGCCGTGGTGATTGTCGCGGGCGTGCTCGGGTGGGTCATCGTGAAAAACGACGAGCTCTCGGGCCTTGGCCGCACCGTGCGTTCGGGTTCGTTCCGCTCGCCCCATGGCAAGCTCGTGCACGTGAAGGCGCTCGGCGAGCTGCCTGCCGAAGAGCCCTGGCCGCAGCGGTTCAAGCGGTGCTTCCCGCTTGTGTCCTGCGTGGCCTTCGTTATCGTGCTCATCGTGCAGTTCGCATTCATTCAAGCCGGAGCGACGTCCGATTGGATGGACATCCTTGGCAGAGTGCTGAATTCGCCCTTGCCTGCGGCGGTGATTGCCGGCGAGGCGCTGATTCGCCTCCATGATGGGCTGCGCCTGCTTCCCGCCTATATCATTGCGCTTCTGGGCGCGCTCGTGATGCAGGCCGTGCTTATCGCGGTGTTCTCGGTGGTGGCATGGCTCATCTCGCTAGCGAGCTTGGCGGGCGCTGCGGTGGCTTTGATGTGGACGGTCGTGATGTTCGCCTCGCCGTTTGCGTTCGCGCTGGGTGCGGCGCTCGCGGTGGCGCGCACGGGGCGTATGGTCAAGTTCCGCCGCCGATTTGCCGATGGATCGGAAAACGACATCGAGGTGTCCACCAACAGTGTTGCTTACGGCGCGTATCGCGAGATGATGGATGCGAAAGCGGCCTAAGAAAGAAAAGAGGCCGAAAGGCCTGTCGATAGACGGTGCGGTGCGAATGACCGCGGTAAGGAGAACATCATGGGAATTCTTGACGATTTGAGCAGCGCGTTCAGCAAGGCGCAGGCAGGCGCTACGCGTTTCGCCGACTCTGCAAGCCTGAAATTCAAGCTGGGCGAGGCGGATCGCAAGCGTCGCGACTACATGGCACAGCTGGGTGAAAGCCTGTACAGCATGGTCTGCAACGATCCTGCCCTGAAAGCGGGCCGCGAAGAGATTCTTGCGGGCATTGCGCAGTGCGAGGCCGACAAGGCGCAGGCCCAGGCGGAGCTTGACCGCATCGCCAAGGAGGCCGCCGAGGCAAAGGCTGCCACGCTCGTGTGCCCCACCTGCGGCAGCGCGCTGACGCAGGGCGCCGCCTTCTGCTCCACGTGCGGAACGAGGATCGCTGTCGTCGAGCAGCCGTCCGCCGCTGCGCAGCAGCCTGT